>CACOIV010000005.1 GCA_902627335.1 uncultured Prochlorococcus sp.
CAAAAAAAAACTTAAAGAAAAAATTAATTTTTTATTTTTCTTGAATTTAACGAATGAATAAACAAAATGCCACCCCTCAAGCGCATTTTTTTTCATGAGTTAAATTTTCATCATTTTCAAAACTGCATGAGCAAACAAGATTTCTATCTCCATAAGCATTATTTATCCTTGAGACAGGAGACCAATATTTATTATAAAAGTTGATTTTATAAGGATAAGCTGCTCTCTCTTTTGAATAAGATCTATCCCAATTTTCAATAATTAATTCTTTTAAAGTATGCGGAGCATTAATTATTGGATTATCGTTCCTTGGTAATAAATTATTTTTTATCTCCACTATTTCATCTCCAATGCTTAGCATGGCGTCACAAAATCTATCAATTTCTTTTAAAGACTCACTCTCAGTCGGTTCAATCATCATCGTTTCAGCCACTGGCCAACTAATTGTTGGAGCGTGAAAACAATAGTCTATAAGCCTTTTTGCAATATCATTAACACCTAAACCTGAATTTTGTCTTAAATCCCTAAAATCGAGAATACATTCATGCGCAACAAAATTATTTTTTCCTTTATACAAAATTTTAAATTTTTCTTTTAATGAAAAAGCAATATAATTTGCCGATAATATTGCATGAGAACTTGATCTTCGCAGCCCTTGATAACCCATCATTCTTATATACATCCAACTTATAGGGAGTATACTCGCGCTGCCATATTCAGATGAAGATACTGAATAAGATAAATTATCACCACTACCAAATTTATTCAAGTTATGTTTTGGTAAGTAAGGCTTTAAAACCTTTGATACAGCTATTGGTCCAACACCTGGACCTCCTCCTCCATGAGGAATGCAAAATGTTTTATGTAAATTCAAATGGCACAAATCAACTCCATAATCACCAGGTTTACATAAGCCAACTTGAGCATTTAAATTTGCACCATCAAGATATACAAAAGCACCCTTACCATGAACTAAATCACAAATGTCTCTTATTCTTTCTTCAAAAACACCATGAGTTGAAGGATAAGTAAGCATTAAGGCGCCAATTTTAGAACCAAAAGATTTGATCTTAAAGGATAAATCATCAATATCTATATTACCTTCTTCATCACATTCTATTGAAACCACTTTAAATCCAGCCATGACAGCACTAGCAGGGTTTGTACCATGAGCACTTTTAGGTATTAAACATATATCTCTATCTAAATCATTTTTGTCATAAAAATAAGATCTTATAGTTAAAAGCCCCGCTAATTCTCCTTGTGAACCAGCATTTGGTTGAAAAGAAACCGCATCTAAACCAACAAGCTCACCAATCCACTCCTCAAGTTCAGATATTACACTTAAAAAACCTCTTGTTTGAGATTTAGGAGAAAAAGGATGAACTGCAGAAAATTTACCCCAAGAAATAGGACTTAATTCAGCAACCGCATTTAATTTCATAGTACAACTGCCCAGAGGAATCATCCCATCGACAAGTGAAAAATCCTTTTCTGCCAGTTGATATATATAGCGCATCAACTCACTTTCACTTTTATTCAGTTGAAATACATTTTGCTGCAAAAAATTATCCTCTCTGAGAGGGATACCATCAAGACGAAAATGCCTATCTAATATATCCATAATTTCAATTTTTTTATTTATTGCGGTTGAAATAAAACTCAAAATCTTAGAAATTTCATTATCGTCAGTTAATTCATCTAAGGAAATACCAAAACCTTTAGCATCATTTATATCGGCCCCTAAAGGTAAAATCCTTAAATTAAATCCTTCTTTTAAAGCTGCTTTATGAATGTCTACTGCTTTTTCAGAATAAACATCAAAACTATCAAACCTTATGCCTTGATCAATTTGAAAACCAAATTCGTGTAATTGTCTCTCTAAATATCTTCTATAAATTACAATTCTTTCGGCGATTTTCCTTAAGCCTGAAAAACCATGATAAATAGCATAGAAAGAAGAAGTAACCGCTAATAAAGATTGTGCCGTACATATATTACTTGTAGCTTTTTCTCTTCTAATATGCTGTTCTCGAGTTTGCAAAGCCAATCTCAAAGATTTTTCACCACCTTTAGAAATTGTTTCACCTACGATCCGTCCAGGGATCAATCTCTTGAATTTATTCATGCAGGCAAAAAAAGCAGCATGTGGCCCACCAAATCCAATAGGGACACCAAATCTTTGCATTGAACCAATAGCAATATCTACTCCAAAATGAGCAATAGGTTTAATTAAAATCTGCGCCAAAGGATCAATAGCAGCACAGACACAAATATCTAATTTATGTGCTTTGGAAATTAAAAAGGAGGGATCAAATAACTCACCATTTTGTCCCGGCAGTTGAATTAAGATTCCAAAAACAGATGCATCTATATCACAATTATTACCATCAAATCTTCTTAAAACTATTCCACTTGGATTAGCTCGTGTAGCTAAAACATTATAAGAATGATTAAAAACTGATTCATGAACCAAAAAGATGTTTGCGTCCTTATTTTTCCTGGATGCATAAGCTACTGCCATAGACTCTGCAGCAGCCGTCCCTTCATCTAATAAAGATGCATTTGATAGGGGAAATCCTGTTAATTCACAAATTAAAGTTTGAAAATTAAAAAGTGCCTCGAGTCTTCCTTGAGATATTTCTGCTTGATATGGAGTATATGCCGTATACCAACGAGGATTTTCAAAGACATGTCTTTTTATTACTTCTGGCATGTGAGTCCCATAGTAACCTAGGCCAATTAAAGACCTCATAGAAATATTTAGATTTGATTTTTCTTGTAATTCACCTAGGGCTTTCAGTTCAGTAGTTCCTAAAGGTAATTTATGACTATTTTCTTGAGTTTTAATTTCTTGAGGAATTACTTGACCAATGAATTCATCCAAATTCTTAAAACCAAGCTTAGATAGCATTCGAGTTTCATCGTCTTTATTCAGCCCTAAATGTCTATCTTCAAACAAATCAGAATACTGATCTAATTTCATTTTTAATATTTTTATTTAAAATAGCCGATATTCAGGAATTTGCTTTAAGTTGTTATTTTGGTGCAACTTTCGACTTATACTCTTCAGAACTCATTAAATTATCGTAATTATAACTTGGTTCTGGTTTAACTAAAATAAGCCAACCATCATTAATGGGATCATTTTGGAGGATTTCGGGGTTATCTATCACCTCTTGATTCTTTTCGATAATTTCGCCTGAAAAAGGAAGATAAACTTCCTCAACAGCTTTAACAGATTCAATTGTTCCAAAAGTATCTCCCTTCGAAATAACTTCACCTTTTTCAGCTAATTCTATAAAGACAATATCTCCTAACTGATCAATAGCAAATTCACTAACTCCCATCCTTATTAGACCATTTTCTTCTTTAATATATTCATGCGTATCAGCATATCTTAAATTTTCTGGAAAAGAATAAGTCATTGATATCTAAAAAGAATTTAAAAATTCCCTATTAACAAGGTTTTCTTTCAATAGTTTCAATATTAACTGAATTAAAGCGATTTTGGCATGTGCTATGTGTGTACCTCCTTGAACAAATAAATTATATGGCTCTCTTAAAGGTGCATCTGCTGAGAATTCACTTGTACTACCCTCAACAAATGTTCCACCAGACATGATTAAATTTGAACTATAACCATTCATCGGAGATGGTAAAACATTTAAAAAAGAATCAACAGGAGAAGTACTTTGTAAAGATTGGCAAATTATTTGCACAAGCAATGGATCTTTCAATTGAATTGATTGAATAATATCTGATCTGTAAAATCCTGCTTTTGGTAGTACATCAAAGCCAAGTTTACAAAAAACCAAGGCAAATAAATCAGCACAATTCAATGATTCACAAACCATTTGAGGTGATAAAAACAAACCTTGAAGTATTAATCTACTAAGTCCAAAATTCACTCCTCCCTCGGATCCAATACCTGGAGCGGTTAATCTAGAACAAGCCAGTTCGACCAGATTTGAATCTCCAACTACATATCCTCCTGTCGGAACTATTGTCCCTCCTAAATTTTTAATTAATGATCCTGCTATTATATTTGCCCCATTTACAATAGGCTCAGAATCTTCAACCAATTCCCCATAACAATTATCAACAAAACATATACAGTCTGGTCTTATTGAATGGACAAATGAACAAATTTTCTTAATATCCATGTTTGTTAAAGATTTTTTCCAGCTATAACCACAGCTTTTTTGAATAAAAACTAACTTACAATTTGTATTAATAATTAAATCCTTGGTATTTAAAAAAAATGATTTATTGTCTACAAAATCTAATTGCTTATATTTAATACCAAAATCAGTTAAGGAACCAACTTCTTCTCCTCGTAAACCAATAACTTCCTCGAGAGTATCATAAGGAGAACCAGTAAGAGATATCATAGTATCTCCAGGTCTTAGTATTCCAAATAAAACAGAGCTAATTGCATGCGTTCCGCTTACGAATTGCATCCTTACAGCAGCCTTATCAGCACAAAAAAGTTTTGCAAAAATATTATCAATTTTTTCTCGCGAGATATCACCGTATCCCAGACCAGTAGATTGCTGAAAATGAGATGTTGAAAGTTTTTCATCTTTAAAAATGGCAAGAATATGTCTTAATTTCAAATAAACTTTATTTGATCTCTCAATAAATATTTCTTTTAACTCGTTTTCGCAAGCAAAAATAAATTGTTCAATTTTATGCAAATCATCTGATTTATTAATCATTCAACTAAAATGTAGATTCTTTCTTTGAAACCATATTACGAAGTTCCTCTAAGAAAATATTAGGTCCATGATCATCAAATAATGCTAATTTACGTGAGGTCTCATACAAATCTAACAGTTCTCCATCAAGTTCCTCCGCAGTATAGTCTTTTAAGCCAGCTATAACCTCTGCAAAACGCTCCCTTCTAGTATTTTTTGAGACTGAATAGGCATTCATAATATCATTCTTACAATGACGCCAAGGTCGATTTCTGCAAAAAAAATCTGAAAGAGCTTCACTTAATTGAGATGCTTCTTCATCTTCTATAAACCAATCAAAGGATGAGGGTAAGGGCTTTAAACCAGAAAAAATCTCGAATAATTCGCCTGCCGTTAAAGGACTACCGGAATCATTCTTCAAAGGATATGAAGAATCTTTCAGTACCTTCCAAAGCTCTGGGTATTCTTCCTCTAATTGATCCCTAATCGATTCTATTCCATGATCAAGAATCATATTGACTTGAGCTAGTGCCAAAAAAACCTCTGGCCCGGGAGAAGAAAGCTTACCATTTCTTAAATTTGAGATTTGCGAATTATGAACTCTTCCTAAATCTAGGATATCTGATAGCAAAGGTAAAATTTTATGAGACCAAGCATTCCTCTCATGCCATACATGTATCAAATGAGCCATAGCCCTACGACCCTTTGATAATTTATCACGATAACCAGCACTCACAGATAAGTAATTTGATCAATAGTATAGTATGATATTATTTCATATCGGCTCATTTGAAAACTATTAAATATTATGAATAAAGTTTTATTCCAAGAAACAGCAAAGCTATCTAAGCCAGTTCCCCCTGAAAAAGTAATTGATTTACATGAAAAATTTATTGCTCCTTCTTCAGAGACATCAAAATACCCACCTAAGCTTCATAAAACTTGGGGAACAATTTTTTTTATGATTGTTATTCACCTTCTTTCAATTGTTGCTTTACAACCAAAATTCTGGAGCATCCCATCAATAATGAGTTTGTTTTTCTTTTATTGGGTAACTGCATGTCTCGGAGTGACCCTTGGCTATCACAGATTGCTCTCACACAGAGCATTTATTGTTCCACTATGGCTAGAAAGATTTTTTGCTACATGTGGCGCACTAAGCTGCCAACATGGACCTATTGATTGGGTCGGTTTACATAGACATCACCATTCATTTTCTGATACAGAGGTTGATCATCACAATAGTAAAAGGGGGTTCTGGTGGAGTCATATGGGATGGATGTTCGAAGATGTTGAAGCTCTAAAAGCAGTTCCAAAATTAAGCCGAGATCTTATTAAGGATCCTTATTATAGATTTCTTAATAAGTATTTTTTATTCTTACAAATTCCGATTGGATTAACTTTATTTGCAATGGGAGAAAAATTAGGAGTTGGAGGTTGGTCAATGGTTTTATGGGGAATCCCATTAAGGTTAGTAGTTGTTTACCACATAACATGGCTTGTTAATTCAGCTACGCACTGTTGGGGCTCAATAGCTTTTGACAGTGGTGATGAGTCAAGAAATAATGCTTGGGTTGCTGCTTTAACATTCGGAGAAGGATGGCATAATAACCATCATGCTTTTCCTAATTCAGCTAAACAAGGTCTTTTTAAAGGGCAAATTGATTTAACATGGGAGCATATTAAACTTCTTGCAAGATTTGGCTTTGCAAAAAAGATAAAGTTACCCTCAAGGACTTATTATTAAATAAATTAATAAAATATCATGGCTAAAAGAGTTCAAGTTGTATTAACTGAGTCTATTTCAAGCTTAGGAAGAGACGGAGATGTCGTAGATGTTGCTCCTGGTTACGCAAGAAACTATTTATTTCCCTTAGGGAAAGCAGTTAATGTGACCCCATCTGTCCTTAAACAAATAGAAAAGAAAAGAGAAAAAGAAAAAATTGCCGCCGAAAAAGTTAAACAAGAAGCTATTGAATTTAAAACTGCTTTAAAAACAATCGGCAGGTTTTCTATCAAAAAACAAGTTGGCGAGGATGGAGTTTTATTTGGAACAGTCACTAATGGCGATGTCGCTGAGGTAATTAAGTCATCAACTAAAAAAGAAATCGACAGGAGAGATATTACAGTTCCCGATATTCATTCGCTTGGCTCATATAGTGTCTCAATCAAATTACACCCTGAAGTAAGTGCGGAAGTTAATATTGAAGTTATAAGTTAAACAATTGGTTGCATATTTTTAAAAATTAGCCAGAGTATATATCTAAGTATTTATAAATATGGTTTCTATCCCATTTCCTAATGATAAACAACGTACCAAAGATTTTAACAATGATAATACAGGTCTAATCCCTCCACAAAACATACAAGCTGAAGAATCAGTATTAGGTGGGATCCTATTAGATCCAGACGCAATTGGAAGAATAGCTGATATATTAAGGCCTGAAGCTTTTTATATATCTGCACATCAAGAAATCTACCGCACAGCTTTAATGCTGCATACACAGGGAAAACCAACCGACCTTACATCAATGAGCGCATGGCTTGCAGACAATAGAACACTTGAGAAAATCGGAGGAAATAGTAAATTAGTAGAGTTAGTTGAAAACGTTTCATCTACAGCATCGATAGAACAAGTAGCTAATTTAATAAGCGACAAATTTCTACGTAGACAACTTATTAGATCTGGTAATGAAGTAATAGAACTTGGATTTGATCAGTCTCAAGCAACAGACGAAGTACTAGATAAAGCAGAACAGAAAATTTTTGAAATTAGTCAAGAAAAACCTAGTAAAGGTCTAACTCAAGCATCTGAGATACTTACCAGCACATTTAATGAAATTGAAGCGAGATCCCTAGGAACATCAGTAGCTGGAATTCCTGTTAATTTTTATGATCTAGATGCAATGACTCAAGGTTTTCAAAGAAGTGATCTAATCATTGTTGCAGGCAGACCTTCAATGGGTAAAACATCAATGGTTTTAAACTTGGCAAAAAACGTTGCTCAATCACAAGATTTACCTGTTTGCGTTTTTAGCCTTGAAATGAGTAAAGAACAACTTACATATAGACTCCTTTCAATGGAGGTGGGTATTGAAAGTGGAAGACTCAGGACAGGAAGACTTCAACAAGATGAGTGGCCTTTACTTGGTGAGGGGATCAATTCACTTGGACAATTGCCTATATTTATTGACGACAAGCCAAATTTAGGTGTTTTAGAGATGAGATCCCTTTGTAGAAGACTAATAGCTGAACAAGGGAAAGAACTTGGATTAATTGTTATTGATTATTTGCAGTTAATGGAAGGAACTACTCCAGATAATAGGGTTCAAGAATTATCGAGAATCACAAGAGGATTAAAAAGTATGGCCAGGGAATTAAAAGTTCCGGTCGTAGCATTATCTCAATTAAGCAGGGGCGTTGAATCCAGAACGAACAAAAGACCAATGTTAAGTGATTTAAGAGAATCTGGATCTATAGAACAAGACGCTGATTTAGTATTGATGATATATAGAGATGAATACTATAATCCCGAAACAGAAGACAGGGGAATAACAGAAATTATTGTGACCAAGCATAGAAATGGACCTGTTGGAACTGTAAAATTACTGTTTGAGCCTCAATATACAAGATTTAGGAATTTAGCAAATTAAAAAATTCACATGGAATTTAAATCAAAACAAAATGAGTCTTTTGATGTGATAGTTATAGGGGGAGGTCATGCTGGATGTGAAGCAGCTATCATTTGTGCAAAGCAAGGATTCTCAACTGCATTATTTACGATAAATCTGGACCGTATAGCTTGGCAACCATGTAACCCAGCGGTTGGAGGGCCAGCCAAAAGTCAATTAGTACATGAAGTAGATGCTTTAGGAGGAATTATCGGGCAGGTCGCAGATGAAACAGCTATTCAGAAAAGAATATTAAACGCAAGCAGAGGTCCAGCGGTATGGGCATTAAGAGCTCAAACAGATAAACGCGAATATTCAAAAAGAATGATAGAAATTCTTCAAAATACTGATAATCTCACTCTGAAAGAAGCAATGATTACAGATTTAGATATTCAAGAAAAGGTATACATTTCCAATAACCATAAAATTAAAAAAAAGCAAATCAAAGGAGTTAAGACTTTCTTCGGAAGCAATTACTCTGCTAAATCAGTAATTATCACAGCAGGAACTTTTCTTGAAGGGAAAATATGGATTGGGAATAAATCGATGCCCGCAGGAAGGTCTGGAGAGCAAGCTGCACACGGACTTACTGAATGTCTACATAATCTAGGCATAAAAACCGAAAGATTAAAAACTGGAACACCGGCCAGGGTTGATAAGCGAAGTATAAAATTTGATCAACTCGATGAACAACCTAGCACTGCAGAAAATAGATACTTTTCATTCCTCCCAAATACTAGAAAAAATATGCGACAAATAAGTTGTTATATAACTAGAACAACTGGTAAAACTCATAAATTAATAAAAGATAATTTACATTTAACTCCTATATATGGAGGATTTATAGATAGCAAAGGACCAAGATATTGTCCATCAATTGAAGATAAAATTGTAAAATTTGCAGACAAGGAATCACATCAAATTTTTCTCGAACCAGAAGGTATCGATACACCGGAGATATATGTTCAAGGATTTTCTACAGGCTTACCTGAAAATATTCAATTAGAACTTTTGAGAACCTTGCCTGGTTTAGAAGAATGCACAATGTTAAGACCAGCTTATGCTGTTGAATATGAATATATTCCCGCAACACAGTTAAAGCAATCGCTAGAAACTATTGAAATAGATGGTCTTTTTTCTGCGGGACAAATTAATGGCACTACAGGATATGAAGAGGCGGCTGCACAAGGTTTAGTTGCAGGAATTAATGCTATTCAAAAACTCAAAGGATTAAATCCTGTTATATTTTCTAGAGAAAGTAGTTATATAGGCACAATGATTAACGATTTAATTACTAGAGATTTAAAAGAGCCTTACAGAGTGCTTACGAGCAGAAGTGAGTATAGACTTACCTTAAGAGGAGATAATGCGGATAGAAGACTAACCCCACTAGGTTATAAACTTGGATTAATTAGTAATTCAAGATGGGCCCTTTTTCAACAAAAAATTGATGCTATTCGCAAAGAAAAAATAAGGCTTGAAAAAACCAGAATTAAAAGTTCTGATTTAATTGCGACAAAATTAGAGCGCAATTATAACTTTAAAATAAAGGGATCTTCAACCCTAAAAGATCTACTTAAAAAACCTCATCTCAATGCTGCAACACTTCTTACTCATGGCTTAATTGATCAAACACTATCTCGAGAAGTTATAGAAGGAGTTGAAATAGATATTAAATATGAGGGATACTTAAAAAGGCAAAAAAATAATATTGATCAAATAAATAAGCAAACCTTAAAATCTCTTCCACAAGAAATTGACTATAGCAAAATTGATACTTTATCTTTAGAAGCGAGAGAAAAATTAAATTCCATAAAACCAAATAATTTTGGTGATGCATCAAAGATACCTGGTGTTAGCAAAGCTGATTTAACAGCTTTATTAGTTTGGTTAAAAATTAAAGAGCTTAAAAGTAATAATAAACTGATTAAAAAACAGTTATGATCGTGAAAGTTTCTTTAAGTAACACTGAATAATTCACTTTTTCAATCACCTTTAATTTTATGGGAAGAGAAAGCCAGTAACTTTCTAAGTGAAAATAATCTGCCTGAAATTCCAGGTGCCTGGAAACTAATGCTTTTAGGAGATGGCAGTCCCACTCGACATTTGCAGCTTCTAACCAAACAAGAAACAAAAATTGAATTAATTGGAATGAATGAAAATAATCATTTTGAAGGTGAAGGTCCTAAAGAAATTCATCAATTAAAAAAACCATTAATAAGAAGACAAGTTTGGATAAAAAATAATGAAAGAAAATTAGCTTGGGCTGAGAGTTGGTGGAATATTGAACAAGTAAAAGTTAATCTAACTAATAAAAAAGAACCAATTTGGAAAAATCTCACTCAAGATAGATCTGAATTATTTAGAGAGATAGATACAATTGGACTTGTGACGTCAAATTGGTTAGAAAAAGAATTCTCATCTAAAGGCCCTTTCTGGTCAAGAAACTATAGATTTTTTAGAAATAGAAAACCATTAACTATTATTAGAGAAGTTTTTAATCCATTCATAGAAAAATGGATTGGAGATTCTGATATTAAAAAATTTGAAAATTTATATTCTTCTTCTTCTTGATTTTGGAAAACTTTTGGTTTTGGGAGTTCTAATAATTTCATTATCTCTATCAGGATTAATTTCTTGTCTTTCATTATTAGACCTCTGCCACTTATTAACTTTAAAATCAGTTTCTTCAGGCCAATCGTCAACTGGGTATAAAAGTCTTGCAGATTTATTTGAAACAGGTTCATTTAATTCTCTTAATGATCTAGCCTCTAAAGGCCTTTTGTTACTAAAATTTTCTTTTGTAGATTCTGAGTCTATATCTCTACTGAAATATTTAAATTGATCGCTATTTTCATCTTCATCAAACCAATCCTCTAAATCCTCGTCTTCAAAAATAGAATCAATCTTATCATTTACCCATCTGCCCATATCTTTGACATTTGCACGTGACAATCTATTAAACCTTCCTCTCCTTCTACTACCTGGTCTTGTGCCAGATACTCCGTCAACAAATTGTCGCCCTGCTTCAAAAAATTGATCCACTTTTTTATCAAGATTACCAATCTCAAAATTATTCTTATTATTCCTTCTTCTAGATGATTCCATAAAATAATTTTAAACCCAAATTAATCTAAATTATGTAAAAAAGCATTTTTAGAAACATAATCAATTTAAAAATCATTAATCAAAGATAATCATGCATTTTTTATTCCATAAACCATTAAAAAAAAGATTACAACATTTTTTGCATGCAATATTTTTCATCCTTTTTCTATATAAATATTGATTACCACAATTAAGACAAACTCCCACGTATTTTAGTTCTTTTCTTAAAACTGGAAAATTATGCTTAATTGTTACTTTGAAATTGTTCTGTTGCAAATTAATTTGCTCCATTTTGCTTATAAAATGGATTCCATGAATTTCATTAATATTTAAAATACGATCTATCCATGCATGTATCATCTCATGACATAAAGTACTATGGATATTTTGCAGTTCTGAATTTGCTAAAACTGGTTTGGATAGAATTATTTCTGACTGTACAGTTCCCTTAGCTTTTATCCTTTTATAAAAACCTGCAGTAGTTCTTAATCTATTATCACTCCATTTAATCTTTACGATTGGTTCTTGATTAATTGTTAAAGTATTTTTAAAAAATAATTTATTGAACTTATGAAATATTGGGATGAGAGGAATTACTGCCACTATAAATAAAATTTATTATTATTTTGACAAATAAAACCATCAAAATCGATTTATTTCCCTAAAGTATTAAAAAACCTATCATTATGGACGCAACACTAGTTAAAGATATTGGAGTTAAAGCCCTTTTGGCTGGCGGAGCAGTTTTAATTTCTTTTTGGACATTTAATGCTGTTAAACTTGTTATCCGAGCTAGAGGAATTAATCCCCTAGTAAGAAAATTCTTTGATCAGATTGCTGCAGGTAGAATTGACGCTGCATATGGATTAACAAGTAAAACCTATAAAACTCATGTAAAAAGGCAAGATTTTTTAAAATTTCTAGCTAGCTTAAATTTAAATAAATACAGAAATTTAAAATCTGGTACACCTAGAATCGAAGAAGATCAAATTATCATTACTCTTAATCTGAAAACCGAAGATAAAAAAGAAGAGTTACCATTAGACTTCACCTTCTCACAAATTGATAATGACTGGAAAATTGACAGAATATCAAAAGCAAAATAATTAATAAAATCAGTGGATAGAGAAAGCGTTAATAAACTAAGAATTATTGAATTAAAAAAATTAATTGATGATGCCAACTACTCTTATTACACATTAGATAAACCTGAAATTGCAGATTCTTTGTATGACAGCCTATATAGAGAATTGATTACCATTGAAAATGATTTTCCTAATCTTAAAACGGAAGATAGCCCCACTAATAGATTAGGTGGTCAAATTTCAAAAGGTTTCTCAAAAGTAATACATTCAATTCCACTTTATAGTCTAGATAATGCCTTTAGTTATAAAGAACTGAAAGACTGGATTAATAAAGTAAAAAAAATATTAAGAGAGAAAAATCAAACAGAAATTTCTAATAATTTTTTAATAGCAGAATTAAAAATTGATGGGAATGCAATAGCTTTAAAATATGAAAATGGAATACTAAAAAATGCAGCCACACGAGGAGATGGGAAAGAAGGAGAAAATATTACTAATAATGTGAAAAGAATTAGATCTATACCTTTGAAATTAAGAATTAAAAACCCACCAAAAATACTAGAAGTTAGAGGTGAAGCATTTATATCAAACAAATCATTTAAACTTATTAATAAAGAAAGAGAAGTTAACAACGAAACTCTATTTGCAAATCCTAGAAATGCATGCGCAGGATCCTTAAGACAACTAGATCCAAAAATAGTAGCAAAAAGAAATCTAGACTTCTTTGCATATCAAGTTCATTATTCGGAGGATTTCCATAATCATAAATCTTATAACTATCATTCTGAAAGATTAAAATTTCTAAAAGCATGTGGTTTTCGAATTAATGACAATTCAAAATTATTAAAAGACTTTGAAGAATTAGATAAATATTGCAAATTTTGGGAAAAAGAAAGAAAGAATATTGATTATGAAACTGATGGTATTGTTTTTAAAGTTAATAATATTTATTTACAAAAAATTTTAGGCTTTACTCAAAAAGCACCTCGATGGTCTATTGCTCTTAAATTTCCAGCAGAGGAAGTCTCTACAAAAATCAAAGATTTAAGTTTTCAAATCGGCAGGTCTGGAGCTATAACACCAGTTGCAAATTTCGAACCAGTTCAACTTGCCGGAACTATAGTTTCAAGAGCCACCTTACATAATTTCGATAGATTTGAAGAGTTAAATATACATAATCACGATACAATCGTAGTAAGAAAAGCAGGCGAAATTATACCCGAAGTAGTTAAAGTAATAAATAAGTTAAGAGTTAAAGGATCAGAAAAATTTTTATTTCCGATAGTATGCCCATCATGCGGAGAAAATTTACAAAAAAATATTAAAGAAGCTGCTACAAGATGTGTTAATAAAAATTGTCGATCGATTCTAATTGGTCAACTTAAGCATTGGGTTAGTAAACCAGCAATGAATATTGATGGTCTTGGTAATAAAATTATTGAACAATTATTTGAAGCTAAATTAATTTCTAACATTTATGACATATATAATTTAAATTATACAAAATTACAATCCTTAGAAAGGATGGGAGATAAATCAATCTCAAATTTACTTTTGGCTATTGAAAATTCAAAAACTAAATCTTGGGATAAGAAACTATATGCTCTAGGAATTAATCATATTGGTGAAGTAACAGCAAAAAATATATGCTCTAAATTCAATTCAATTGATAAATTAAAAAAAGCATCTTTAATTAATCCTGAAATGCTAGAAAGTATTAATGGCGTTGGGATAGAAATTGTTGATGCATTACGCAATTGGTTTTTAGATAAAAATAATATTACTTTAATTGATAATTTGATTTCAAAAGGAGTCAATTTTGATTTTAATGATAATTTATTTTTACAAGAAACAAATTCAAATATACATAGCAAACAATTTGTCATAACAGGAAAATTTCAAAAATTCAAAAGAGATCAAATTGTTGAAAAAATAGAAGAACAAGGAGGTTTTGTAAAAAGCGCAATTAGCAAAAGTATTAATCACTTAATTGCTGGTGAAAAGCCTGGCAGTAAATTGGATAAAGCGAAGAAACTTGATATTAGTATAATTAATGAATTAGATTTTATTAATTTTCTGAAAAATGAAAAATAAAAAAATATACCGATTAATCAAGACTGAATGCGGTCGAGCAAAATATGAAAATTTAATTCTTAATAAAACATTATTTGGAAGAATAAGGCTTTATTGGTTTATTTTTTTTGCAACTTTAAAAGATATAAATATAAAAGATTAATTTTCAGAAGATTCTTTTATGACTTCATTAGAATATTTTGTCAAAAAGTAAATTATTAAAAATGTTGAAACTATACTTATTATTGTTGTTACAGTATTACCATTTAATTTTAAATTTTTTATCTCATCTAAGTTATTTGACAAACTTCCAAGAGCACAATATAGATAGGTCCCAGGAATAATAAATAACAAACCTATAGAAAAGTCCTTATAACTTACTTTATTTAAACCATAAAAATAATTAAGAATACTAAAGGGGAAAAGAGGAGATAATCGAGTAAGAATTATTAATTTTAAACCCCCTTTATTGATAATTTTTTCTAAAAGTTTAATTTTGGGAAATCTACTAATTATTATCACAATCTTTTTAAAAAAATATTCCTTAGCAAGGAAAAAGGATATCGATGCTCCTATAAAAGCACTTAAAAAGACAACAATTGAGCCGAAATATGGACCATACAAAAAACCTGCTAACAATGATAACCAAGAAGCCGGTAAAATTAATAAAACTGAAATTATATAAAAAAATACAAAAGTAACAATACCCCATCCAGTATCCAAATAAAATAAAAAATTTAAAAAATTATCTATTAGAAAAGACATTAATCTATCATTTTTAATTTTTGAATAATAGATTTTGATTTTGATTTAGCTTCATCTAATTTTAATTTGCATTCATTAACAATATCTTTGGGGGCTTTTTCTAGAAAATTTTTATTTTCAATTCTTTTACTAAGAACCTCAATTTCTTTGTTAACTTTAGAAAGATCATTTGTAAGTCTTTCTCTAAGAACATCTAAATTTATGATTCCCTCGAATGGTAAATAAACCTCAAGATCTCCCACTATTCCTGAAAATGATTTTGCATAATCTTTTCTATTGATTTCAGCCTCTTGAAATATATAAACATTTTCTGACTTAGTAAATAGCTTAATATCTGATGCTAACTTGATTAAGAAATTCAATAATTTTGAATTATTAGAGATTAAATATATTGAAATCAATTGCGAAGGTTTGAGTCCTATTTCAGCCCTAAGATTCCTTATTAATCTAATAATCTCAAAAAATTCTTCAAAAGACTTTTCTAAATCATTATTTATATGATCACTATAAATTGATGGCCATTTTTGCAATGATAATAATTTATTTTGAGAATGATTATTCAATGCATGCCAAAGTTCCTCTGTGATATGAGGCATAAAAGGATTGAGCATTATTAAAATATCATTCAAAATATGTATTAATAAATTTTCATCATTAGAACGACTGGTAGATTCATTTGCATTAAATCTTGGTTTTAAAAACTCAACATACCAATCACAAAAGTCATTCCATGTAAATTCATAAATAAGCTTAGCGGCCTCGCCTAATTTATAATTATGTATAAGGTCTGTTACCTTATTTTTAGTTTTATTTAATCTAGATAAAATCCATTGATCTGATAATTCTAATTTATTTGATTCAAATTCCATCTTTTCTACATTTACATTTTTAGTAGTATTAATCAACGCAAATTTAGTGGCATTCCAAAGCTTATTTGCAAAATTTCTAGAAGCTTCTACTGTAGATGATGTTTGCTTTTTTCTATCAAAATCCAACCTTATATCTTGCCCAGCTCCTGCAACTTCACGTATTAAAGCGAAGCGCAAAGCATCTGATCCATACTTTTCAATTAACAATAAAGGATCTATTCCATTTCCTGCGCTTTTACTCATTTTCTTATTATTTTCATCTCTTACAAGGCCATGAATATATACATCTTTAAATGGAATTTTTGCAGTAAATATATTTCCCATCATTGTCATCCTCGCCACCCAGAAAAAAATAATATCAAAACCAGTTACCAGTAAACTATTGGGATACCACTTTTGAAAATCTTTACTATCTATTGAAGGCCATCCCAAAGTAGAAAAAGGCCAAAGCCCACTAGAAAACCATGTATCTAAAACATCTTTATCTCTCACAAGTTTGATATTTAATCCAAATTTTTCTTTAGCAATATTTAATGCTTCATTTTCATCATGAGCTATTACATAAGGTGTGTTCTGATCTACTTTATCTTCTGAATCATTTAAAACATACCATGCTGGTATTTGGTGGCCCCACCATAACTGTCTACTTATACACCAATCATTAATATTGGTTAGCCAATCTTTATATACCTTTTGCCATCTCAAAGGAATAAAATTAGGTTCATTGGAATTTAGTTTATCGAGACAATCTGAAGATATATTCTCCATTTTTAAAAACCACTGAGTTGATAAAAGTGGTTCAATTGGAACCTTTCCCCTGTCAGAGAAGGGAACAGTATGTGTATAATTTTCAATCTTAGTTAGCAATCCTATATCATCTAATTCTTGAATTATTTGTTTTCTAGCCTGGAATCTATCCAGATTCTCAAATTTACCTGCATTATTGTTCAAAGTGCCATCTTTGTTCATTATATTTATCTGCTTTAAATTATTTCTTTTGCCAATTTGGAAATCATTAGGATCATGAGCAGGAGTAACTTTTACACAACCAGTTCCAAAGCTCATATCCACATGCGAATCACCAACAATTGGAATTTCTCTATTAACGAATGGAACCTTTACGTACTTTCCAATAAAATTTTGATATCTTTTATCTTCTGGATTTACGGCCACTGCTGTGTCTCCTAATAAAGTCTCTGGCCTTGTGGTGGCAACTTCGAGATATTGATCCTCAAAATTTTGATCATCCATAATCAAAGGATATTTAAAATGCCAAAGAAATCCGTTAACCTCTTGCATTTCTACTTCTAAATCACTAACGGCAGATTGAGAGGAGGGACACCAATTCACTAAATATTCACCTCTATAAATAAGATTTCTTTTATGTAATAAAACAAATGCCGATACTACGGCTTTATTTAATTGATCATCTAAAGTGAATCTTTCTCGCCCCCAGTCAACAGAATAACCAATACTTTTGAGCTGCGAAACAATATTACCTCCGCTTTCCTCTTTCCATTTCCATGCTCTTTTCATAAACTCTTCTCTTCCAATCTCTTCTAGATCTAACCCCTCTTTTTTAATTTGTTTTTCAAGAATAGTTTGTACCGCAATAGAAGCATGATCTGTACCCGGTAAACATAATACATTCTTACCTCTCAACCTTTGAAATCTAACTATGACGTCAATTAAAGCAGTATTAAAAGCATGCCCCATATGAAGCGACCCAGTTACATTAGGCGGGGGGATTACTATACAAAAAGGCTCACCTCCTTTCTCAGGATCTGCATTAAAAGCTTTGAATTTTTCCCAATTATTCTGCCATTTTTGCTCTATATCTGAAGGATCATAATTTTTTAAGGTAAAATCATCTTTTTCAATACTCATCTTAAATTACAAATTTCAAATAACCTCTTACTATCTTATATTGATCTGTGCAAATAATTACTCATAATTTTTTTTTTCGTTTTTTTGATAAAAATTTAAAAATCAAATCAACAGCTTAAAACCAGAACCACAAGAACATCTTATAGAGTTGTCTGGAGAAGATATCAAAAAACCTCCTCCACTTAAATCACCATAGTAATCAAGAACTAACCCTTTAAAAAGAGAAAATTTTGCAGAATCTGCAAATAATGTTACTCCTTCAGTTCTTGAAATTGGAGAACCATTACAATTTCCAGGCTTTAGCCGAATATGTAACCATCCTTCATTATCGAGATCATTAATCAGATCAATAAACATTTGCCCAGGAGTTCCAGCAAAAGAAGCCTGTCTTGATAATTCGGCAGCTGCAGGCTTACTAATAGAAAGATTTACAATCTCTGGCATATGAAATTTTTTACTTTAATGGGCGATCCAGGGTTCGAACCAGGGACATCCTGCTTGTAAGGCAGGCGCTCTACCGCTGAGCTAATCGCCCTCCCTCTTCCTATTCTAATAGATTAAGTAATAAGTTTTGAAATTAATATTCAAATATTTCAACTTTAAGGCAAAATTGAATTAATAATAAATATATTTTATGGATAATAAAGAGAAGTTGAAAAAATTTGAAGATTATAAGTTTGATACTTTAAATGAATTCAAAGAATTATTAGATAATATCAATGCTATACGAAATAAAGAGGAAGGATGTCCATGGCATAACTCACAAACCCATCAAACTCTTTTACCATATCTTTTAGAAGAGAGTTATGAATTTATAGAGGCCTTAGAGAAACAAGATAAGATTAATATGAAGGAAGAATTGGGGGATCTTTTATTACAAGTGATGCTCCATTCAGATATTGAATATGAGAAAGAAGTATTTTCTATTAAAGATGTAATTCATTGTTTGAATAAAAAAATCAAATATCGACATCCACATGTCTTTCAAAAAAAAGAAAAGATTTCTAAAGAAAAAGCCAAGAAAATTTGGGAACAATTAAAACAAAATACACATAAAGTAGCATATGAAGATTCTTTAAGTTCTAGCCTAATTTCAAAATTAAAATATTTAGAACCTATTAAGGGAACGGAAATAATTTCCGACGAGGTAAGTAAATATGGATTTGCATGGGAAAATTACAGTCAAATTCTAGATAAGATTAATGAAGAATTAGGGGAACTTAAGGAGGCTCTAGAAAATAAAGATGAACAATCTATTAAAGAAGAGATGGGAGATATTTTTTTTACTTTAATTAATCTATCATTTTTCCTTAATATAAAAAGCCAAGAAACTCTCAATCAAGCAAATAAAAAATTTATCAAAAGATTTGCATTTATTGAAGAAAAATTAGATGATAAAATAGATAAAGTCACTCGAAATGAATTGAAGAGACTTTGGGATTTAGCAAAAAAAGATTAAATAATTAAAAATGAATAATGATCAAATTTGGATAGATGAAAATCACAAAGATTCGCGATATGGATTAAAAGGAAAATTAGTAGTTCGGAAAAAAACTGCATATCAAGAGATCATCATATTAAAAACATTTGAATATGGAAATGCTCTAATGCTTGATGGATGTTGGATGACTTCAGATAGAGACGAAAAGTATTACCATGAATGCTTAGTACATCCAGCATTAAGTAACTTATCAAAAATTAATACAGTTCTTATAATTGGAGGGGGAGATGGAGGAACACTTAGAGAATGCTTGAAATATAAAGATATAACAGCAATTGATTTAGTAGAAATTGATGAAGAAGTAATAAATTTATCAAAACATTTTCTTAAGAAAATAGGAGGTGATTCATGGTTAGATAAACGACTAAAAATAAATATCTGCGATGGATGTAAATGGGTAAAAAATGTTAAAAATAATTATTACGATGCAATTTTAATAGACTGCTCTGACCCTTCAGACTTTGCAAATGGATTATTTAGTACTAATTTTTATAAAGAATGCAAAAGAATTCTTAAAGAGAAAGGTGTTTTAGCCACGCAAAGTGAATCTCCAGAATCATTTAAAAAGATTCATATTAAAATTATTCAATCTTTAAAATCTATTTTTAAAACATCCTCAACAATGTATGCTTTTGTACCTTTTTATCCAAGTGGGATATGGAGTTGGACTTTTGCCTCTAACAATGAAAAGGATTTCTTAATTCCGAAACATAATCAAATTAAATCGATAGAAAATAGCTGTGATATTTGGAATTTAAATTATCAAGAAGGTTCACTTAAAATGATCCCAAATAAATTCTTAAAAGAACTTTTTAAGCAAAATACTAATGATTAATAACAAACTATTTGAAAAAGAAGGGCCTATTTTTATGGGTTCTAACAAAAATAATATAGATTTTAAAATAGGAATATTTGGTGTTAATTATGACGGAACTACCTCTTATAAATCTGGCGCCAGGTTTGGACCACATGCTATAAGGATGGCTAGTCAAAGTTTAGAAACATATTGCCCAATTCTTAATAAAGATCTCAATGAATTAGGTTATTTAGATTTTGGATCATTATCAATAGAATTAACTAATACTGAATCTGTAATTAATAAAGTTAATCATGCAACAAAATATATTATTGATAAAAATCTTAAGCCACTCTTGTTTGGAGGTGAGCATTCAATAACAACAGGAGTAGTTCAGGCACTGATAAAAAAATATCCTGATCTAATACTTTTACAATTAGATGCTCATGCTGATCTAAGAGATTCATATTTAAATAATAAATTTAGTCATGCTTGCACCATGAAAAGATGTTTTGAAATTTTACCAAAACAAACAATTTTTCAAATTGGGATAAGAAGTGGGACAAAAGATGAGTTCGATTTCATGAGAAATAAAACTCAACTAATTAATTTTGAAGAAACAAAAGATATAAAATTGCTAAATGAAAAATTGTCTCATTTTAAATCTTCGCCTATCTATTTAACTATAGATTTAGATTGGTTTGACCCTAGCTTAGTTCCTGGTACAGGTACACCTGAGCCTGGGGGATATTTCTGGAAAGACTTTGAAAGTATTTTAAAAATATTAAATCAACATACACTTATAGGGGCTGACATTGTTGAATTATCTCCAGAGTTAGATCCCAGCGGAGTAAGTAGTATCGTCGCCGCAAAAGTTGCTAGAAGCTTAATTATGACTTTAGACAATCTGTAAAAAAAAGAATTAATTTGATAAAAAAGATAGATCAAATTAACGAAATATCAAATGAAACTTCTCAAAAGCCCTCTCCACGAAAAATATCAGGCATCTGGAGCAAAATTAATAAATTTTGCTGGCTGGGAAATGCCTATTACATTTTCAGGATTAGTAGAGGAACATAAAGCCGTTAGAGATAGTGCTGGATTCTTTGATATTTCTCATATGGGCGTAATTTCAATTAAGGGAACAAATCCAAAAGAAATTATTCAAAAGTTTTTTCCAACAAATCTCTATTCAATTACAAAAGGCCAAAGTTGTTATTCATTGCTTCTTAACAATGCTGGTGGAATAATTGATGACTTAATAATATATGATTTAGGTTTACAAGAAAAAGATATTTCAGAAATTTTCTTAATAGTCAATGCAAGTCGTTATAGAGTTGATTTTGAATGGTTAAGTAAAAATTTAAATAACAATAGTATTCAAATTTCCAATGCTAAACAGAGTAATGCTTTGTTAGCAATACAAGGTAAAAAAGCGTATGAGTATTTTGAAGAATGGTCTGGATATTCAATAAAACATTTACATAACTTTGGATGTGAATATCAACCATTAAAAAAATTTCAAGATTATAAAAAAATATTCATCTCTAAAACTGGCTATACAGGAGAAGATGGTATAGAAATATTATTACCTAAAAATCTTTCTATCAATTTATGGGAATTTTTACTATCAAAAGGTTTATTGCCTTGTGGTCTAGGTTCAAGAGATACCCTAAGATTAGAAGCAGGCATGCATCTCTACGGACAAGATCTTAATGAAAAAATAAACCCTTATGAAGCAGGGCTCGGATGGGTTGTTCATTTAGAAAACCAGCATAATTTCATTGGAAGAGAGTCTCTAGAGAAGATCTCACAAAATGGAATAAAAAGAAAATTAGTTGGAATTAAAGTTTTAGGTAAGGCAATAGCCAGAAAAGGTTGCGAAATATTCCATGAGAACAAAAAAATAGGTGAGATCACAAGCGGAAGCTGGTCACCGACATTAAAAGAACCTATAGCTTTAGGTTATATCAATACGCATTATGCAAAGTCTAATACTGAAGTAGATATAAGGATAAGAGGTAAATCTTTTAAAGGTATTATTTCTAAAAGAGGATTCTATAAAAAAAATTACTAAATTAACACTTAAAGAATTATCATTAATAAATAAAAATTTAAATTTTAAATGCGAAACACAATTTGTGAAGACCTTAATATTTCAGATATCGGTAAAGATGTAAGCCTCTCTGGATGGGTTGATAGAAGAAGAGATCATGGTGGAGTGATTTTTATAGACCTTAGAGATCATAGTGGGTATTTGCAATTAACATTTAATCCTGAAGATGGAAATAAACTGTTTAAAAAAGCAGAAAACCTAAGAAATGAAACCGTAATATCTGTGACTGGAATTATTACAGAAAGGCCGACAGAATCAATTAATGAAAATATCTCAACAGGCAAAATTGAACTCAATGTAAAAGAATTAAAAATTCTTAATGAAGTAAAAAATAATTTACCATTCCCAGTTTCTATTTATGATGATGAGAATACAAAAGAAGAGCTTAGGATTAAATATCGATATCTTGATTTAAGAAGGGGTAAATTAATAAAAAATCTTAAGACAAGGCATCAAATAATAAAAGTTGCAAGAAAATTTCTTGATGACAATGGATTTACTGAAGTAGAAACACCTTTATTAACCAAATCCACCCCAGAAGGAGCAAGAGATTTTTTAGTGCCTTCTAGATTATCAAAAGGTGATTTTTTTGCTTTACCTCAATCTCCACAACTTTATAAACAACTTTTAATGATTGGAGGATTAAATAATTATTATCAAATTGCAAAATGTTTTAGAGATGAGGATCTTAGAGCAGACAGACAACCAGAATTTACTCAATTGGATATAGAGATGAGTTTCATTGAAGAAGAAGAAATAATTAATTTTAATGAAAGATTAATCAAAAAAATCTGGAAAGATATTTTAAATATTGATTTAATTAATAATTTTCCAAGGATGACCTGGAAAGAAGCTATGGATAACTATGGAACAGATAGGCCAGATACAAGATATGAAATGTTGCTAAAAAATGTAAGCTCTATTATGGGAGATATAGGTTTTAATATTTTTACCAAAACTATAGATTCAGGTGGAGAAATTAAATGTATTACAGTAAAAGAGGGGAACTCAAGCATAAGTAATGTGAGAATAAAACCAGGAGGTGATATTTTTAAAGTTGCTCAAGAAGCAGGTGCTGGAGGTCTTGCTTTTATAAGAGTAAAAGAAAATGATATTGATACCATAGGAGCCATAAAAAATGGTTTAAATAAATCAAAAATAAATCAATTATTAGAACTTACTGGAGCAGAATCAGGCGATCTAATACTTTTTGGAGCAGGCCCAATAGCAGTTGTCAATCAATCTCTTGATAAAGTTAGACAATACCTAGCTAAGGAATTAGACATTCTCAAAACAAAGAATAATAAATGGAATTTCTTATGGATAACTGATTTTCCAATGTTTGAGAGAAATGATGATGAGAATAGATTAGAAGCATTACATCATCCTTTTTGTGCTCCAAAAGAAATAAAAATCAAAAATGAAAACGAATCAAATCATCAACTTGAAAGTTCCATAGCTAAAGCATATGATTTAGTTCTTAATGGCCTTGAATTAGGCGGAGGTTCAATACGAATACATCAATCAGAATTGCAAAAAGAAGTTTTAAAAATAGTTGGCCTTTCTGAAGCAGAAATTAATGATAAATTTGGTTTCTTAATTGAAGCTCTAGAAATGGGTGCGCCTCCACATGGAGGAATTGCATTTGGACTTGATAGGATTGTAATGCTAATGATTGGAGCTGATTCAATAAGAGAAACAATTGCTTTTCCAAAAAATCAACAATCTAAATGCTTACTGACTAAAGCTCCATCCACTGTTTCAAAAGTACAATTAAAAGAACTTGAAATTGAAATAACAGTTGAAGAATAATAATAATTTATGGTTGTTAAATAGAATATCTGGTACAAATACAAAAAGGGAGGTTGCGCTTTTTTAAAAAATATTTAATGTCAAAATTTGTATTTGTAACTGGTGGAGTTGTATCTAGTATCGGTAAAGGCATAGTCGCTGCTAGCCTTGGGAGACTATTAAAATCTAGAGGGTATAGTGTTTCCATTCTTAAGCTCGATCCTTATTTAAATGTTGACCCTGGGACAATGAGTCCATTCCAGCATGGTGAAGTATTCGTAACAGAAGATGGAGCAGAAACAGATTTAGATCTTGGTCACTACGAAAGATTCACAGATACAGCGATGAGTAGATTAAATAGTGTTACTACTGGATCAATATATCAATCTGTAATAAATAAAGAAAGAAGAGGCGACTACAATGGTGGTACAGTTCAAGTGATTCCCCACATAACAGGGGAGATAAGAGAAAGAATACACCGCGTAGCTGCAAATAGTAATGCTGATGTTGTAATTACAGAAATTGGGGGAACTGTTGGCGACATAGAATCACTTCCTTTTTTAGAAGCAATAAGAGAGTTTAAAAATGATGTAGATAAGAATGACGTAGCATATATTCATGTCACTTTGTTACCTTACATTAAGACCTCTGGAGAGATCAAAACAAAGCCAACTCAACATTCAGTTAAAGAACTAAGATCTATTGGAATACAGCCTGATTTGCTCGTTTGTAGAAGCGATAAAAAAATTAATAATGGTTTAAAGAAAAAAATCAGTGGTTTTTGCGGAGTAAATATAAGCTCCGTCATTGAAGCATTAGACGCTGATAGTATATATTCAGTACCATTATCCCTGAAGAATGAAGGATTATGTAGAGAAACATTAAAGTATCTAGATTTAGAAAACAAAGAATGTGAATTAGAAGATTGGAAGCAATTAGTTCATAATTTACGAAATCCAGGTAAACCAATAAAGGTTGCTTTAGTAGGGAAATATATAGATCTTGGTGACGCATATTTATCTGTAGTAGAAGCTTTAAAACATGCATGCATAGAAGAGAGAGTTTTTCTTGATCTTAAATGGGTAAGTGCTGAAAGAATTGAAGAAAATAATGCAGAGGAATATTTAAAAGATGTGGACGCTATTGTCGTTCCCGGGGGATTTGGTAATAGAGGAGTAAATGGTAAAATTGCTGCTATAACATTTGCTAGAGAAAAGAATATTCCTTTTCTAGGCTTATGCCTTGGAATGCAATGTGCTGTAATTGAATGGGCAAGAAATATAGTTGGATTAACAGATGCATCAAGTTCTGAGTTAGATCCACAATCAAAAAATCCTGTCATTCATTTATTGCCTGAACAGCAAGATATTATTGATCTTGGGGGTACAATGAGATTAGGCGTTTACCCATGCAGACTTCAAAAAGAATCCAAAGGGAAAAGTCTTTATGATGAAGATGTTGTCTACGAGAGACATAGACATCGCTATGAATTTAATAATTCTTATAAACAAACTTTTCTTGATTCAGGTTATAAAATAAGCGGTACATCTCCAGATGGGAGACTAGTTGAGTTAATTGAATTAACTAATCACCCTTATTTTCTTGCATGTCAATATCATCCCGAATTTCTATCTAGACCAGGCAAACCTCATCCACTATTTAAAGGATTAATAGATGCTGCAAAAAAACTTTAATGTAAATGTTTAATTTTAAAGTAAAAAAATTAAATGACAAAATATCTGCCTATTGTTGAAAAATTCCATTCACTTCAAGGTGAGGGTTTTCATAGCGGTAAAAGTGCATTTTTTATACGATTAGCAGGATGTGAAGTAGGCTGCCCATGGTGCGACACAAAGCATTCTTGGAACAGCAAAAAATATCCTTTATTCTCAATTGATACTCTACTCTCAGAAATTCTAGAAGTAAGATTAAAAGGAGCCTCATTTATTGTTCTTACAGGAGGTGAACCTCTTCAACATAATTTAGATGATTTCTGTAAAATTATTAAAAACGAAACTAATACTAAAAAAAATAATTCTATAAAAATTCATGTTGAGACAAGTGGGGTAAATAATTTTTCAGGTTTTTATGATTGGATAACTTTATCTCCCAAGAGACATAAACCCCCTAAAGATTATTTTCTAGAAAAATGCAACGAAATTAAAGTTATAATTAATGATTCAAAAGATATTCAATTCGCTCAAGATATTAAAGAAAAAGTCTCAAAAATCAAAAAACAAACAAATACTTACAAAGAAAAAAAATTTTTTGTGCAACCTGCATGGGATAGCAACAAAGGATATAGACTGGCAATAAATTTTGCCAAAGCTAATCCTGATTGGACTCTTAGTCTTCAAACTCATAAGTATTTAAGTATTCAGTAAATAATGAACATTGCAAGAAGAAAAGTAATTATTCTTACCTCTGGAGGTTTGGATTCATCGACTGTCGCAGGAATAGCGAGAAGTTCTGAAGCTGAGATTTACGGATTATCTTTTGATTATGGCCAAAGACATAATAAAGAATTACAGGCTGCAAAAAAAATAGCTAAGCACTTTAAATTTAAGGACTTAAAAATAGTTAATATAGATTTATCCTTATGGGGCGGATCGTCTTTAACAGACAAAAAAAAGCTAATTCCAAATAAAGGTATTAATAAAAATATAATTCCAAATACGTATGTTCCTGGTAGAAATACTATTTTTATTTCTGTAGCATTAAGTTATGCAGAAGCAATAAATGTTGATTTTATAGGGCTAGGAGTCAATGCTTTAGACTACTCAGGTTATCCAGATTGCAGGCCTGACTATATTAAACAATTTCAAAAATTAGCAAGTCTCTCAAATAAAAGAGGAAGAGAAAATAAACCTATAAAATTATGGACACCACTTCTTGATTTAAATAAAGAGGAAATTATTGAAATGGCTTTTGTTCATAATGTACCTATTGAAGCAACTTGGAGCTGTTATGAGGGAGGACGCAAACCTTGTGAAAAATGTGATAGTTGTAGAATAAGAATTAAAGCATATGAGAACTGGTTGAGCAAAAGATAAAAATGAAAATTAATTCAATACAAATTAATTATTGGATTGAACCTGAATATTTAGCACATTTTTTATCATCAAAATTCGGAGAAAATGGCCTTTCATGGTTAGATAGTGATGGAAGTGATAATGGTAGATATTCTTTTTTAGGTATACAACCAAAAAAAATAATGTATTCTCGAAACAAAACAAATGAGTCTGACTTTGATAATCCCTTTGAAAAACTTAAAAAAATTGAAGGAGGTTTTTGGATAGGGTGGCTAAGTTATGAAGCAGGTTATTGGTTAGAACCGAAAAATCCATGGCATCTATCTGAATTTGCAACATTATGGATTGCTTCATACGATCCAATAATTAAATTCAATCTATTAAATAAAGAAATCACTATAGAAGGTACTGAGATAAGTGAATTAAAAAAATATGAAAAACTTATAAAAGAAATAAATATCCCTTCTGTGAAAGAAAATATAAATAAGATCCTATACTTTGATTTTTCAAAGATAAATCTAAATAAAATTAGTAGTCAATTCAAGAAAAATATTATTAAAATCAAAAAGCTTATAGAAGAAGGAGATATTTTTCAGGCAAATTTAACAACAAAATGTGAATTAGAAGCATTAGATGACTATAAATATTTAGATATATATTCAAAAATAAGGGCTAAATTAAAAGCTCCATTTGGAGGAATTATTATCAGTAATAATAAAGAAGCAGTTCTATCGACTTCACCTGAAAGATTTATACAAACAGATATTAATAGAAATGTTGAAACAAGACCAATAAAAGGAACCAGGCCAAGAAATAAAGATTGCGAGATCGATTCATTAAATGCTATTGATTTAATTACAAATGAAAAAGATCGTGCTGAGAATATAATGATAGTTGATTTACTTAGGAATGATCTTAGTAAAGTTTGTAAAAAAGGAAGTGTATCAGTATCAGAACTTCTTAAATTAGAAAGTTATCCTAAAGTACATCATCTTACATCTGTAATAAGAGGAAAAATTAAAAAAGATAAGACTTGGTTAGATTTATTAAGAGCATGTTGGCCTGGTGGTTCAATCACAGGGGCTCCAAAAATCAGAGCTTGTCAAAGAATTTATGAACTTGAAAAATTTGATCGAGGGCCTTATTGTGGTTCTTTTATAAAAATTGATTGGTATGGTTGTTTAGATAGTAATATTCTTATAAGGTCATATTTTCTGAAGAATAAAAAAATAAAAATTCATGCAGGTTGCGGAATAGTTAATGATTCAATACCAACAGAAGAGGATGAAGAACTTAAATGGAAAATATTACCATTAATTGAATCATTAAAATGATTAAAAATATTGGCTGGAAAAATGAAAAATGGCAAAAAATAGATGATATTAAAATATCAATAAAAGATCGAGGATTACGATTCGGTGATGCGATATTTGAAACTATTTTAATTAAAAACAAAAAACCAGTTTTCTTAGATGAACACATTCAAAGATTTAAAAATAATTTAAAGATTTTAAAATTTGATACCATTATTGATGATCTTTTACTTCAAAAAATAATACTGGATGGTATTAATAAATTAAATATAAAAAAAGAAGAATATGGCTCGATAAGGATTAATTATTCACGAGGAATAAATATAACTCGTTCAATAAAAGTTGACTCTGTTGAATCAACTTTCAATATAAATAATTTATGGATAGAATTTTATACCATCAACATAGACTTTGATCCAATAACAGTTCATATAAGCGAAGAAGAAAAAAGGAACGAACATAGTCTATTAAGTTCGTGTAAGACTTTTAACTATATCCAATCTATACAAGCTTTAATTGAGGCTAATAAAAAAAATTTCGATGACTCATTATTATTAAATACTAAGAATGAATTATGTTGCGGAACTACTTTTAACCTGATTTTAAAAAGAAAAAATAAATGGTTGACTCCTCGAAAAGAGAGTGGTTGTATGCCAGGGATTATGATTAGGAAATTATTAGATTTAAAACTTATTGAAGAGGCACATTTATTCCCAGAATTCACTAAAGATGACACTTTAGTAGCTATCAATAGCTTATCTTGTCGTCAGATTATAAAAGTTAATGATTTAGACCTAACATCCGAATTCAATCCTAAATTTTTTTGGGATATTTTATGTAATTAAATTTTTTTAATTTTTGGCAAATTAACTGCAGATAATTTTGTTATTGTATTTTGTACTTGAAAATCAACTATTCTCCCAATTATTACTATTGCCGGCGGTTTTATATTATTTTCTTTAATAGCTTCAGGTAATTTAAATAATTCTATAATTAATGATTTCTGATTTTTCAATGTTGCCTCCTGAATTGCGGCACATTTAGTATCTCTTTTCATACCTCCAATTATCAATTCTTCGACAATATATTCAATATTCCTTATACCCATATAAATCACGAGACTATTTGAAGATAAGGCTAATTGTCTCCAATTAACACTTTTCTCTTGCTTTTCAGACGTTTCATGACCCGTAACAAAAGTTACTGAACTTGCACCGTGTCTATGAGTCAAAGGAATACCTACATACGATGATGCAGCTATTCCTGATGTTATCCCAGGTACAATTTCAACGGAGATGCCATTTTCTTCTAAGAATGAAACTTCTTCACCTCCTCTTGAGAAAACGAAAGGATCTCCCCCTTTAAGCCTCACAACATCCTTTCCTTCTTTTGCAAGTTTTAATATTAAAGAATTAATCTCTGACTGAAGGAATGAATTACATCCTGCTCTTTTACCAACATAAAAAACCTCACACTTAGAATTTGCTTCTTTCAAGATCTCAGATGGAATTAATGCATCATGTACTAAAACATTGCAAGACCTTATTAACCTTAATGCTTTTAAGGTAAGCAACTCAGGATCTCCAGGACCTGCTCCAACCAAATAAACGATTCCAGACACAATATTCTCCATTAAAGAGTATGGTAATAGATGTACCTCTGAAGTTGTTATATTTATCTTGAAAAAAAATTCTGCGAAACAAGGACAAAAACGGATTCTGTTAGCCTCCTTCTTTACTCTTCTTAATGACAGAATGAGTGAAAGTATACTGCTGGGTTTACTCCCTGGATTTGTAAGACAATATATTGATAGCGCAAGAGTATTTGCTTATATCTCATGTACTTACTCTTTAGCTCAATTCATTGCATCACCATCAATTGGCCTGTTTAGTGATAAATATGGAAGAAGACCTGTAATGTTAACTTGTATTTTAGGATCGATTGTTGGAATTTCACTATTAGCTTTTACTGTCCTTTTTGATTGGTCAAATACTTATTTCATACTTGGAGCTTCTACTCTATTTCCAATTTATTTGCTTTTTGCTGCAAGATTAATTGATGGAATCAGTGGAGGTACTGTCGCTACAGCTACCACTGTCTTAGCAGATATTTCTTCTCCTGAGAATAGAGCAAAAACCTTCGGATTGATTGGAGTTGCTTTTGGTCTAAGTTTTCTCTTAGGCCCTTCAGCTGTTCTAATATTTACCAAGAACTCAGAGAATGGATACTTAATACCTGTCTTATTAGCTACTTTGATACCTTTCATAAATTTTCTATTAGTATTCTTTTATTTGCCAGAAACAAAACCTCAAAATAATAAATCAAGATTAATTAAAAAAACTGAGTCGAATCCATTTAAAGGATTATTTAATGTTTTTAAAGAAAATAAAATCAAAAGGTTATCACTCGCATTTTTCATATACTTTATTGCATTTACTGGTTTAACAACAATATTAGTTTATTTTTTACAGGAATCTCAAGGTTGGACAATCAAGGCTTCTAATGGTCCTTTAGTTCTTGTTGGAATAGTTGCGATAATTGTTCAAGGAGGACTTATTGGACCATTAGTGAAAAATTTCGGCGAATTAAAATTAACTCTTTCCGGAACAGCTTTTATACTATTTGCATGTTTTATTCTGATTACATTTCCAGAGTATAATTCAGGAGCATATATATATTTAGCTGTAACTTTTCTGGCGATAGGTGCAGGTTTAATAACTCCAACAATAAGAGCGTTGATCTCAAAAAAAATCGACAAGAACAGTCAGGGGTCTATATTGAGCAGCCTTCAAGGATTACAAAGTCTTGGAAGCGTATTAGGATATATACTGGCTGGCAATGTATATGACTATTTTGGCCCTAGAAGCCCATTCATCGCAGGAGGCCTTATTTTATCATTGATGATATGGCTTATTACAGGCAGCAAACTAGATAAAAAAGTTAAGGTAGTATAAAAGTGTTTATCAGTAAAAATGAACATTGAAGATTTTGATCAAAATAAATATATCAATAGAGAATTAAGTTGGATTAAATTCAACGAAAGAGTCCTCTTAACTGGGATGGAAAAGGATTATAAAGTTTTAGATAAGATTAAATTCTGCTCAATTTTTAGTAACAACCTTGATGAGTTTTTCATGGTGCGAGTTGCGTCTTTAAAAGCGCAAGTAGATGCAGATATTCAAAAGAAAAGTATCGATGGATTAACACCTCAGGATCAATTAAATCAAATAAATAAAAAAGTTAAAAATCTAACTTTAGTACAAGAAAATTTTGTAAATAAAGAATTAAAAGAGGAGCTTGAGAAATCTGGAATTTACCTGAAAAAATATAAAGGACTTAATAAAAATGAACAAAGTTGGGCTGATAATTATTTTTTATCATCTATCTTTCCTCTTCTCACACCTTTAGTCGTTGATCCTGCACATCCATTTCCTTTTATAAGCAACCTGAGTTTGAATTTAGCTGCATTAATAACTGATCCAGAAATATCAAAAAATCAATTTGTAAGAGTTAAAATTCCAATAAAAAACATTGGTCGTTTTGTTCAGATCCCAAATGAAATAGTTAAAGCTCAACGGAAAGAGGATCACTTTTTTATAACGGTAGAAGATCTAATTGGAAATAACCTTGATAAATTATTTAGTGGGATGAAATGCCTTAGTTTTTCTTTTTTCAGAGTTACAAGAGATGCTGATTTAGAACTCAAAGAACTTGAGGCAGATGATCTATTGATTGCAGTCGAAAAAAGTCTACAAAAAAGAAGAATTAGTGGAGATGTAGTTCGATTAGAAGTAGAAGAAAATATACCTCAAAATATCCTCAATCTGCTTATTGAAGGTATCTCAATTTCGGAAGAATATGTTTATTTTTCAAAGAGTTTATTAGGGCTAGATGATCTTAACCTACTTACAAAAATTAAAAGAAAAGATCTTAAAGAAAATCTTTTTATAGGTAAAACGAATAAACAATTAAAAGAAATAAATTCAACCTCAAGCTCTAAAAATAAATCTCTTTTTAACTTATTAAGAAAAAAAGATATCCTTCTTCATCACCCATATGACTTATTTAATAGTTCGATTGAGGAATTTATAAACAGAGCAGCAAGTGATCCATCTGTGATGGCTATAAAAATTACATTATATAGGGTATCTAAAGACTCTCCAATCATTGAAGCATTAATTAGAGCAGCAGAAAATGGTAAAGAAGTGATGACTCTTGTTGAATTGAAGGCTCGATTTGATGAGGATAATAATATTCAATGGGCCAAACAACTTGAACAAGCGGGAATACATGTTGTTTATGGGATAATTGGGTTTAAAACACATACAAAAATATCCTTAGTAGTTCGTAAAGAGAAGGGCCGTTTAAGGAATTATTTCCATATTGGAACTGGAAACTATAACTCAATAACTTCATGTTTTTATACTGATTTAGGATTGCTATCTACAGACACAGAAATAGCATCAGATCTTATTGAATTATTTAATTATCTATCAGGTTTTTCAAAGCAAAAAAACTACAAAAAACTTCTTGTCTCACCATTTTCAATGAGGAAGAAATTTATATTTTTAATAAAGAGAGAAATATCAAATGCAAAAAATGGAAAAAAAGGAGAAATTATTGCAAAAATGAATTCATTAGTAGATCCAGAAATAATTAACTTACTTTATGAGGCTTCGAAAGTTGGCGTAAAAATTAGATTAATAATACGAGGTATTTGTTGCTTATATCCTCAAAAGAATCAACTTAGTGAAAACATTTACGTTACTAGTATAATTGGTCATTTTCTTGAACATTCAAGAATCTTTTGGTTCTACAACGACAATAAACCTGAGGCATACATAGGAAGTGCTGATTGGATGAGAAGAAATCTAGATAGAAGGATCGAAGCAATTACTCCCATAGAGGACATTAAATTAAAAAAACAATTGCATGATTTATTGAATATTTACTTAAATGACTCATATTTCGCTTGGGAGATGGATTCTAAAGGAAACTATTTCAAAAGAAAAAGTACTTTAAATTTAAATAAATCACAATTTGAATTAATTGAGAATTGGCATAAATTAAATAATGTATAACAATTTTTTAAAAATCTCTTAACATTTTTAATAATTCAATAAAATCTCTTAAAAACTAGTTGTAGCAGTCATTATCACGAAAAGCAATGGGATAAATTTACCTTCAGTCTTTAAAGTTTCAAAGCAAAAGTAGTCTTACTAGCGATTTCAGTGCTAGTTTTCTAAAAAATCCACTTATGGAGGCCAGGGTGATGGGGATCCCTCTGGAATCTGGAAAGAGTTCTACTAAAAAAAATATTGTAGAACCTAGATTACCAAATACTACGAGAATTTCTCGTACAAACAAATCAGAAAAATCAAATTTTTCTAGCAAAACTAATCAAAGAAAATCTGTAAGACAAAGTACAGATTCAATTGGTTATTACTTAAGCTCAATAGGAAGAGTTCCTCTTCTTACACCTGCTGAAGAAATTGAGTTGGCTCATCATGTACAAAACATGAAAAGACTTCTTGAAATTCCTGAAATTAAAAGAAATTCCAAAAACCGCCAACAAATTCGGATGGGGAAAAGAGCCAGAGATCGAATGATGGCAGCAAACCTTCGCCTTGTTGTATCTGTCGCCAAAAAGTACCAAAACCAAGGTTTAGAATTGCTTGACTTGGTTCAAGAAGGCGCTATTGGTCTTGAAAGGGCTGTTGACAAGTTTGACCCGGCAATGGGTTATAAGTTTTCAACGTATGCTTACTGGTGGATTAGGCAAGGCATGACAAGGGCTATAGATAATAGTGCTAGAACGATCCGCTTGCCAATTCACATAAGCGAGAAACTTTCAAAAATGAGAAGAGTATCGAGAGAACTTTCTCATAAATTAGGCAGGCAGCCAAATAGAAAAGAACTTGCTGAATCTATGGGAATTGAACAAAAAGATTTAGAAGATTTAGTCTCTCAAAGCGCGCCTTGTGCATCGCTTGATGCTCATGCTAGAGGAGAGGAGGATAGAAGTACCCTGGGTGAACTTATCCCTGACCCTAATTGCGAAGAACCAATGGAAGGGATGGATAGAACAATTCAAAAAGAACATTTAGGAGGCTGGCTAGCACAACTAAATGAAAGAGAACAAAAAATAATGAGATTAAGGTTTGGCTTAGACGGAGAAGAGCCATTAACACTTGCAGAAATTGGAAGGCAAATTAATGTTTCCAGAGAAAGAGTAAGGCAATTAGAAGCAAAAGCAATATTAAAATTAAGAGTAATGACTAATCATCAAAAAGTTGCTTAAAAAAATTGATATCAATTATTTTTATAATTTTTTATTTATCACTTTTATTTTCAGTAACATTCATTTATAAATTATTTAGACCAAACAATAAAGAACTTCTAAGAAAAATTATTCATATAGGTGTTGGTCCCTTGATACCACTTGCAAAATTTTTAGAAATCAATCAAAATCTTGCACAATATATTGCAGCATTAGTATCTATTTTAGTTTTAATAAATTATGTTTATAGATTATTTCCAATTATTGAAGATATAGATAGAAAAAGCTTTGGAACATTATTTTATTGTTTAAGTTTGTTTATTTTAATAAGTTTTTTTTGGGACCAAGACCCCTCATCACTTTTCGCAGGCGTTTTTATAATGACATTTGGTGATGGTCTGGCTGGATTACTTGGTAAAAATTTTAAGTCAAAAAACTGGATTATATTTAACCAAAAAAAATCAATAATAGGAACAGGAACAATGTTTCTCGTGAGTTTAATAATTACAGGATTATTAGCATATTTTGGAAGCCATGAAATTTCTTTCTTCATCCCTTTAATCGCGTTATTAGCGACTGCAATCGAGCAATTTAGTATTGCAGGTATAGATAACTTATTTGTCCCTATAGTATCTGCTATTACATTTAATTTATTAGTTACTTAATAATTAAGGAATTGACTCATGCAAGTTTGATAAAAGATTTTCCGTAGTTTGTATATCAATACAAGCATCAGTAATACTTTTACCATATTCAAGCTCATTTATTGCTCCAAGCTTTTGATTCCCCTCTTTTAAATGACTTTCTAACATTACTCCTAAGATATTATTTTCTCCATCTTTTAGTTGCTTCGAAATATCATCTAATACAAATGATTGCTTCCTAAAATCTTTATTTGAATTGCCATGACTACAATCAATCATGACTTTTTGTGGCAAATTGCATTTAGATAAATCTGTAGAAATATTTTTAATATGAGAGTTATCAAAATTAGGACCTTTTGTACCACCTCTAAGAACTATATGGGTATCAGGATTACCAGTTGTATTAACAATAGAAGCAAATCCATCGCTATTTACACCCAAGAAATGATGTGATCTTGCTGCCGATTGCATTGCATTGATAGCAGTTGAGAAAGAACCATCTGTACCATTCTTAAACCCTATAGGCATTGATAATCCAGATGCCATTTCTCTATGAGTTTGACTCTCAGTCGTCCTAGCACCAATAGCTGTCCAACTAATTAAATCCGCAATATATTGAGGTACGATTGGATCCAACAATTCTGTCGCAGAGGGTATACCTTCAGCAGCCAAATATCTAAGCAAGCCTCTAGCTCTTCTCAAACCAGTATTAATATCATATGAACCATCTAAGTGCGGATCATTTATAAGACCTTTCCATCCAATTGTAGTTCTTGGCTTTTCAAAATAAACTCTCATTACAATTTCTAATTTATCGCCAAATTTACTTCTGAATTCTTGTATGTATTTTGAATACTCTTTTGCAGCATCAATATCATGTATGGAACATGGTCCTACTATTACTAAAAACTTTGAAGATTTTTTATGCAAAATATTTTTAATTAGTTCTCTTGAGCTAGAGACGGTACAAGCAGAGGTATAATCAAGTGATAAATCCTGATGAAGTTGTCTTGGAGGTATTAATGGACGAGTTTCAACTACATGTAAATCAGATGTTTTCTCTAAAAATTGATTATTTGATGAAATTGTCATTGAAAGGGAAATAACGTTGAATATGTAAGGAACTCTATGGATACTATTCTTTTCATAATTAAAAATAACAACAAATTAGGAATTAAACCCAAGAAATGATGAATTTGGAAACATTGCTAAAAGATTATCACAATCATGCAAAGGAGAGAGCATATGACAACATCCCCCCTTTACCTTTGAATGCCGAGCAAACAAATATCGTCATAGAGCTTTTAGAGAAAGTTGATACGACTCAAAGTGATTATTTAGTTAATCTACTTACAAATAGAGTTCCTCCAGGTGTAGATGAAGCAGCATATGTAAAAGCAAGCTGGCTAACAGCCATAGCTAATGGCGAAAAATTTTGTGATTTTGTTAGTCCAATAAAAGCAATAAGTCTATTAGGAACAATGATTGGCGGATATAATGTAAATTCTTTAGTTGAAATTTTAAAAAAAGAAGACAAAGTTACTTCACAAGAAGCAGCTAATGTATTAAAGAAAATCATACTTGTGTACGATGCAGCAAATGATATTTTTGAATTATCTAAAAATAATCAATATGCAAGACAAGTTATAGATAGTTGGGCGGAAGCTGAATGGTTTACTAACAAGAAATCACTGCCTAAAGAAATTAAATGCTTGGTTTTTAAAGTAAAAGGAGAAACTAATACAGATGATCTTTCACCTGCTGTACATGCTACTTCAAGGCCTGATATACCACTACATGCCTTATCAATGTTGGAATTCAAAGAGGAAACTGGTTTAAATATTCTTGAGGATTTAAAGTCACAAAATATTCAAATCGCATATGTAGGAGATGTAGTAGGAACTGGTAGCTCTCGAAAATCTGCAATTAATTCACTAATTTGGCATATTGGTGAAGATATACCTTTTGTTCCAAATAAAAAAACAGGTGGAATTGTTATTGGGGGCAAAATTGCGCCTATTTTTTTTAATACTGCTCAAGATTCAGGTGCTCTTCCAATCGAAGCCGATGTTTCGAATTTAAATACTGGAGATTTAATAAAAATTGAGCCTTATGAAGGCTTAATAAAAAAAATTGATCCCCTTACAAAAATTGAAGAGAAAATAAGTCAATTTGATTTAAAACCATCAACTATTACTGATGAAATACAAGCAGGTGGAAGGATTAATCTTATGATAGGAAGATCTCTGACAGATAAAATAAGAAGCAAACTTGAATTAAAGCCTAGTACTGTTTTTATTCGCCCATCAAATCCAATAAAGAATAATTGTGGCTTTACTCAAGCACAAAAAATAGTAGGCAAAGCATGTGGTCTAAATGGCGTTTCACCGGGCATGACATGTGAACCAATAATGACCACGGTCGGCAGTCAAGATACGACCGGCCCTATGACCAGAGACGAGTTAAAAGAATTAGCCTGTCTAGGATTTACTGCAGACTTGGTAATGCAAAGTTTTTGTCATACCGCAGCCTATCCAAAACCAGTTGATTTAATAACCCATAAAGAATTACCTGATTTTATTTCTCAACGAGGAGGCGTAGCACTTAAACCTGGAGATGGAATAATTCATAGCTGGCTAAACAGAATGCTTCTTCCTGACACGGTTGGCACAGGGGGTGATAGTCATACAAGATTTCCATTAGGTATTTCATTTCCAGGAGGATCAGGAATTGTTGCTTTTGCTGCTGCAATAGGTTCAATGCCATTAAACGTCCCAGAATCAGTATTAGTAAAATTTACTGGGGAATTACTTCCAGGCATTACTTTAAGAGATCTAGTAAATGCAATTCCTCTGTTTGCAATTAAAAAAGGACTACTAACCGTAGAGAAGGCTAATAAAAAAAATATATTTAATGGAAAAATAATGGAAATTGAAGGGCTCCCAAACTTAAAACTAGAGCAAGCATTTGAGCTTACTGATGCAACAGCAGAACGCTCATGTGCTGGAAGCACAATCCTTTTATCGATTAAAACTGTAGAAGAGTATTTAAGAAGTAATATTTGTCTTTTGGAGAAAATGATAGAAAGTAATTATGAGGATTCAAAATCTATTATGAGACGAATAAATGATATGAAAAATTGGTTGAAAAATCCGAAATTGATTCAACCTGACGCTAATGCAACTTATGAAGAAACAATAGAGATTAATCTATCAAAAGTTACAGAACCAATAGTTGCTTGTCCTAATGATCCTGATAATGTAAAAGAAATTTCAGAAGTAGCAAATACAAAAATAGATGAAGTATTTATAGGTTCTTGCATGACAAATATTGGACATTATAGAGCTGCAGCAAAAATCCTAGAGGGTGCAGGCAAAATCAAGTCAAAATTATGGATATGTCCACCCACAAAAATGGATGAAGAAACATTAAAAAAAGAAGGTTATTATAAAATTTTTGAGGATTGCGGAGCAAACCTAGAGCTCCCCGGATGCTCATTATGCATGGGAAATCAAGCAAGAGTTGATGACGAAGCAATAGTTTTTTCAACAAGCACGAGAAATTTTGACAATAGACTTGGAAAGAACGCACAAGTCTTTTTAGGAAGTGCTGAATTAGCTGCTGTTTGTGCGCTTTTTGGTAAAATTCCAACCGTAAAAGAATATAAAGATATTACTAAAAATAAAATTGATCCATATTCTAAAGAACTTTATCGTTATCTTCAATTTGATGAGATAAAAAATTTTAGTTTATCAAAATGAACCAAAGTAATGGATATAAATTAAAATCAGAAATTAAACAAAAAAGTAGTTATTCAGTCAAAAGCATAAAAAAATTATTAAGGCAGCGTTCCTTAGTAGTGGCCTTTGCACTCTTATTAACAGGCCTTGGAGCTTCAATTACAAGTATTTCCTTCAAAACTGGAATAGCTTTTATAAATAATTGGAGGTTAGAGCTTTTAGAAAGTTATCCAGCGTATTTGGTCCTTCCTCTTTTTGGTTTAATAGGTGGTGCTCTCTCTGGTCTTTTAATTAAAAATCTTGCCCCTTCAGCTAAAGGATCTGGAGTTAGTCAAATCATGGGCTTTTTGAGACATAAAAAAGTTCCTATGAACTTAAGAGTTGGATTAGTCAAACTTATATCTGGAATTATCTCCATAGGAAGTGGCTTTCCACTTGGACCAGAAGGTCCTTCTGTGCAAATGGGAGGCTCTGTCGCATGGCAAATGGCTAAATGGTTACGAGCACCCATAGCATTTAGACGAGTCATTGTAGCGGCAGGAGGGGGGGCTGGTATTGCAGCAGTATTCAGTGCTCCTTTAGGAGGGTTTATTTATGCAATCGAAGAATTATTAAATTCTGCAAGACCTGTAGTTTTATTATTGGTCATTATTACTACTTTTATTGCTGATTCTTCAGCAATTTTTCTGCAAGGAGGATCTAACAAACCTGCATTCGCAATTGACTTATCCTTTTCGCCTAATGACTTTTTTTATCTTGTAATCCTTGGATTAATTATTGGAATATTTGCAGAATTTTATTGTAAATATGTATTAATGATGCAAAATCTTGGAAAAAGGCTATATCAAAATAAATTTGTTTTAAAAATGAGTTTATGTGGTTTTATCTTAGGAACTATCTACTCTCTTCTGGGAGATGAATTTCATGATTTAGACCAATTAAAAAAAATTATAGCCACACAAAATTTAGACTTCTCTATAAATCCTGTTGAAAATATAACTATATGGGCAATTTTAGTAGTTTTTATATTGTTTATTACATCTGGATTAGCCGCAGCAGTAGGCGCTCCTGGGGGATTGTTTTACCCAATGCTTATTCTCGGAGGAGCGACTGGATTGATTATAGGCAGTTTAATTCCAGAGAACGCGCCAAACACATATATATTTGCAGGAATGGGAGCGTTTGTAGCTGGATGTTCTAGAACACCAATTACAGCGATGTTTCTCGCATTCGCCTTAACTAAGAATTTAATCATACTCAAACCGGTTCTTATAAGCTGTATTACTAGTTTCTTAATAGCAAGATTATTCAATGAAAAATCTATTTATGAAAGACAAATTCAGATTGAGATAGAGAACTAAGTATGAGAAATTAATCAAATACAGCTGTTTTACTGTTATAAACAAATACTTGATGATTAAGATGCATTCTTACAGCCCTAGCGAGAGAAATTCTTTCAATATCTCTCCCTTTCCTGATTAAATCATCGACTTCATCTCTATGACTTACTCTAACCGTACACTGATCTATGATTGGGCCCTCATCTAAATCTTTTGTTACATAATGAGCAGTTGCTCCAATTAACTTTACTCCTCTTTTCCAAGCACGATGATAAGGCTGGGATCCTTTAAATGCAGGCAAAAATGAATGATGAATATTAATAATTTCAGAAAATTCATTCAAAAAAGATTCACTAAGAATTTGCATATATTTAGCTAGAATTGCAAACTTTACATCAAAAAATTTTAATTTACTTAAAATTTGTTTTTCAACTTCTGATCTATGATTATTAATTGAATCATAATAAATAAATTGAGCATTAAAATCTTTTGCTAACCCTTCAAGATCAGGATGATTAGAAATAATTAATGGGACTTTCATCTTTAACTCTCCACTTCTCACCCGCCATAACAAATCGATTAAGCAATGATTTTGCTTACTAACAAATATTGCTACATTTGGAATTTCATCAGAATAATTAATGGTGAATTTAGCATTAATATTATTTGCAATTGGTTGAAAACTCTCAAATATCTCTAACTTATTTAAGGGCAAACTATTCATATTCCATTCAATCCTGCTCAAAAAGATTTCTGCATCCTGATCTGTATGATGATCAGAATGTTTAATATTTCCGCCACAACTAGAGATCCAACTAGTTAACTTATATACCAAGCCAGGTTGATCGGGACAAACAGTTCTTAAAATAATTGAAGGGTTTTCCAAAGATGAAGGAATTTATTTAAAATTTTATAATTACCCATAATATATTAATGAGTAAAGCTAAAGATACATTTAATAATATCAAAGTATTAATTATAGGATCAGGAATAATTGGCAAATCCAATGCTTTTAAATTATCAGATTATGGATTTGATATCACATTAGTTGATCATGATGAAATTCATAACAGCAGTCATGCTGCTCTTGGAATTTTAATGGGGAAAATGTATCAAAAGAGAAAAGGTAGAAGTTGGATCCTGCGGCAAAAAAGTTCAGAACTATGGCCTAAATGGATAAATATTTTGCAGAGTTATAATCCAAACTTAAGAATTGAAAAACCTTTATATCAACTTACAAATGATCAGAAAAAATTTAACAAATTAGCTAGTTTTGCAAATAACTATCCACATGATGATTTAGAAATAGTAGAAGCTGAATCAAATATTTTAGATCCAATTAGCGAAATATTTAAAGGAAATAAATTACAAGGAATAATTTCACGTCAAGATGGAAGAATTAATCCAAAAGTTTTATTAGAAACGCTTGACATAGCTTTAAAATTAAAAAATATTAAAACGATTAATAATCAAATAATTAAAATTAAAAAAAATAATAAAAAATGGAATTTAGTTCTTAAGACTGGCGAAATTCTAAGTAGCGAAATAGTTATTCTTTGTAATTCTCTAGATTCATTGAAATTAATTAATCCTGAAATATATGACATTAAACTTAAACCTGTACTTGGGCAAGCTGTAGAAATATTCAATGAGGAAAAAGATATAAATTTTTTATCCCTACCAAAATTTTTAAATATTAATGGCAAAAATCTTATAACTATAAACGAAAAAAAAATAATAATAGGATCAACTGATGAATATAATTTCAAACCTGAAGATTCTTATTTAAATGAACTTTTTGAATTCTTAGAACATAAACCGAATTGGCTTGACAAAAAAAATATTTCTAAAAGATGGTTTGGAATCCGCTCGAGACCTGAAGGTGAGCCATCACCATTACTAAAATCATTGGAAAAAGGATTAATAATATGCTCAGGTTTTTATAAAAATGGGATATTGCTTGCTCCTGCTTGTTCACATTGGATCTCAGAGGAAATCAAAAAACATATTTAACTATTTTGATTCAGTAAAATCAGCATCAATCACATCGTCTCCATCATTTTTTTCAGAAGAAGTTTGTTCCTCTCCACCAGCAGCAGGCGCTTGATTACCAGGCTGCTGATAAACTGAAGACCCAACAGCATAAAGTTCTTGCTGAAGCTCTTCAAGAAGTTTTTTCATTGAGTCATAATCTTCATTGGCAACCGCATCCTTCAATGCTTTACTCTTTTCTTCAACTTTAGATTTAGTAGCTTGATCAATCTTGTCACCTAATTCTGCAAGCTGCTTTTCTGTTTGATAAACAAGGGTTTCAGATTGGTTTTTTAAGTCAATACGATCTCTTTTTTCTTTATCAGCGGAAGCATTTGTTTCAGCATCTTTTACCATCTTATCAACTTCATTATCTGATAAAGTTGAAGCACCTGTAATGGATATACTTTGTTCTTTACCGCTACCTTTATCCTTTGCAGTAACACTTAAAATACCATTAGCATCAATATCAAAAGTCACCTCAATTTGCGGTACTCCTCTTGGAGCTGAGGGAATCCCATCAAGCCTAAAGGTACCTAAACTTTTATTATCAGAAGCCATCTCCCTCTCTCCTTGAAGAACGTGAATTTCAACATTAGTTTGCCCATCAACAGCAGTAGAATATGTTTCAGATTTCTTGGTAGGGACTGTTGTATTCCTAGAGATCATTTTCGTCATAACACCTCCAAGAGTTTCAACACCTAAGGATAATGGAGTTACATCTAATAAGAGGATATCTTTAACTTCTCCAGCAAGAACACCTCCCTGTACAGCAGCTCCTACTGCAACAACCTCATCAGGATTTACAGTTTGATTAGGATCTTTACCGGTAATAGTTTTAACTAAATCTAATACTGCTGGAATTCTAGAAGAACCCCCAACCATAACAACTTCATCTATTTCGCTTGTTGAAATTTTTGCATCCTTAAGTGCTTGCTCTACAGGGATCTTACATCTATCGATTAGTGATGCAGCTAATTCCTCGAATTTGGCTCTAGTTAAATTTAGATCTAAATGCTTAGGCCCCTCAGGAGTAGCAGTAATGAAAGGTAAATTAATTTCGCTTTGTGTAGCATTTGACAATTCAATTTTTGCTTTTTCAGCAGCTTCGGTTAAACGTTGCAGAGCCTGCTTATCTTGTCTCAAGTCAATTCCTTCATTTGACTTAAATGTACTAGCTAAATGATCAACAATACATCTATCAAAATCATCACCGCCTAAATGGGTATCACCAGAGGTTGAAAGCACTTCAGTGACGCCGTCACCAGCCTCAATAACAGAAACGTCAAAAGTACCTCCTCCGAGATCAAATACGAGGATTTTTTCATTTTCCTTATCCAAACCATAAGCTAAAGCTGCAGCAGTTGGCTCATTCACTATCCTCAAAACTTCAAGACCCGCTATTTTTCCTGCATCTTTTGTGGCTTGCCTTTGCGAATCATTAAAGTAAGCTGGAACAGTAATAACAGCTTGAGTGACTGTTTCTCCAAGATATTTACCAGCATCTTCAGCCAATTTTCTAAGAACTTGAGAGCTTACTTCTTCAGGAGAAAACTGTTTATCTAAGACAGGACATTTTAATTTTACGCTTGAGCCAGATTTCTCAACCGCATAACTAACTTCTTTAGATTCCTGACTAACTTCATCAACTCTTCTACCAACAAAACGTTTTGCAGAATAAAAAGTATTCTCAGGATTCATAACTGCCTGCCTCTTTGCAATTTGACCGACCAACTTATCTTGATTTTTTGTATATGCAACTACAGATGGTGTAGTTCTGAAACCTTCTGCATTTGCTATTACAGTAGGTTTACCACCCTCCATAACCGCCACACAACTGTTTGTTGTACCTAAGTCAATTCCAACAACCTTCCCCATGGATAAAAATTCTCCTTAATAATCTACATAATCGGTCATCCTCCTCTTTATTGTTACTCACAGACGAGGTGTGGTTTCCGAACAACAACCTTTTTTCTTCTTAAAAATTACTAAAAATGATAAGTAGTAAAACATCCTTCCTTGCTTTAATTGGTAATCCAGTAGATCATTCTTTATCGCCAATAATGCATAATGCAGCGATAAAATCTTTAGAATTAGATCTAGTCTATATAGCGATACCATGCAAAAATGAAGATTTCCAAATAGTTATCAATGCATTAAAAAGGATTAATTGTAAAGGTTTAAATATCACAATTCCATTTAAAGAAAAAGCTTTTAATTTATGTGATGAGATTTCTCCAGTCGCAGAAAAAATTAAAGCGATAAATACTTTAAAGGTAAATCAAAATTTAGAATGGAGTGGTACTAACACTGATGTAGATGGTTTCATTTACCCCATAAAACACTTTGATTTGGTAGGGAAAAAATCTATCGTAATAGGCTCTGGAGGAGCTGCAAGATCTGCTGTTCAAGGATTAATTGATTTAAAATTATCAGAAATTTTAGTAATCTCTAGAAATGAATCAAATTTAAAAAGATTTTTAAATGACTTTCAAATTTTTAAATCTGTCAAAGGATATCTAGCAAATTATAAAAAAGCTGATGATTTAATTAACCAGGCAGATTTAATTATTAATACAACGCCCGTCGGGATGAAAAACTACAAAAATGATTATGATGAATTACCATTTGGTCGGGAATTTTGGAGTTCTTTAACTTCTAAATCGATAATCTACGATTTAGTCTACAATCCTAGAGTTACAAAACTTCTAAGATTTTCTGAAAATAAAGGTTGTCAGACTATTGATGGATCAGAAATGTTAGTCGCTCAAGGAGCAAAGTCACTCTCTTATTGGACAGGCATACAGGACATCCCTATTGAAACAATGAAACAAGCCATCAAAAAATATTTATAAATTATTTAAAGTTAGAAGATATGAAATTTTTCTAAATAAAACCATAATATTGTATTCTAATAGGTGTACAGACGTTCATGAAATATCATGAGCCTATTATGACCTAGTCTGAAAATGCTTGATTCATCAATTTATTACGAAACAATGTATATTCTTCGCCCAGACATTGCTGAAGAAGAAGTCACTAAACATATAGAAAAATACAATAAAACATTAGAAAACAATGGGGGGAAAGTTCTAGATAGTCAAATGAGAGGAAAAAGAAGATTGGCTTACCCAATTGCAAAACATAGAGAAGGTATATATGTTCAACTTAGTCATCAAGGGGATGGGCAACACATAGCAAAAATTGAAAAAGCCATGCGTCTAAGTGAAGATGTTATCAGATATTTAACTATCAAGCAGGAAGGGCCTTTGCCTACTCCAAAGCCTTCAAATAAAAATGCAAGTTCCTCAGATAATAAAGAACCTGACAAAACTAATTCTGATACTGAACCGAAATTAAAACTAGAGAAAGATGTTGAAAAAGTAGAAACAAAAAATCCTGCTCCCAAATCTAAAGAAGACTAATTATTAAGAATCTTTTAAATTCGACTCTGCCCAGATTTTATTTGCCATCCCCCACATATAAATAAAACCTTTAGCGTTTTCATGATTAAAACTATCATCATGGCTATAAGTAGCAAGGTCCTCTCTATAAAGCGAACTAGTTGATGAATTTCTGCCAATAATAATTGCATTACCTTTATGCAATCTAATTTTAACGATTCCATTTACATTTTTTTGTGTGGAATCTATAAAAGAATCAAGAGCCTCTTTCAATGGTCCAAACCAAAAACCTTGATAAACTAACTGGCTCCATTTTTTTTCAATAAAGTCTTTAAATTCTATTACCTCTGGACTCAATGTAATACTTTCCAGCTCCTTGTGAGCTTTGATTAACAAAAGCAACCCAGGCGTTTCATAAATCTCTCTACTTTTGATGCCTACAACACGATCTTCGATCATATCTATTCTCCCAAATCCATGCTTGCCAGCAAGGATATTTGCACTTTTAATTAATTCTACAGATTTTAAATTTTCACCTCCAAATTTAATAGGATATCCATCCTTAAATTCTATTTCAACTTCTTCAGGGATCTCCGGAGCCTCTTGAATTGAAGCTGTCATCTCGAAAACATCATCACTGGGAGGCCTCATAGGGTCTTCTAAATATCCCGCCTCGACACTTCTTCCAAGCAGATTAACATCTATTGAATACGGCGATTTTTTTGATACCGGAGCAGGAATACCAAATTTCTCTCCATAGGAAATAGCTTCTTCTCTGCTCATTTTCCATTCTCGTGCAGGAGTAATAATTTGCAAATCAGGGCCCAAGGCGTTTATAGCTAAATCAAACCTTACTTGATCATTTCCTTTGCCTGTACAACCATGAGCCACTGAAACAGCACCACAACTTCTTGCGATAGCAACAAGATTTTCAGCAATTAAAGGTCTAGCTAAAGCCGTTGAAAGAGGATATTTTCCTAAATAAAGTGCATTTGCTCTAATTGCAGGATAAGCATAATTTTCGATAAAAGATTCCACAAGATTCCCTATAAAGACTTCTGAAGCCCCTGAATCAAGTGCTTTCTGTTTAACAATATTCAAATCATCACCCTGACCTAAGTCAGCAATATAAGCAATTACCTCTGACACACCATATATATTTTTTAAATAAGGAATACAAATGCTTGTATCTACTCCACCAGAATAAGCAAGAACAGCTTTTTTTACAGCAACCATTAAGATTCTCCTAAAAATAATAATAAAAACCAATCAATTAGATTTCATTAACTTACTTAAACCTATCATTATTATAACTATAAAAGCTGGTCCAAAAACCAAAGAAAATACAACCCAATTATTGATAAGAAAAGGATCTGAATATTTACCTCCAATGTATTTAAAAAGAAATGATAAAAAAAAAGATATTGGCCAAATTAAGTTAATTTTTAATCCTTTTTTATCAAACAAAGATTTAAAAATAGCACTTTATGTATTATCTTATAAAAAGAGATAAATATCTAGATGGATTCGGGTAAGTTACAAAAAAGACTGAATGAAATTGCTGAAATAAATCCAGCTTTAACATGTTATAGCAGAGATGATGCTGCACCAGTATTACCTTTAAGAGAAGAACCAGACCTATTGTCTTGGCTGGAAAACACAGGAAGATTAGTTACTGAAGAACAGGGCGAGTCTCAAGAAATCAGTACCATTGAAGAAGAAGAATTATCTGCTTTGATGGGTGAAAAAGAAGACTACAAAGGTGACGATGACATTATAGATGATGATTGGGAAGACTAAATTATCAAGCTTTAAATATCTACTTCTAACATCCTTAATAATCATAGTAGTAATTACTATATACTTTCAAAACATATCTATATCTATTACCTATTTCTTATCTTTAACCTTATCATTCTTATCTGTTAAGTATGGTATTCATATAATTCAAAGTAACAACTTACTTCAAAACATAAGAGCTGAGGGGCCGCTAACTCATCTAGAGAAGAGAAATACACCAACTATGGGTGGGATAATAATTATTCCATTATTTTTGTTAATACTTTTATTAACTAATTTCCCAGGACTTGAACTTAAGATATTCTTCTTATTTACTATCTTAGGTTTTTTTATAATTGGTTTATCTGATGATTTTTTAGCTATTAAGAATAAAATCAATAAAGGACTTAGTGTTAAACAAAAACTAATTCTACAGATTTTAATAGCAATAATTTTTACTATATTTGCCTGGAATACTAATTATATAAATTCAACTATTGCTATGCCTTTTAATTATGAAATCGATATTAAAGAATTAACATTACCTTTGGCAATTCTTACAATAGTTTCATTAAGTAATTCTGTAAACCTAACAGATGGACTTGATGGATTAGCAGCGGGTTGCTGTTCAATAGTATTTTGCGGATTAGGAGTAGAAATATTATTAAATAATGATCCAAGTCTTATAGCTTTCAGCCTGCTTTCATTCAGTATGTCTGGATTATGCCTAGGTTTTCTAGCCTTTAATAAGTTTCCCGCAAAAATATTTATGGGAGATACAGGTTCATTATGTCTTGGTTCAATAATAGGCGTGATTTGCGTGCTAACGAATAGCTATCTAACGACTTTGATTTTTTCAGGTGTTTTTCTTATTGAGGCATTATCTGTCATTATCCAAGTTACATATTTCAAAATAACTAAATCTTTATACCAAGAGGGAAAAAGATTATTACTCATGTCGCCATTGCATCATCATTTTGAATTAAAAGGTAGTCATGAAACCATCATTGTAGAAAATTTTTGGAAAACTAACATTATGCTAGTAATTTTAGGTATAGTCTTAAAAATCAGTATTTAACAAATGCGCTTCTTTACATGGAGAGACAAAGGTCTAACAAGTGATTGTTCTAGTCTTGAAGCAATGGCATCAAGATTTGATGAATCAGCAAAATTAATGAAAAAATTATCTCAAAAAGGTTTCAAATTAAAAAAAGTAAAAGAACGTCAACTTATTATCCACTCGGACTCTGAAGTATTTGATGAGTGGGGCTTTATCAGTGAAGAACGACCTTTTAAACAACTAAGTTTAATTCCAGAAGATGAAAACATACTTAATTTCTGATCTTGAGAGCACATATTAAATAGATAATTTCTAACATGAGTTCCCCAACTAAAATGTCTACTTACAGCTTCAATACCATTCCTACTCCATAATTTCCATTGGCTTTTATTAGAAATAGCCTTTTCAAGAGTATTTTTTAATTTATTTATATCCGTAACATCGGCTAATAATCCATTTTCACATTTCAATTTAATTTCCCGAGGACCTCCATCATTTGTTGCGACCATCGGCAATCCGCAAGAAGCAGCTTCCAACAAAGTAAGTCCAAAAGGTTCGGTTAAAGCAGGATTAACAAAAATACCTCCTCTGCTCGCAGCCCATCTATAAATAGCTGGTATCTGTTCAGGAGTATGTCTTTTCGGATAAGCAACTTTTCCATAAAGATTATATTTATCAATAATTTCAAAAATCTGCTGGAAAACATCTTTCTGCTGAGAGTCTAACTTAGAAATATTATCTCTACATCCAAGAACTAAAATTAAATTATTATTTTTTTTGAGTTTTTCAGATCGTCCAAATGCTTCTACAAGTGAGGGTACATTTTTTCTTCTAACAGCACGTGAAATAGCTAAAAGAGGAGGTTTTGAAGTGTCTACGAGAAAAGGACTCATCATAGTATCAATATCGGATGTTTCAGTTGTTGAATGAATATGATGAAATTTTTTATGATCAACACCTGGACAAATTACTCTTGATTTTAAAATCTGAAAATAATCATAAGCAGAGTATTGATGTACTGACTCTTGTTGAGTACTGGTTACAATCATAGATGCTTTTTTCAGCGCTTCTTCCTCAGAAGCAATTCTCTTAGAAATACAATAGGTTTTCTCAATTTGAGAAGACTTCAAACCTGCATCTATTAGTCTTCTTTTCTTCTCCCGACCTAAAGAGTGTGCTGTAAAGACAAGAGGAACATTTAAATATTCGCTTAATTTAACACCTACATATCCTGCATCAGCATAATGAGCATGAATCCAGTTAGGTTTATTTTCTGGCTTACTATAAAATCTGATTAATTGTTCAGTGAGTTGATCAAGATAAGGCCACAACAATTCTTTTCTCAAATATTTAGATGGGCCAAATTCAAAGCGTAAAATTCTTGCTCCCAACTCAATGAACTCATTTGAGAGAGAATACTCTTCACTAACTCTTTTGTCTTTTATTAGCCTGGTTACTAAATCAACCTGCTCAACCTCTGAAGTATTAGCTAAACTTTTTACCAACTGAAGAACATATTGTGTCTGTCCTCCAGTGTCTGGGTCTCTACCAAGTTCTAAATCCTTAGAACGAATTAGGCCATGCAAATGTAAATGTAAGATTTTAAGGCCCAAATTAATACCTTTGATAAGGACTATTAAATAAATAAGCTAAAAATTGATTTAAAATATTAAGAAAGGGTTATGTTTTTATCCTCTAAAAAATTTAATATAATCAAAAGCTAAGTATAGACTGAAATTACAACTTATTTTAAGAATTTTAAAATTCTAAATTTTTTCTAGTACAAAGAAATACAACAATAAAAATAAGTTAAGATAAAACCTCTTTTAAATATTTAGCAGTATAACTTGTTGGATGCTCAGCAACTGATTCTGGTGTACCTTGAACGACAACCTCACCTCCTTTATCACCTCCATCGGGACCAAGATCAATTATCCAGTCTGAACATCTTATGACATCTAAATTATGTTCTATTACTATTACTGAATTACCTTTATCAACAAGACGCTGAATAACATCCATCAATTTATGAACATCATAAAAACTCAAACCAGTGGTAGGTTCATCTATTAAATAAAGAGTTTTTCCCGTAGCCCTCTTAGATAATTCTGTTGCTAACTTTACTCTTTGTGCTTCCCCTCCAGATAAAGTTGGAGCTGGCTGGCCTAGTTTTACATAGCCAAGACCAACATCAACTAAAGTACTTAATCTTTCAGAAGCCTGTGGAATAGCACTAAAAGCTTCTGCCGCTTGTTCAACAGTCATCTCTAAAACATCAGAAATAGTATATCCCTTATATTTAACTTGAAGTGTTTCCCTATTAAAACGAGCTCCCTTGCATACATCGCATTGAACATAGACATCTGGAAGAAAATTCATTTCGATAATATTTACTCCTTGTCCACGGCAAGCCTCACATCTCCCTCCTTTAACATTAAAGCTAAATTGACCAGCTTGATAACCACGAGCTTTAGCTTCTATAGACGCTGCAAAAACCTGTCGAATCGGGTCAAAGGCACCTGTATAAGTAGCAGGATTTGATCTTGGAGTTCTCCCGATTGGAGATTGATCAATAACAATAACTTTATCAATAGCCTTTATTCCTTTTAATTCCTTTAATCCTTTAGGAAAAGGAACTTTAAGTCCAAGATTATGGCTTAAAGCTGGATGTAAAAGTTCGTTAACTAAAGTACTTTTTCCGCTTCCACTTACCCCAGTAACAGAAACAAGTCGTCCCAAAGGAAACTCTACTGATATATTTTTAAGATTATTTTTATCACAGTTATTTAAAATTAAACTTTTTTTAACAGCAGTGCGACGTTCTTCTGGGGTAGGAATTTTTTTTCTTCCACTTAAGTAAGCTCCAGTAAGAGAATTATCTGCTTTTAAAACATCATCAAAAGAACCTTTAGCAACAATTTCTCCTCCATATACACCAGCACCTGGACCAATATCCACTATATAATCAGCAGCTTTCATAGTATCTTCATCATGTTCAACAACAACTAATGTATTACCTAAGTCTCTTAATTTTTTAAGTGTCTCTAAAAGCCTATCATTATCTCTTTGATGAAGACCGATGCTTGGTTCATCAAGAACATAAAGAACCCCTGTAAGTCCTGCTCCTATTTGTGTAGCGAGTCTTATCCTTTGAGCTTCTCCTCCCGATAGTGTCATAGCAGGTCTATCAAGAGTTAAATAATCTAACCCGACATCAATTAAAAACCTTAACCTTAACCTTATCTCTTTTAAAACAAGCTCCCCGATTTGTTTTTGTCTATCAGATAAAACCACATTACCAGTATTGTTGAGACCCATTATTTTTTCTATATGAAACAAGGTTTCAGCAACACTAATAGAAGTTAGATCTGTTATTGAATAGGAACCAAGCTTTACAGCTAAAGCTTCTGGTCTTAATCTCCTTCCACAACAAGTCTTACAAGGAACCAACTCTAAATATTTTTCTAATTTTTGTCTCACAGACTCCCCGTTTGCTTCACTAAGTTGGCGTTCGAGAATATTCAGTATTCCTTCAAAAGGTCTTTCAAATCCTGGAGAGGAATTAAACCTGCTATCAGCTTTTATGAGAATAGGTTTATCTGATCCAAGCAATAAAACCTTTTGCTGTAATTCGTTGAGATCTTTCCATGGTGTTTTTAATTCAAAACCATATGCCTCACCGACTGAATATAGTAATGAAAAATAATATGTATTATCTTTTTCGCTCCATGGAGCAACAGCTGCATAAACAGGCAAATTCACCTCAGGGACAACTCTTTCAAAAGTGAATTTCTTTAAAAAGCCAATACCATGACAATCAGGGCAAGCTCCATATGGACTATTAAAAGAAAACAAGCGAGGGGATAACTCCTCAACTATTGATCCGTGTTCTGGACAAGCAAAATTTTCAGAATATAATCTTTCTCTTACTAAAGTTGAAGGCAACTCTTCACCTTTTTTTGGAACAACTTCAACAATAGATAAGCCATCTCCTCGTTTCAATGAAGTCCTTAATGAGTCATTTAATCTCTCCTGAATACCCTCTCTAGCTATTAACCTGTCAACCACTACTTCTATATCATGTATATGATTTTTATCTAATTCTATACTGTCTGATAATTCTCTAACCTCACCATTTATTCTTACTCTTGCGAACCCTTCTGAAGCTAAACCGCTTAATAATTTTGCATGCGTACCTTTTTTCCCTCTCACAACCGGGGAAAGAATCTGATACCTAGTTCCCTCAGGTAATAATAAAATTTGATCTACCATTTCATCTATCGTTTGGGGACTTATTTTTCTATCGCAATGATGACAATGAGGTTCGCCAGCTCTTCCAAATAATAATCTTAAATAATCTTGAATTTCAGTTACAGTACCAACGGTTGAACGAGGGTTATGACTAGTTGATTTCTGATCAATTGATATAGCAGGAGATAAGCCTTCAATATTATCAACATCAGGTTTATCTACTTGGCCTAAAAATTGTCTAGCATAAGCAGATAAACTCTCTACGTATCTTCTCTGCCCTTCAGCGAAGATTGTATCAAAAGCTAAAGAACTTTTTCCACTTCCACTTACTCCTGTAAAAACAACAAATTTATTTCTTGGTAAAGATAGGTCAATATTTTTTAAATTATGCTGTCTTGCACCTCTAATAACAATTTTATTTTCATTTAAGTTGTCATTATTTTTTCTAGGCATTTAAAAATATTTATTTTAAAAAGTGATTTCTTATTATAGTAAAACTTTTTAAATTAAGCGGCTGCTTTATCTATAAGTGTTAGAGCATAATCACTTGCTTCCTCGAATCCCCCACCAATTAATTCCGCTATCTCGCTTTGCCTCTCTTTTTTTGTTTTTAATTTAGATAATGAAGTACAAGTAAAACCATTCTTAATATTCTTTTGTACTTTAAAATGGACATTAGCAGATGCAGCCAACAAAGGATGATGAGTTATACACAAAACCTGTCTTTTAGAGGAAATATTTTTCATTAATCTAATTAAAGCCAATAATGATTTACCACTTAATCCATTATCAATTTCATCAAAAAACAAAGTGCTAGAAATATTAGAAATTTGAGATTTTAATGCTAATAGAAATCTAGACATTTCTCCTCCAGATATAACTTGGGACAAGGGAGCCAAAGATTGATCTGGATTTGCAGAAAAAAGAAATTTTACCTCGTCAGATCCATTACAGGAATTTTCTGTAGATTTGAAGTCAATTTTAAATATTGAATTTTGCAATCCCAAATCAGTAAACAAAGAATTCACCGAAGCCTCTAAGCTCCCTGCAACCTTTTTCCTTTTCTCAGATTGGATCCTAAATAGATCGATCAGTTTACTATTTGACACTCTTAAATTATCTTTTAATTGATTTATCTCATCTTCTTTATAGTTAAAATCTCCAAGATTTCGAAGCTCATTTCTTTTTTTTATCAACTCAGATAAATTCATTGAAAAACTTTTTTCAACTTTTTGTAATTCAAAAATTCTTTGTTGAATAATATTTAAGTTATTATCGTCATTATCAATCTCATACAAGTATTCATTTAAAGACAGTTTGAAATTCTCTATTTGTGACTCAATAGAAATTATTTGATCATAAAAATTATTTGCATTTTGATCATATTGAATAACTTTTTTTATAAATTTAATAATTTCACCTATATATGAAATTATGGTATTTGTTTCATAATTTGAATTATCTATTAATGATAAAGAATCTGTAATTAATTTTTTTAATTCAAAATTATTAGCAAGTTTGATTTGCTTTATTTTGAGTAATTCAATTTCATTTACATCATTTAAATTAGAATTCTCAAGAACTTTAAGCATCTTTGAAGAGTTATTAAAATTATCTTTATCTTTCTCTAATTTAAGTAATTTTAAATCAAGTTGATCTTCAATCTCTTTACATTTTCGCCATAAAGTTTTAACTTTTGAATTTATTTCTTTTAATGCCTCATTACCAAATCCATCGATAATTGACATAAGATGATCTTTTGATGCAAACAAAAAAGCATCTGATTGTCCTGCAAAGTCTAGAAGTATATTGCCCAGGGATTCTAGACATTTCCTTTTTAAAGAAATCTGATTTAAATAAAACTTACTAATGATTTTTGAATTTTTAACAACACTTCTACGTTCAATATTTAACTCATCAGCGTTTTTAATACTTGGAGAAATATTATTATTTTCAAGCCAATCTCTCACACTAGGAGTTAAATCGAATCTGGCTTGAATTAAACATTCCGTTTTCCCTGGACGAATTAAGTGATTTAGAGGTATATTAGTTCCACCAAATAATGAATTTAAAGAATCCAGTATCAAAGACTTACCTGATCCTGATTCACCCGTAAAAACATTTAACCCTTTTTCAAAATTAATTTCTATAATCTCAATCAGGGCTACATTTTGTAATTTTAATCTCTTTAACACAATGATTTTTCTCTACACAAAAAAATTAGCCTCTTTTTACACAAAATAAAAGGTATTCAAAATATATAGTCATGAAAGAGGATTTTAAAGATTTTATAGAAGCATCGGGATTACTGGAATATGATCCAGTAACCATATCGAAAATATATAGAAAAAATCCACAAAGACTCTTAAAACGTTTATGGCAAACTTTAATTCCTATCTTTTCTTATATAATTTCAGTTTGTTGGGATAAAATTACTGGTTCATTAAAAAATAAGCAGCAGGCAAGATTTAGAGCTAAACAACTTACGAATTTATTAGTAGAGCTTGGTCCTGCTTTTGTAAAAGCCGGGCAAGCACTATCAACAAGACCAGATATTATTCCTGTTGTACTTTTAGAAGAATTGTCACAACTTCAAGATCAACTTCCAGGTTTTGATGGAGATGAAGCAATGGAGTTAATAGAAAAAGACTTAAATAAAGAAATTGATGAAATATTTTTAAAAATAGATAAAAATCCTATTTCTGCCGCATCCTTAGGACAAGTTCATAAAGCAATACTAAAAAATGGAAATACTGTTGCTGTCAAAGTTCAACGCCCTGGGCTTAGAGAACAAATTACTCTTGATCTTTACATTGTAAGAAATATAGCTCTTTGGTTAAAAAATAATATTGGACTAATCAGAAGTGATTTAGTGGCATTAATAGATGAACTAGGTAAAAGGGTCTTTGAAGAAATGGATTATATAAACGAAGCAGATAATGCTGAAAAATTTAGAATAATGCATGAACAAAATATAAAAATTGCAGTCCCAAAAATTTATCAAGAATTTACTTCAAGAAGAGTTTTAACAATGGAATGGATTGATGGTACAAAATTAACAAATCTTGAGGATGTAAAGAAGTTAGGAATTGATCCTGATGAAATGATAGAAATTGGAGTTCAATGCAGCCTCGAACAACTTTTAGAACATGGCTTTTTTCATGCAGATCCTCACCCAGGAAATCTACTAGCATTAGAAGACGGGAGGCTATGTTATTTAGATTTTGGAATGATGAGTGAAGTATCTAGAGATTCAAGGTCTGGTCTTATACAAGCTGTTGTGCACTTAGTTAATAAAAATTTTGACAAGTTATCTCATGATTTTGTTAAATTAGGCTTTCTCTCTAAAGAAGTTAACTTAGAACCAATAGTACCTGCTTTTCAAGATGTATTTATAAACGCAATAGAATTAGGTGTTTCAAAAATGGATTTTAAAAGTGTTACTGATGATATGTCGGGAGTAATGTACAAATTTCCTTTCAAGTTACCCCCTTATTACGCATTAATAATAAGATCATTGATTACTTTAGAAGGTATTGCCCTTAGTGTTGATCCAGATTTTAAAATACTTGGTGCTGCTTACCCATATTTCGCAAGAAGATTAATGGAGGATCCTGATCCTCAACTTAGAGAAAGTCTCAAAGAAATGCTTTTTGACAACAGCCAATTTAAATGGGATAGATTAGAGGATTTACTCTCAAATGCCGCCAAGCAAACTGATCTTGATTTAGAAAAACTTTTAGATGAAGTAATAGATTTATTATTTTCTCCAAAGGGAGGTTTTTTAAGAAATGAAATCATTGATGGTTTAACAAATCAAATAGATATGTTTAATTGGAAATTCATCAAAAATGTAAATCATTATTTACCTAAGTCATTAAAAATAAATATTAATTACCAAGAAGACATGAGCGACATTATTTTTTCAATTAAACCTTTTACAAAATTTTTCAATGTTTTACAAAAGGTACCTGGATACTCAAATGAATTATTTTTCAAAAAAATTCCCCGTTTGCTTAATGACCCCTACACTAAAGAAATGAGTTTAAAAATTGCTCAAAGAGTTACAGAAAAAAGTGTAGTTCGATTAGTAAAAATTGCTGCTGGATCTGCTATTTAGAATGAATATTATTAAATTTTATTATAAAAAATTTATTATTCTAATATTTATTTGTTTATCAATTTTTCCTGCTGATAAAGTAAAAAGCGCTGAAGAAATAAAAATAATTTATAGTGTTTTTTCAAGAACGATAAATGTTAAAGAACTAAAAGAATTTGCTCTTTACGGAGATGCTGATAAAAACCTAAGAAGACTTTTAAAACTAACCAATGCTAAAAATGATGATATTAAAGAAATTCTGGGAAAAGAATTCCAGATTCCACTTTCAATAGCAAGCAAATTAATGTATTCAGAAATCGGAAACGTAATTCTAACTAGATTATCAAAAATAATTCATCCTCCAAATGCAAGAGACGAAAAGACTGCGGTGTTAGCTTTAAGGTCAAGTGTTATCAAAGGGATTGATATTGGGGAAGGGAAAATTAATACTATAAATTTCTTTGAAGGTTATCCTACAAAAAAAGTTATTTTAAATGTTAATGCTTTGAGTAAAATCATGAATAAAGTAGAATCAATTGCTGAATTACTAGAATTTTTTACAAACTCACCTCTTAAAAAAATTAAAACAGATTAATCTAATTATGGTTCTTAAATTTATCAAAAAAAAATTAAAGCTAAATTATCGAAAGAAAAAATGGCCTGGATTAATTGAAGCCTACAGACAGTATTTACCTGTCAATTCAAAAACACCAATAGTTTCTCTTCAAGAAGGTAATACTCCATTAATTCTAAGTGAAAAACTGAGTGAAATTATTGGAAATAATACGAAAGTATTCTTAAAGTATGACGGATTAAATCCCACAGGTTCCTTTAAGGATAGGGGAATGACAATGGCAATAAGCAAAGCGAAAGAAGAGGGTTGTGAAGCAGTAATTTGTGCAAGTACAGGTAATACTTCTGCTGCTGCTGCTGCCTATGCAGCAAAAGGAGGTATAAAGTCTTTTGTATTAATACCTGATGGCTTTGTAGCTCAAGGAAAATTAGCACAAGCATTAATGTATGGAGCAGAGGTGATTTCTATAAAAGACAACTTCGATAAGGCATTAGAAATTGTTAGAGAATTATCAGAACAATTTCCTATTACTTTGGTAAATTCGGTAAATCCCTATCGAATTGAAGGCCAAAAGACAGCTGCCTTTGAAATTGTAGATGATTTAAAATACTCTCCTGACTGGTTATGCATTCCCATGGGAAATGCAGGTAATATTACAGCTTACTGGAAAGGATTTAAAGAGTACTCTCAAAAAAACAAAACTTTACTCCTCCCTAAAATGATGGGTTTTCAATCTTCAGGTTCAGCTCCACTTGTCGAGAACATCATTGTTACAAACCCAAATACTATTGCCACCGCAATTCGAATAGGAAATCCAGTAAATAGAGAAAAAGCTAAATTAGTAAAAAAAGAAAGCAAAGGAGACTTTCAATCTGTTACGGATACTGAAATAATTGCTGCTTATAAAATACTTGCTTCCGAAGGTGTGTTTTGCGAACCAGCCAGTGCTGCATCAGTTGCTGGACTAATAAAAAATAAAAATAGAATCAAAAAAGACTCAACCATTGTTTGCGTATTAACTGGCAATGGATTAAAGGACCCAGACTGTGCAATTAAAAATAACGATGCCATTTTTACTAAAAATATTGAGCCTGATATCAAAGATATCTCAAAACAACTTGGTTTCTAAACAAACCAATCAAAAAAGTGCATGTGGAAAAGTAATAAGATTTGAGTTAAATCTGTGAAAAACTTTAATAAAAAAGTTGAGTTTTGTTAATTTCTTTTATTAATTAATTCATAATTAAAAAATTTTTCCCATTACTAAAAATTTTTCCACATCCTAATAAAGATTTTTATTTGTCTAGTAAAGAATTTTCATGGTTTTCCTCAAATTCCACAGTCCCTACTACTACTAATTTTTTTAATTTAATACTATAAATAATATTCTTTAGTTATTACAAAATCTAAATAAAAAAGGAATGGAATTACTTAAAAGAAGCATTATTATGTGTTTATAAATATTTTTTTTAATGGATATTGTCTGTAAACAAAGCGAGTTAAATAATGCTATTCAGCTTGTTAGTAAAGCTGTAGCTTCAAGACCAACACATCCTATTTTGTCTAACCTGTTAGTTACAGCTGATGAAGTAACAAATAAAATTAGTTTAACGGGATTTGATTTGAATCTAGGGATTCAAACCTCTTTTGATGCCACCGTCTCTCAAAGTGGTGCTATTACAATACCTTCTAGATTATTATCAGAAATTGTTTCTAAATTACCTAATGAATCTCCCGTTTCATTAACTGTTGAAGAATTATCAGATAATATTCTTTTGAAAAGTGAAAGAGGATCTTTTAATATCAAAGGAATACCTTCTGATGACTATCCTAAGTTGCCTTTTGTCGAAAGTGGTACTTCTCTAGAAATAGATCCTTCGTCATTTTTAAAAGCTTTAAAAATGACTATTTTCTCAAGTAGTAACGATGAATCTAAGCAATTATTAACAGGTGTTAATTTTAAATTTAAAAAAAGTATTTTAGAATCAGCAGCAACAGACGGCCATAGATTAGCAGTAATATTAAATAATGATCAAAATTTAAATCTTCAGGATAATAATGATGAATTGAAAGATAGTGATTTTAATTTATCTGTGACAATTCCAACTAGATCATTAAGGGAAATTGAAAAACTTGTGAGTTTTAAATCTCATGAAAACTCAATAAAACTTTTTTATGATAAAGGTCAAGTGGTTTTTATTTCTGCGAATCAAATTATTACTACTAGAACTCTTGAAGGTACTTATCCAAATTATTCACAATTAATTCCAGATTCTTTTTCAAAAGTATTTAAATTCAATAAAAATTCTTTTATTGAATCTCTTGAGAGAATTGCTGTTTTAGCAGACCAACAAAGTAGCGTCGTGAAAATAAATTTGAATGATGATAGATATGCTGCAATAAGTGCAGATGCTCAAGATATTGGTAATGCAGAGGAGTTATTACCAGTTACATATTCTGGTGAGAAATTAGAAATTGCTTTTAACGTTAAATATCTGTTAGAGGGATTAAGGGTTATATCTTCTGAGAATGTTCTTTTAAAATGCAATCTTTCAACTACTCCAGCCGTTCTAGTTCCAGACGATAATATTACATCTTTTACCTACTTGGTAATGCCTGTACAGATTAGATCATAGTTTGAAATTACCTAAAGAATATTTATTAAGCGATTTATTGAGTCATAATGTTAGAGGAGGGATGACATTATCTTATGGTGTTGGTGAAATTGTTTGGATGCATCCTCCTGTACATAGAATATTAGGATGGTCGAGTAAACCTTCAAATTTTAATTTGCAAAGAAATGTTTGGAGATTAAATCAAATAAGTCAGATTGTTAATAATGAAATTTTTGTAAAAGGTGAACCTGCTATTTCTGATTTATCTGTACTAACTAGATTTCCAAATCTGTTATTTGCAAAGTTAATTAATAGTAATGGTTTAAAAATTGGAATAATAGCGGATTTTGTTTTTGAATTCAAAACTGGACAAATCAAGTATTATTTAATTTCAAGATCAAATCCAAAAATACCCGGTTCTAGTAGATGGAAATTAGATATTCGAAGTATTCTTGATCAACAACCTGGTTTGGTTTTTTGTTCAAATAAAAGTTTGAATGATTTCCCTCTTTTGAAATCAAGTCTTAAAAATGAGGTATTTAAAAAAGGTAAGGTGTTTATTAACAGATTTGATGAAATGAAAAATATTGCAACTACTAAACTTGAAAATTGGCTTGAAGATGAAGATTATTTAAATGAAAATGAAGAAATTTCAGTAAAAGATATTCCAAATAAATCAATTTACAAAGAAGATAAAAATTTCTATTCTGATAATATAAATTTTAAATCCTCCAATAAAAAAAAAGATGATGATCCTTGGATTTAGATAATGATTAATTTTTTAGACTCAAATTATTATGATATTGATCAAGCCCTTGAGGTAGAGAATCTAAAAAAAGAAGACTACCAAGAAATATGCAAACGTTTGGGTAGATCGCCAAACAGAACAGAGCTAGGTATGTTTGGTGTGATGTGGTCAGAACATTGTTGTTATAGAAATTCAAAACCTTTATTAGCTAAATTTCCTACAAAAGGAAAATATGTTCTTATTGGTCCTGGAGAGAATGCAGGAGTTATTGATGTCGGTAATAATCAAAAATTAGTTTTTAAAATAGAAAGTCATAATCATCCTTCCGCTATAGAGCCATTCCAGGGTGCTGCTACAGGAGTTGGAGGTATTTTAAGAGATATTTTTACTATGGGTGCAAGACCTATAGCTGTTTTAAATTCTTTGAGATTTGGAAGCCTTGATAATACTTCGAATATCTCTTTACTTCGTGGAGTCGTTTCCGGAATTGCACATTATGGTAACTGTGTTGGTGTTCCAACTGTTGGCGGTGAAATTAATTTTGATAATAGTTATTCAGGAAATCCTTTAGTTAATGTTATGGCTTTAGGTTTATTAGAAACAGATGATATTGTTTGTTCCGGAGCTAAAAAGATTGGATCTCCAGTACTTTATGTTGGAAATACCACAGGTAAAGATGGTGTTGGTGGGGCTAGTTTTGCAAGTTCTGAATTGTCAACTTCTTCTTTAGATGATAGACCTGCAGTTCAAGTAGGGGATCCATTTATTGAAAAAAGCTTAATTGAAGCATGTTTAGATGCTTTTAAAACAGGAGATGTTTTAGCTGCTCAAGATATGGGAGCAGCAGGAATTACCTGTAGCAGTGCAGAGATGGCATCTAATGGAGGCTTAGGAGTTTCAGTTGATTTAGATCTTGTTCCTTCAAGAGAAAAAGATATGACGCCTTATGATTATCTTCTTTCTGAATCTCAGGAAAGAATGCTGTTTGTGGTTAAACAAGATAAAATTGATAATCTCATTAGCAAATTTAAAAGATGGGGTTTATATGCATGCGTTGTTGGAAAAGTAATAAAAGAAAAAGAAGTAATTATTAAACATAAGAAGAAGATAGTAGCTCAAATACCTACTTCTGCTTTATCCGATAAAACTCCTATTACATATCATCAAATAATGAATAATCCTCCCGTAGATATTTTGAATAAATGGAAATGGAAGGAAGAATATTTACCTGAAATAAAAAACAATGGATTATTTTCTTTAAAGTTTGAAAAATTATTTTCTTGGAATGATATTATTCTAAATTTATTATCTAACCCATCAATTTCTTCAAAAAAATGGGTTTATAATCAGTATGATTATCAAGTTCAATTGAATACTGTTTTTAAACCTGGTCAATCAGATGCTGCAGTTATAAGGTTAAGAGGTCAACACGACAAAATTAAAGAAAAAAAATATACAGGTATTGCAGCTTCCGTTGATTGTAATAATAGATGGGTTTATTTGGATCCTTTTAGAGGTAGTATTGCTGCAGTTGCTGAATCCGCGAGGAATGTTAGTTGTGTAGGGGCTAAACCAGTTGCAATAACTAATAATTTAAATTTTTCATCTCCTGAAACTGATATTGGTTATTGGCAGTTAGCTTTATCTTGTAATGGTATTTCTAAAGCATGTGAAATATTTGAAACGCCTGTAACAGGAGGTAATGTTTCTTTGTTTAATGAATCTAAAGATGAAAATGAAGTTATTACTCCTATTCAACCTACTCCTGTAATTGGAATGGTTGGTATTATAGATGATTCTGATAAAGCGGTTTCCTCTGGATGGAAAAATATTGATGATGAAATTTGGATAATAGGTTCTAATTCCTCTGAAATAACATTAGGAGCAAGTTCTTATTTAGAGTATTTTCATGGTCAGGTTACAGGAAGACCTCCAGAAATTAATTTAGAAGATGAAAAGCTATGTCAAGAAATTATTAGAAATAGTATTAATAACGAGTTTTTAGTTTCCTGCCATGATATTAGTGATGGAGGATTGTCTATAGCTTTAGCTGAATGTTCAATTCTTTCAGGTTTAGGAGCTCAAATAAATTTAGAAGACAATATTAGGGAAGATAAATTATTATTTGGCGAAGGTGGATCCAGAATTATATT
>CACOIV010000006.1 GCA_902627335.1 uncultured Prochlorococcus sp.
TCAAATTTTACAAAATAATTTAATTAATTACAAAATCCACTGAACTTGTAAAAAAACCCTTACTATCATGTTGTTTAGCTGTTTAAACAGCATCTATATTAAGAATTAACCAATGGGATTGCCCTGGTATCGAGTGCACACAGTAGTTATTAACGACCCAGGTCGTCTACTGGCTGTGCATCTTATGCATACTGCATTATTAGCCGGCTGGGCCGGCTCAATGGCCTTATATGAATTGGCCATTTTTGACCCGTCAGACCCTGTTTTTAATCCAATGTGGAGACAAGGGATGTACGTTATGCCATTTATGGCAAGATTAGGAATTACTAGTAGTTGGAACGGATGGGATATTACCGGAGCTACTGGCGTTGACCCAGGTTTTTGGAGTTTTGAAGGTGTTGCTGCTGCCCACATCGTGTTTAGCGGACTTCTAATGCTCGCCTCAATTTGGCATTGGACATACTGGGATCTAGAACTTTGGGAAGATTCAAGAACAGGAGAACCTGCTCTTGATCTACCAAGAATATTTGGAATTCATTTACTTTTAGCAGGTCTTACTTGTTTTGGCTTTGGTGCATTTCATTGTGCAAATGTTGGGATTTGGGTTTCTGACCCTTATGGACTTACTGGGCATGTAGAACCTGTCGCGCCCTCATGGGGAGCAGAAGGATTTAATCCCTTTAATCCTGGAGGAATTGTTGCTAACCATATTGCAGCAGGTCTAATGGGTATTATTGGAGGAATATTTCACATTACTAATAGACCAGGAGAAAGACTTTACAAAGCTCTAAAGCTAGGGAGTCTTGAAGGGGTTTTAGCTAGTGCTCTTGCTGCTGTGCTTTTTGTATCCTTCGTCGTTTCAGGAACAATGTGGTACGGTTCTGCAACGACTCCAATTGAGTTATTCGGACCAACTAGATACCAATGGGATTCAAGTTACTTCAAAACAGAAATCAATAGGCGTGTCCAAACAGCTATTGATAACGGAGCTTCTAAAGAGGAAGCTTATGCCTCCATACCTGAAAAGCTTGCCTTCTATGATTATGTGGGAAATAGTCCTGCGAAAGGAGGACTATTCAGAGTAGGTGCACTAGTAAATGGTGATGGTCTTCCAACTAGCTGGCAAGGTCATATTGCTTTCCAAGACAAAGAGGGTAATGAATTAGAAGTCAGAAGAATACCAAATTTCTTTGAGAACTTCCCTGTAATTCTTGAAGATAAAGATGGTAATGTCAGAGCTGATATTCCATTTAGAAGAGCGGAAGCAAAGTATTCATTCGAACAAACTGGTATCACAGCAACCATTTATGGAGGGGAATTAAATGGTCAAACATTTACAGACCCTGCTGTGGTGAAGAGATTGGCCAGAAAGGCACAATTGGGTGAGGCTTTCAAATTTGATAGGGAGACTTACAAATCTGATGGTGTATTCCGTAGTTCTCCTAGGGCTTGGTTCACATATGCCCACTTATGCTTTGGTTTGCTGTTCTTATTTGGCCACTGGTGGCATGCTGCAAGAACTCTTTATAGAGAGAGATTTGCTGGAATCTCTGCCGACTTTGGTGATCAAGTAGAATTCGGATTATTTAAGAAACTTGGGGATGAAACCACAAGAAGAATACCTGGAAAGGTTTAAATTAAAAACTATTACTTTATTGTCCTATGGAAGCTTTTGCTTACGTTTTAATTCTAACTCTCGCAGTTGTTACGCTATTCTTTGCAGTTGCATTTAGGGATCCTCCTAAATGGGATCAAAAAGATAGATAAAAGAAAGCCTCACTTAATTAAGTGAGGCTTTTTTTTTTGGTACTTTTCTTTAACAATAAAATTTACTAGAATTAGAGTTATCTATCTCTTTTTTCTCTACATGCAGTGTCCGTCATGTCAAAATACAGATAGTAGAGTCTTGGAATCCAGATCAGCCGATACAGGCAAAAGTGTTAGGCGCAGAAGGGAATGCTTAAACTGTAATTCCCGATTCACAACCTACGAAAGAATTGAGACCATGCCAATTGCTGTAATTAAAAAAGACGGTAGTAGAGAATTATTTAATAAAGATAAATTAGTTCAAGGTATTTCAAAAGCTTGTGAGAAAACAAATTTTTCCAGTGAATCGATAATAAATTTTATTGACTCCATTGAATCTCAAATACTTCAGGATTTTAATAAAGATATTAAGTCTTCTGAAATAGGAGAATTAATACTTGAAAACTTAAGAAAAGAAAATGAGGTAGCTTATATAAGATTTGCTTCTGTATATAGAAAATTCAACGGAGTTAAAGATTTTATTGCTACATTACAAACTTTAAAAAATAGTTCGAAAAATGAATTAGCTTCAATTTTATAATTTAAGCATTCGAAAGTGTAGAATAAATAAACTATTTTAAAATGTTTTTTAGTTTGCAGGCTAAAATACATTCCTTTCTAACTATCTTAGATAGACTGCTTTACTCAAATGACAGAAAACTCTTCCCAAACTCTTAAAGGAAATAAAGATGAAACAAACAATATTAGCGATAAATTAGAAGCTGCCCCCTCGGACAATCACAATCTCGAAAAATCGGATAATTCCTATGAGAATAAAGATATCCCTTCTGCTGATTCATCATCAAGTAGAAAAAATAATGATCTAGAAAATGTTGGCTTTACTCAAGAAGAATTTGCTTCTCTACTAGGTAAATATGATTATAATTTTAAACCTGGTGACCTAGTAAAAGGAACTGTTTTTGCTTTAGAGCCAAAGGGAGCAATGATAGACATCGGTGCTAAAACGGCGGCTTTCATGCCTATGCAAGAAGTTTCTATTAATAGAGTAGAAGGATTAAGTGATGTATTAAAACCATCCGAATCTAGAGAATTCTTCATAATGAGCGAAGAGAATGAAGACGGTCAACTAGCCTTATCAATAAGAAGAATTGAATATCAAAGAGCATGGGAACGTGTTAGACAATTACAAAAAGAAGATGCAACTATTTATTCTGAAGTATTTGCAACCAATAGGGGCGGAGCTTTAGTTAGAGTCGAAGGGTTAAGAGGTTTTATTCCTGGCTCACATATAAGTGCTCGAAAAATCAAAGAGGATCTCGAAGGTGAATATCTACCGTTGAAATTTTTAGAAGTTGATGAAGAGCGAAATAGGTTAGTACTAAGCCATAGAAGGGCTCTAGTTGAAAAGAAAATGAATAGATTAGAAGTTGGAGAAGTAGTAGTTGGTTCTGTAAAGGGAATAAAACCTTATGGAGCATTTATTGATATAGGGGGAGTAAGTGGTCTCCTTCATATTTCTGAAATAAGTCATGAACATATCGAAACTCCACATAATGTTTTAAACGTTAATGATCAAATGAAAGTTATGATTATCGACTTAGATTCAGAGCGCGGAAGAATTTCTCTATCAACAAAGGCCTTAGAGCCAGAACCAGGAGATATGCTTACTGATCCTCAAAAAGTATTCAGTAAAGCAGAGGAAATGGCTGCAAAATATAAACAAATGTTATTTGAACAGATAGATGAAAATGAAGAGCAAATCGCAACAACCTCTGTTGAATCTTAACAAAAACTTTTCATCGAAAAATTATCAATGCTGAAGCTTTAGCAAAAATTGTTTAATTGGAGAATTTGATAAATTTATTCTTAAATCTATTGAATCTATATCAGTTTAGGAACACTTTTAAGTAACAATCTATTGAATAATTTTCACATTCTAAATTAACATCATTACTAAATCATCGAAAAATAAATGAGTGAATACGTCTTCACCTCCGAATCTGTTACAGAGGGACATCCAGATAAGATATGTGATCAAATTAGTGATGCAATTCTTGATGCTCTTTTATTTCAAGATCCTGAAAGTCGCGTAGCTTGCGAGGCTGTAGTTAATACTGGTCTGTGCTTACTAACAGGAGAAATCACATCTAAAGCGAAAGTTGACTATGTAAAAATTGCAAGGAAAGTAATTAAATCAATTGGATATGAGGGTTCAAGAGCAGGTGGGTTTGATTCAAATAGTTGCGCTATACTAGTTGCACTTGATGAACAATCTCCTGACATCGCTCAAGGAGTGGATGATGCTGATGATCATAATGATGACATTAAAAATAATATTGGTGCTGGTGATCAAGGTATTATGTTCGGCTATGCATGCGATGAGACCCCCGAACTTATGCCACTCCCAATAAGCTTAGCTCACAGATTAGCAAGGCAATTAGCCAAGGTTAGACATGACAATATACTTAATTATTTACTACCTGACGGTAAAACGCAAGTTAGCATAAACTACAAAAATGGTGAGCCAGAATCAATTAATACAATTTTAATTTCTACCCAACATACAGCTGTGGTAAATGGAATTCATAATGAAAACCAAGTAAGAGAAAAAATCAAAAACGACCTATGGGAACATGTCGTAATTCCTGCGACAAATGATCTGAAAATAAAATCATCATTACAAACTACAAGATTTTTAGTAAATCCAACTGGTAAATTTGTAGTGGGTGGTCCTCAAGGAGATGCTGGATTAACAGGTAGGAAAATCATTGTAGATACTTATGGAGGTTATGCAAGACATGGAGGAGGTGCTTTTTCAGGTAAAGACCCCACAAAAGTTGATAGATCTGCTGCTTACGCTGCAAGATACGTTGCAAAATCATTAGTAAAAGCAAAATTGGCTAAAAAAGCTGAAGTTCAATTAAGTTATGCTATTGGAGTAGCCAATCCAATTTCGATTATGGTTGATACATTTGGAACAAGTAAAATTCCACAAGAAATTTTAATTAATATGGTAAAAGATAATTTTGATTTAAGACCAGCATCTATATTAGAAAAATTTGATTTAAAAAATCTACCAAAAAAAATGGGAGGAGATTTTTTTATTAAAACAGCATCATATGGACATTTTGGAAGAGAAGATATAAATCTCCCATGGGAAAATGTTGAAGACATTTCTAAAGAATTGAAAAAATCAATAAACGATTTTCTATAGAAGATAAGGATGCTTGAAAATTACTTTGGTGGGTTAGATTTTGGTTCAAGTGGAGTTCGAGTAACAATAATAAATAAAAAAAAAGATATTATTTATTCGAGTTCCAATAACGATGGTTATGATCTTAGTAAACCAAAATCTTGGCTATTAATTTGCGAAGCTCTTTTATCTGATATTCCTTATGAGATCAAACAAAGATTGAAAAGAATATCTGTCTCTGGAACTTCTGGAACCCTTTTAGCTTGTCAAATTAATGGTAATGTTTTTGGTGATGCCATCCCTTATAACATAATTTGTGATGAGAACCAGAAACAACTTAAGACACTTGCGGGACAAAATGAATTTCTAAATAACCCATTCAGCGGTTTAGCAAAAGCTTTAAAACTCATCGACATTTATGGAGAAGATATTCTTCTTAGGCATCAGTCCGATTGGATTTCAGGTTGGCTTATGAATAATTGGTTATTTGGAGAAGAGGGAAATAACATCAAACTTGGATGGAATAATATTAATAATTCTTGGCCAAAAAGTTTTAGATTAAATGGTTTGTACAATAATTTACCAGAGATAAAAAAAAGTGGCCAAATTCTAGGAATCATAGATAAAAATTTAGTAAAAAAATTAAAACTCAATTCAAAACTTTTAATTGTTGCTGGCACAACTGACTCAAATGCCGCATTTATAGCATCAGAGGTTAAGCGAGATGAAGGGTTAACCGTTTTAGGCACAACATTAGTTTTAAAAAAATCTACAAGAAAACCTATAAATCATCCCGGAGTAAGTATGCATAGAGTGAACAAATCATGGATCTGTGGTGGATCTTCTAATGCGGGATGTGGGATAATATCTAAATTTTTTTCAGATTCAGAAATTGAGGATTTAAGTAAACAAATTAATCCTTTCAAAGAAACAAATTTAAAATACCTACCATTAAACTGCAATGGTGAGAGATTCCCAGTCAATGATCCTCTTTTAAGACCAATTCTTGAACCAAGACCAGTAAGTGATGCTTTATTTTTACACGCAATATTTGAAGGTTTAGCAACTATTGAATTAAATGGATGGAATAAGATTAAAGAATTAACTGGATCATTTCCAAAGAAAATAATATCTATTGGTGGTGGAGCAAAAAATCCTCAATGGAGATCTATTAGACAAAAAAAATTAATGATACCTATTATTTCCAGTAATAAGAGCACATCTTACGGTTCAGCTTTAATAGCTTTATCAGCAAAATAATATTTCCTAATATCAGCAGATTTGTAAATTTATTTACAAAATTTTAATTCATGGATAACTTTATAAAGGGGGTATCAAAAAATACTCTTTCTCATTTAAAGTAAAATAATGCCGGGATAGCTCAGTTGGTAGAGCAGGCGACTGAAAATCGCCGTGTCCCCAGTTCAAATCTGGGTCCTGGCACCTTCATTTTTTATAAAAATGGGGACAAATTAGCACTCCTTAGGGGGTGCTTTTTTGTTGGGAATAGAGTGTTTGCAAGGGGTCTGAGAAGACAAAAATATACACTCAAAAGGTATAAAAGAGCATTTAAGTGAGAATAATTTTGGGAATGTTAGTGGAATGTTAGTTAAGCAAGAAAGTAACTATTGATATAGTCCCCAGAACTAACATTCCAAGTAGAGTTCAAAATTACAATTTCCTAAATTAGAAAATAGATCAACATTCAAAACCCTTTAATATATCAAACCTCTGCTTTTCATAAAAAACTTTTTCACAAGTTTATTAATTGATCTTAGGGATATGAGCTTCAGTAATGGGATCAGGGGTATTCATATAGTGAAAGATTTGAAAAATTACAGTTTTTATCTGGATCTAGTTTACCTTCCTTGAGTCCTTTTAAAATGCTTGCTGTAGTTGCATAAGCATTACATTCAGTACAACATCTTTTTTAAACTGATTTTTCATCTTCAGCTGGCTTCTCTTCTTCAGCTGGCTTTACATCCTCAACTGGTTTTTCATCTTCAGCTGGCTTTACATCCTCAACTGGTTTTTCATCTTCAGCTGGCTTCTCTTCAGGTGAAATGCTTTTTAAAAATTTAATAAGTTTATTGTAAAGATCTTTTAGAAAATTAAAAATTTTTAGTAGGAAATCTTTCATATTAAAATCCCTCTATATTCTGTAAAATTTTTGTTGACTAAAAATAAAACATATATTTTTTTTAAAGCCTTTTAGAAATAATACTTAATACTTTATTAAGCCAACTAATATTTAATTGAGCTAGTAACATTCCATTTTGTAATAGAAATTAGCCTGCACACCCCTTCTAATTAAATGGATATGGAATGTTAGTGAAAATATTTAATTTAAAAACAGGTCTTTTCTGTATAGTTGTTATCCAAATATGTAACCTTTTGAGATGTTTATAAAATTGTCTCCCATTCAAATCTGGGTCCTGGCACCTTCATTCAACTTTAGAATGGGGAAAATTTTGCAGGTGTGGCAACGCATCTGCATTTTTTATGCAAAAAATCTTAATTGAGTTAGTGGTAGGTGAATCTAACTTCTAGGTAATATGAATATTTTCTCATGATATCAACTACAGAGGTCTATTTAAGAAGCAGGATTTTCTGATTGAAAATAAAAATAAAATTAAAATATATAATTATTATAAATATATTCACGTAAATAATAAATTGAGATAGGTTATGCAGAATTATTTCTTCAAAAATATATTATTTTTACCTTTATTCGTTGTATCTTTTAATTCTGTAATTGCTGAGGAATTGAAAAGATATATTTGGTTAAGCGTTCCGTATACTTTTACAGAGAGAGAAAAATATATAAATTCTGAAGAAATTTGCGAATATATTTCATCTAAAGAAAAAAATAAGCAAAACACACAAAAGTCCATAATTCAGAAATGTACTACAACACCAGCAAGATATATTCCAGAAAAAACTTCAACAAAAAATCTAAGAGTACATGTTGATTGCAAAGATAGCACATATGATGCTAAGGGAGATGGCAAAGGGTGGAGAAAATTAGTTCTTGAAGAAACAGTTTTAAATTCAGCGAAAGAACCTTGTCTTAAAAATGGATATATCATAGGTGCTAATAATTATGTTTTAAATAATTTAAAAAGAAAGAAAATCACACCATATTCCTCAATCCCTCAAACAATCAATTATCAAGAGTGTCTTGAAAATTCAATCAATGAATTAAGCGCGGAGAAAGATTTATCTCTGCTAAATCCAAAATCTATTGGTTTATCTTCACTTGAACAAGTGAGTGCTTATTATCTTCAACTAAGATCAAACTTACCAAATATTTGTGAAAAATTAACTTCTAAAGAAAATCGTGAACTTAGCAAATTTGAAATTCAATTATCAATATGGGATCCTATGAAACTTGAAGCAATTGAATATGTAATGAAAAACATAAAAAATTGCAAAAATAATTTGATTCAAATCCCATAAATAGTTTTTTGATCCCTAAATAAAATTTATATTTCATTCAATAGAATTCATTTCTGAGCATCACATACTTGGCCAATAACGCCTAAAATTAATTTATCTCCATTTGGATATTTCCATTTGGCTTCAAGATTTTCAAATTCAGCAAAATCTTTAGCACCTACTCCAACATCTCTAAAAGTTTTTTGTGAACAATTTATATCCATTGTATAAAGGATATCTTTCGTTATATCATTTTTAATCTTTGGTATAAATTTACTTAAGACCCTTATTGAGCCGTCTTCATTTTTATGCATAGTTTGGGCATCCCATAGTTGCTTACCAAATTTGCTAGCTGGAACACTCACCCAATCATGATCAATTGCATTTGTTTGCAAAGGCAAAAATAATATTGATAACAAACTAATACAAACAATATTTTTGAAGAAAAAAAGCATCTAATCAATTGAACTAATCTTATTTTATAAAATCAAATAATAAATAAGTGTATATTATTAAAGAGTATATAGCCTTTAAATTTTCTTTAGAAAAGTTAAATCATTTCTGCATTAATTCATGAAATTGCATTAAGTGCGAGGTATTTGATATACTCCAAAAATTGAGATTGAAATTTGATTCACTTATTTAATTACTGATAGAAATAAACTCATCTCTCTCAATTTATCAAAAACCTCCAAAATAATGCGCAAGTTAAGGAAATTTCTATCAATTCTCTTTTTTGTAGCTATTGCAATTGTACTAATCTATATAATTCAAAATTATGGGATTGAACCATTAAGAATACAGGTTGCAAATATGGGGATTTGGGCCCCTTTAGGAATCTTTATTCTTAGGGGAATTAGTATTATTTTACCTGCATTACCCAGTTCTGCTTATTCTCTTTTAGCTGGATCTCTACTAGGTTTTCAAACTGGTTACTTTACAATATTGATTTCAGATATGGTTTTTTGTCAGACAGCTTTCTTCATTGCAAGAAATTATGGACGCACTCCAGTAAGAAAATTAGTTGGTATTAAAGCGATGAAAAGGATTGAAAGTTTTAATCAAAATCAACTAGAAGGAAATTTTTTCTTAATGACGGGACTCTTGATGACAGGACTATTTGATTTTCTAAGTTATGCGATAGGTATTGGAGGGACGAGATGGAGAATATTCACGCCAGCATTACTTATTAGCTTATTAATAAGCGATTCAATTTTAGTCGCTGTTGGGGCTGGAGTTAGTCAAGGTGCGGGCATATTACTGGGTTTAGCACTTTTAGGGATGTTTGCTTTAGCAACAATTTCCGGGTTAGCAAAAAACATTTCTAAATAATATTTCCTTACTAATTCTGAAGCAGATCAAGCAAAACATATAACAATTTGCAAAATTTTTTTTTAAATACATTTATCTATGTCAGAATGATAATTTGAAAAGACAAATAGTATCAAATGTCTCCGTTTAGACCTACATCTTATAATCGTCCAGATGATCAAATATCTACAACACCCTCAGGAATAAAAATCACATCTGCTAAAAATCTTATGATTGATTCAATGGTAAGAATGATTCAAAAAGCTACTTATCATTCAGTTGAAGAAAAACTTGCAGAAGAGCCAAATAACTATTAAAGAATTTATCGACAAAAGCATTGGTGAGTGGAAATCTCTAAGAAGCACTCACACAATTGCTTTTCAAGAATTTGAAAACACTACAAGTAATATTTTTATTTCCTATCTAAGCTTAGATAGTATTGAAGCTAAAGATCTCTTAAAAAAATTTAGTTTCTCCTTAAATCCAAAATTTGCAATCAAAATCATTTGGCAAGCTTCAAGTGATTGGACAAATGAAGACAAATCAGATCAGAACGACACAACCTTAATTTTTTCTCAAAAAGATATTAATTCTGGAATAATTTTAAGAAATAAGGGTTATGCAGAAATGATCCATGCTTATTCGAATTATTTTATTGATGAACAAGAAAACTTAAACATAATTACTGAATATAATTCAATAATTAGTGAAGAAAAAATATGGTTTATATCAAATCATTTAAGAGCAAGGTATTCTCTAATCAAAAATAAAGAGTTTGGTTCACTCATACAAACCTCCCATTCATCTGAGATAAGAAAAATAACTAGTTAATCCAAAAGTGAAATAATTTTTTCAAAATAAAATTCTGTTTCTTTTATGAGTTCAGAGATTACAGATTGATTTGCCAGAGAAAAACTTGAAGTTGTTTTAATATCTATAATTGTTGAGTCTTTTATAAGCTCAACTACTCGAATGGCATGTGATAGCGGCACTCCTAAAGCGATATATGCGTTCTTTAATTCTCTTAAACAACTCTTTTCCAAAACCGACTCATCTTTTGTTATTAATAAAAAGGTAATATATCTAATGATAATTTCTCCATCACGCAAGCAAACTGACATCTTGTTTGTAGTATTGACACAATTATGTGAATTCACTGAATCTTGATTCTCACATATCATTGCTGTCACTGCATCTGCAGCAATAGCGTGAGAATTATTTGTTATTGAAACTATTGCATCTAAGCGAGAGTTTGCTGTATTTACAAATTCTTGTATATTCTCAAAATTTTCATCTAATACATTTGTTAGCTCACAGCAGCTTGAGAGAAGATCCTTATTTCCAAAATTATGCATTACTTTTGTAAAACCTGTATAGAATCTCTTTATTTAAGAGACTTTATAAGAATAGTACAAACCAATGATTTTTAACCCAATTTATTTATATAAAGCAACTCTTCTTAACGAAAACAATAAAAACTTTTAATTTATTATCAGAATTTGCGTTACGATATAACTAATTAAATTTCTCATTAAGTGGATAATCAAGATTTAACTTTATCAAAAAAATTACTTGCTTCTTACAAAGAAAGATTAGAGAACGAAATTCTTAAAAGAAGTCTTAAATTAAAAATTCCTTCAAAGATCTGCAAAGAAATCATTGAGAATAATAATGAAATTAATGAATTAAAAAAAGCAATATATGAATTAGAGAATTTAACAACTAACCCTTAAAGACGAATTATTATTTAAAAGCAAATCGTGACTCAAATCAACAATTATCTTTTTGAATCTTTAAATGAAGAGCAATTAAGAGCTGTAAGTCACATAAATGGTCCTTTACTTGTTGTAGCAGGAGCAGGGAGCGGAAAAACAAAAGCACTCACTCATAGGATTGCAAATTTAATTGAAAATAATAAAACGGATCCTTATAATATTTTGGCTGTGACTTTTACCAATAAAGCCGCGAAAGAAATGAAAGAAAGGTTAGAAATTATACTAGCTAAAGAACTTTCAAATATTCGTTTTGGGCAACCTTGGTCCACTTTAAAAGAATTTGATCAGAACCAACTTCGGGCTGATATTTATCAAGATCGATTACGTGATTTATGGATCGGAACCTTCCATTCCCTTTTCTCAAGATTATTGAGATTTGATATTGATAAATATGAGGATCCTGAGGGTCTCAAATGGAATAGACAATTTTCTATTTATGACGAAACAGACTCTCAAACTTTAATTAAGGAAATAGTAACCCAAGAAATGAGCTTAGATCCAAAAAGATATGATCCAAAAAAAATTAAATGGGCAATAAGTAATGCAAAAAATCAATGTTTAACCCCTAAACAACTAGAAGAAAAATCTGAAAATAATTTTGATAAAGTGATTGCAGATGCATATAAAAAATATAGTATATCTCTATCAAAAAATAACTCTTTAGATTTTGATGATCTTTTACTAATCCCAGTTTTTTTATTAAAACAAAATCATAAAGTCAGGGATTATTGGCATCAAAGATTTAAACATATATTGATTGACGAGTATCAAGATACTAATAGAACTCAATATGAATTAATTAAATTAATAACGACTGGCAATACTGAACCAGATTTATTTTCGAATTGGAATGACAGATCAATTTTTGTAGTTGGTGATGCAGATCAAAGTATATATAGTTTTAGAGCCGCTGATTTTAGAATACTAATGGGTTTTAAAGAAGATTTCAAAAGTGATTCAAAAAGCACTTCTGATTCAATTGTTAAGTTAGAGAATAACTATAGATCAACCTCAAATATATTAAGTGCTGCAAATTCTCTAATAGAGAATAATAGTGAGAGAATCGAAAAGATCTTAAAAGCAACAAAATCAGATGGAGAACCAATAAATTTATTAAGTTGCGATGATGAAGTTTGCGAAGCTGAAGCAATTACGAATAAGATCAAACAACTTGGAAATAGGAATTCTGAACCAAAATGGCAAAATTTTGCGATTCTTTATAGAACCAGAGCTCAATCAAGAGTTTTGGAAGAATCATTAGTGAGATGGCGAATACCTTACACTATTTTTGGAGGTCTACGTTTTTATGACAGAAGAGAAATTAAAGATGCGTTGGCATACCTTAAAATATTAATTAATAACGATGACAACATAAGCCTTCTAAGAATCATCAATGTTCCAAGAAGAGGAATAGGTAAAACCACTATTCAAAAATTAAACGCAATTGCGAATCAATTAAACATCTCATTATGGGAGGTCATAAATAATAAAGAATGCTTAACATCCACAATAGGTAGATCATCTAAAGGGATTAGTCAGTTTACAGAATTAATGAATGAATTAAGTTGTTATCTCCAGAATTCTGGTCCATCACAATTAATACAATTAATTCTTGAAAAAAGTGGATATTTTAAAGATCTCTTAATGAGCGGCACTGAAGAATCAGAGGATAGAAGAAATAATTTACAAGAATTAATAAATGCAGCCACACAATATGAAGAAGAGAATGAAAGTGGGGACGTAGAGGGATTTTTATCATCAGCTGCATTAACTTCAGAAAATGATAATAAAAAAAATCTTGCTAATTCTGTAACTTTAATGACTTTACATAATAGCAAAGGTCTTGAATTTCAAAATGTCTTCATAACAGGTTTGGAGCAAGGTTTATTCCCTAGTTATAGATCCATAGATACTCCTTCGCTTTTAGAAGAGGAGAGAAGATTGTGTTACGTAGGTTTAACAAGAGCAAAAGAAAGAGTCTACTTAACACATGCACGAGAAAGAAGACTATGGGGAGGAATGAGAGAAGCAACTATCCCTTCAATATTCCTTTCGGAAATCCCTGAAGATTTAATAAATGGAGACTTACCACAATCAACCGGTATTTCGTTAAAAAGAGATCTTCACATGAATAGATTAACTAGAATAGATCGTAAATATAATGATTTTCAAAATAAACCTATCAATACTGTAAGAAGACTTTATTCAGGACCTAGCAAAGGAGAAAAATGGAAAATTGAAGATAAATTAATTCATGCCAAATTTGGCAGGGGAGAAATCATTCATATTTTTGGAACAGGAGAAAAAATTTCAATAGCAGTAAAATTTGGAGATAAAGGAAGTAAAATTCTTGATCCAAGGTTAGCTCCTATAAGACGTCTAAATAATTAATAATTATGGAAAAATATGATTTATATCTATATGAGGAATTATTGAATATTCCTTATAAGTTATATAGTCTAATCAATGAATATATTGAATTAAATAAAAATGTGAAAATAGCATTTGTAGGAGGGTATATTCGAGATTTACTAATCAAGAGAATTCACAAATTAAATTCTATAAACCCTATCGACCTAGATTTAGTTATAGAAGGATCTGCAATATCTCTAGCCAAATTCATAAAGAAAAATATTAAAGATGTAGAGATTTGTCTGATCAAGGAATTTGAAATTTATAATACTGTTGAATTAAATATTAATAATCTAAAGATAGATATAGCATCTGCAAGAGAAGAAATTTATGAAGCACCGGGTCTCAATCCAGTAGTAAAAGAATCAACAATTTTGCAAGATTTAAAAAGAAGGGACATTAGCATAAATGCAATAGCTTTTGAAATTTCTACAAGACAAATTCAAGATCTTTTTGAAGGTATTAATCATATTAAAAAAAAAGAAATTCACTTACTTCATAAAAATAGTATTAGAGATGATCCAAGTAGGCTCTTGAGATGTGCAAAGTATGCCTCTAGACTAGATTTTGAAATAACTAAAAGTTCATTAGTTCAATCACAAAAAACAATTAAAGCATGGCCTTGGATTTATAAATATAAAAAAAATAGATTTATTTTTCCACCAGGTATAAGCATAAGATTAAGAATGGAACTTTCCGAAATAAATAAATTCGACAATTTATCTAAAATTATTTCCATACTTAATATCTGGCAAGTTATGGATTTATTAAATAAAGATATAAAGATTAACCATAAATTCATGAGAGGATTACATTGGATTAAAAAATTAGATGGAAAGGAAATCTTATATTTAATAAAAGACTCTAAAGCTAATGAAATATTATGCGAGAGATTATATATTAATAAGAAAGATAGAAAAATACTAAATGAATATAACTTTATAAAATCTAAGTTCGAACAAAACAAAGAAAAATATAAAAATTTCTCAGCATCGAATTGGACCGCTTTTATTGAAGATAATAATTTAGATCCTGAAACAATAAAATTATTAATTTCAGAAAGTATCCTTTTCTGGAGAGAATTATTTCGGTGGCTCTTTATTTATCGATTTATAAAAAGTAGTAAAAATGGAAAAACTTTACAAGAAGAAGGTTGGAAAGAAGGTAAAAGTATTGGAGATGAAATCAAAAGATTAAGATACATTAATATAGATAATTACTCAAAACATTAAATATCTTTATCACAAATCCTACCTACTTTATACCAATTATTATTAAAATATTTTTCATATTTTGGTTCACAACTTATTAAAAGTGGACCGCATGTTTGAGGATCTAAAAGTAGTTCAATTTTGTCACTAATTTTTCCTCTACTTAAATCCTCTTCTAAATCAAATATTATTTCTCTTTGAGCAAATTCCTTTTTTATTATCTCATCATAAATTTTCTTATTTCCATCGAATAAGGTACTCCTAACTCCCTTTCTAATCAATTCCATAACATTTGGATAAGTATTAAAAGACATTAAATTTAAAACTGCTTTGATTTCATTTAGATTATGATTTTTTCTTTGTAGATTAGAACTTTTTATCATCTCCTTTAAGTGTCCAATAAATCCAAATCCAGTTATGTCAGTAGCGGCATTAATAATATTTTCTCCTAAGCTATCTTGAAGTTGATTAATTTGATCAACAAGAAATTGCTGACTAGCTCGAAGACTTCTATAAAGTAAATTAGAACTATTAAATAAATTTATATTTTGCATTTGAGCAGCAAAAATAATTCCAACTCCTAATGGTCTTGATAGTAATAAAATATCACCAGATTTCAAACCATTTTTTTTCCAAGGTTTCTTTCCATTTTCAATAAGTCCCTGGACACTTAAAGAAATATCCATACCAAATTCGTAAGGTTTTGCTACAAAATTTCGGGTTTCAAAAGTATGTCCGCCAATTAATTCTCCGCCTAACTCTTCAATAGTAAATTTTATAGCATTTAAACTTTGAGAGAAGAGATAATCTTGAAATTCATAATTAACCTTAGGTAAAGAAATTAATACCTGAGCTGATGATAGCTTTGCTCCGCAAGCCCATAGATCTGAGCATGCATGCAGTGTAGTTAGTCGCGCATTAAGCCAAGGATCACTTACTAGAGCTGGAAAACCATCAATACTCTGAAGTATTATTTCTTTTTCATTTTTAAAAATTTCAGATGCATCCTCTGTATTATCAACAAAATTTATTAGCTGAGAATTTGTTAAAGCCTTATTTAGAATATCTTGCGATACTTTCGAAGCACATCCGCGACAATCAATATTTTCTTTTTGAAAATCTAAGCGCATTCTAGGAGGCTTTAATTTAGCGAGAAAATCATTATCAAGTTTATTTTTTAACTTCCATAAATTTATATTTGGTCCAATGATAAATTTGCCATAAATGGCAAATGCTGATTGATTTGAATCATTGAATAAATTTACTATTTGCAAACCTTTCTTTTGTGGATACCACTTTTTCAATCTTTTTTTATTTAAATTATTTTTAATATTTTCAGAAAGTCTTTTAACAGCTTTAACAGCTAATATCCCAGATGAATTTAATTGAGATTTACCAGTATAAGCACAGTCACCAATCGCATATATATTTGAAAATTGCTCACTCCTTAAAGTCGAATTTGTAATAATTCTGCCTTTTGAATCTAATCTCAAATGATTATTTTCTATCCAAGGATGAGGAGCATTGCCCGTACATAAAAGAATTTTTTTATAGTTAAAATTCATTTCTGATTTTAATATAATCTTAAATTTCTTTAACCAAAATATAAATTTATCAGAAAGCTTTTGTAATTCGCAAACTAGAATCAATGTTCTATGTTTCCATCTTTTTCTGAGTGCAAACGCAATTTCTACTGCTGCGAGACCACTTCCAATTATTACAAATGGCAATTCATCATAGGAATCAAATGGATCTTCCTCCAAAATATATTTGTAAGATTCAAAGAATGGTTTAACAGGGAAAGCAATCTTTTTTTGAACTAACTCTTCAAATTCCTTTGAAACTTTAGTTCTACTTCCACAATTAATTACAAGATCTGAATAAGAAATTGCAGGTCTGTTTTTAAAAATTATTTTATTATATTTAAATTCAATATTCTTAACTTCCTCTTGAATAAATGCAACTTTTACGTTTTTAGCAAACGATGCGATATCAATTAAACTTTCCTCTAATGAAATTAAGTTTGCAATAACTGATGGAAACTTAGCAGAATAAACCAAATGTGAATCTCTAGATATAATAGTAATAGGATGATTTGGCATTAAATTTGGTTGCATCAACCACTTGCGCATTAAGAGAACATTTGAATGCCCCCCTCCAACAAGAACTAGATGATTTAATGTCATTTTAATTAAGATGAATAAAGAACATTTATTACCAATAAAAGATTCTAAATTAGGAGTTATTGGTGGTAGTGGTTTCTATTCAATAAATACAATAGAATGCTCAAAAGAAATTTCAGTTAATACTCCTTATGGTAAACCTTCAGATGCAATAAGGATCTTTAAAATAGGGAATCTTGAAATAGCTTTTATTGCTAGACATGGGAGGACTCATAAATTCAATCCCACAGAAGTTCCTTATAAAGCTAATATCTGGGCCTTGCGATCTTTGGGAGTTAGATGGATAATTGCACCATCAGCTGTAGGTTCTCTTCAAGAACAAATTAGACCATTAGATATAGTTATACCTGATCAATTTATAGACAGAACTCATAATAGACCTGCAACATTTTTTAATGAAGGTGTTGTTGCCCATGTAACTATGGGAGATCCTTTTTGCAGAAATTTATCAGGAATATTATCTGATGTCGGGGAGATTAGTATTCCAGGAGCGAGACAGTTGCATAGAGGCGGAACTTATCTAGCCATGGAAGGACCCGCATTTTCAACTAGAGCAGAATCTAACTTATATAGAAAATGGGGATGTTCCATTATAGGTATGACAAATCATACTGAAGCTAGACTTGCAAAAGAAGCAGAGATTGCTTATGCATCTCTTTCAATGGTTACTGATTATGATTGTTGGCATCAATCTCACGATGAAGTGAGTGTAGAAATGGTTCTTGAGAATTTAAAAATAAATACTGAAGTAGCTAATAAAATTGTTTATGAAACTGCAAAAATCATAGATATCGAAAGGCCAAAAAGTTTGTCACATGCTTCACTTAAAGATGGTTTAATAACAAATAAAAACCTAGTCTCAAAAGAAACTAGGTCTAAGGTAAAAATATTTACAGATAATTACTGGCTGTAGATTAAGGAATTAATATTATAAGAATATTAACCGCCTGCTCCAACTCCACTGTAGGATCCAGCAAAAAATAAACCAATGACGAGAATTACTGCAATTCCTCCACCAGTTGCAATAAGCCAAAGAGGCAAACTGCCCTCAGTCCATCTTCTTTCCCAAGCGATAGCTGGTCTTCCGTCAGGAAGTCTATCTGGAATTCTGCCATCAGGCTGTTTTAGTTTTTTATTACTCATAATTTAAATTTAATTAAAGAAATAGCTGGAAAAAAGAATTCCCAATACCAAAATAAATAGAACTCCCAAGTAAAGACTTGTACGATTAAGTTCAACTGGAACTTTGTTTGGATTTTCGTTAACTTGCATGATAAATAAATTTCATCTTGTGAATGGCTAAAGTATTAAGCCAATGAACCAAGGTTTTTAAATCCTAAATTTTATTGTATTAAAAGAAACTTAGGATTATAAACTATTGGGTTCGAAGATCTAGTTGAGCTTTAGCATCATATCTTTGAGTTACAACTGGTGCTTTTGATTCAGATGCCTGAAAATAACTATCAGGTCTGGGAGTACCAAAAGCATCATAGGCTAAACCTGTATATACAAATAAAAAGCCTGAAATAAAGATTGCTGGTAGTGTTACTGCATGAACAATCCAGTATCTTACACTGGTTATAATTTCAAAGAATGGGCGTTCACCCGTTGAACCTGCGGCCATAATATCATTTAATTACCATACGATCTTACAAGGAAAAAACCAAACTTTGCGAAGAAATTTACATCTTGGTTACAGACAGTTGCTAATTGAAACTAAAAATTTAGATTTTTTTAATAGATTCGACTAAAAATTCCTAATTAAGTTAGCCGTTCCAACGTAAGATATAACCTCTTTCCCCTAATATGAAGCCTTTTGCTTCATTTAGATTATTTTTATTAATAAATACTATTTTGATGAAATTTGTAGGTAAGGAAGAAGCTATAGGATCTGAATTCCAAGTTTGTCCATTATCTTTGCTAACTATCAAAGTCCCATTGCCTCCACCGGCCCAGATATCCCCATTCGGATCCCATCCCATATCTAAGTAGTTATATCCGTTTAATATTGGAATAATTGGTTTAGACCAACTTTCTAAATCTTCAGTATTATCATTAAATCTTATTTCGGCACCCCTAGATAACATCCATAGACTTCCGCTTGGATTAAATCCTATACTTTGAACTCTTTTACTGCTAGCTCGTTGATGTGCAACCCATGTATCACTGTTACTTTGTAAAGTTGAGAAAAAATTACCTAAGCTACTAACACTTACATAATCTCCTTCACTAGTTCGTCGTAAATCCCTAACCCCTCCTGAACCTGAGGCATCAACAACCTTGGCTTCCCAAGACTCTCCACTATTAGATGTTGAATAAATTGCTCCTGCAGTTGTTGCTAACTCTGCCTTATCTCTGTCAATTGTAGTAATTAAAAATGGTTGCCCTGGTAATTTATTGCCGAGAGATAATCTAGTCCAATTTTTACCTCCATCATATGTATGCATTACTAAGGAGGGTTGTCCAAGTAACCAACCTTCTTCCCCCTTAAAATCAATATCTAATAAGCGAAAATTTTCTTCACTAGCTAAATCTAATGATCTTTCTTCCCAAGTTTTTCCACCATCAGTAGTTTCCATAATTAATCTATTAGATCCAACTAAAAAACCATGATTATCATCTATAAAATCTATATCTAAAGTATTAGATTGTTTTTCAAATTGAATAGTATCCCATGGACTATTATCTGCTGTCTTAACGCCAGTAGTAGAGCAACTGCTTAGAAAAAAACAAAGAAAACCGATAAAAAGGAAGTTTTTGATTCTTGAAAAAAAATAAGTCATTTATTTATATTAATGCAAAGAGTATAAAGAAAGAAAACATGCTGCGGCGAATGCCAAGCCTCCAAATATAATGATATTTTTTTGACCTGAAGGTAAGCTATTAAATCCAAATCCGTATACAAGATTCTCTTCAAATCCACTTGGTTTTGATTTAGAACCAATATCCATATAAAAATCTTTACCAGCTCTGCATACAGGACACCTAAATGTATTACCGTCTAATAAATTGAATGGAGTATTTTTTTCTATATTTAATTTCTTATTGCCTTCAGACGGATCATAAATATATCCACAGTTCCTACATTCGAATCTATTTTGTTCTAGATTAGATATGGTTTCCTGAATATTAATTTCAGAAGTCTCAGGGATTTGCTTTTTTGTTTCTTCCTGATCAATTAATCTATTTTCATCAGAAGGTGGTTTAATGCTTTCACTCACGAATTATTCAGTAGTCTTTATTAACTTTAAAGTATTTTGTTTAATTAAGTGAATTTTATCTAAAATTTTTAAAATGTTCTCACTCCCTGGTTATGAATATTTCTTAGGATTTCTGCTAATAGCTGCTGCAGTTCCAATCCTAGCTCTTGTTACCAATATAATCGTTGCTCCAAAAGGGAGAACTGGCGAAAGAAAATTAACCTATGAATCTGGAATGGAGCCTATCGGAGGAGCTTGGATACAATTTAACATTAGATATTACATGTTTGCGCTTGTATTCGTTATATTTGATGTTGAAACAGTATTCCTTTATCCCTGGGCTGTTGCTTTTAACAGGCTTGGATTATTAGCTTTTATTGAAGCTCTAATCTTTATAGCAATTCTTGTTATAGCATTGGCATATGCATGGAGAAAGGGTGCTTTAGAATGGAGTTAGAAAATTGAACAACTCATTATCGCCAAAAGCAATTAGAGAAATAAGAGAGGGGACATGCAACCCTTTAGGAGCTCCTCAAGTAACAACTGACTTAAGTGAAAATATTATCCTTACTAGCCTTGATGATTTACATAACTGGGCAAGATTAAGCAGCCTTTGGCCATTATTGTATGGTACGGCTTGTTGTTTCATAGAGTTTGCAGCCTTAATAGGATCTAGGTTTGACTTCGATAGATTTGGACTAGTACCAAGAAGTTCTCCCAGACAAGCTGATCTTCTCATTGTGGCAGGAACTGTAACCATGAAAATGGCTCCTGCTCTGGTTAGACTTTACGAACAGATGCCAGAACCTAAGTATGTTATTGCGATGGGAGCTTGTACTATTACTGGCGGAATGTTCAGCTCTGATTCTACAACCGCTGTTAGAGGAGTTGATAAACTTATTCCGGTTGATTTATATCTTCCTGGATGTCCTCCAAGACCGGAAGCTATCTTTGATGCTGTTATAAAACTAAGAAAAAAAGTTAGCAATGAAAGTGTGTTTGAAAGATCAAAAGCAGAACAAACACATAGGTATTTCACTATCGAACACAAAATGAATCTTGTATTTTCAGAAAATAACGGGGAATATCTCAATAAAAAATCTGAAAAAGCACTTGATGCATCAAGTATCCAAGAATTCAAAGAATCTTCTAACGAAGAAGAAACTGTTTTTATAGATTCTAAAGAATAATGGAAAAAGATAATAACTTGCCAAAAGAAGAACTAGTTGATCAAAGGGGCCTTATAAGTAAAAAATTGATCAATGAGAATATTGATAACGATTCTTTAGGTACAGATCATATAGGTGTAGAAATCCTATCTGTAGAGCCAGATAATCTTTATAAAACAATCTCAAAACTTAAAAGTTATGGTTTTAATTATCTCCAATGTCAAGGTGGATATGATGAAGGTCCTGGGAAAAGACTTGTAAGCTTTTATCATTTAATTTCCGTAGGTGATATTTCCACTATTGAAAAAGTCATGGAAGTTAGAGTAAAAGTTTTTTTATCCAGAGATTCAGATTTATCAATACCTAGTCTATACTCCATATTTAAAGGAAGTGACTGGCAAGAGAGAGAAACTTTTGATATGTTTGGAATTAATTTTATTGATCATCCCAACCCTAAAAGATTACTGATGCCAGAGGATTGGAGAGGTTGGCCTCTAAGAAAAGATTATATTCAACCTGATTTCTACGAATTACAAGACGCTTATTAATTTGCTTTTTTAATTTTTTTATATAGATACATAACTGCTCTTGCTAACCTTCGATAATCATGTCTTAAAGTTGGTGTTATTCTTTTAGAGTAAAGGGGAGCTTGTAATACATGATACCCCTCCGATACAAGTCTTTTCTTATTACATTTAACAGGTTCAGCTCCTCGCGAACGATAATAATCTATTAGAGAGGATCCTTCAAATTCTCCTTGAGACAAAATTGCATTAAATATCCTTGTATTCACACCAAAATTAAATAATTGTTTTTCAATAGATTTAATATGTTGATAGACATCCAAACCATCAGTTTCTCCTGGTTGAGTCATTAAATTACTTATATAAATCTTAGGAGAATTATTTTTTAATAATTCCTCAACGATCTCTGGAACTAATAAATTAGGTAAAAGTGATGTATATAAACTACCTGGACCTAAAACTATTAAATCCGCCTCTTTAATTGCTTCAATTGCATTTTTTAATGCAGGCGGATTTTCTGGTAAGCAGCCAATTCTTGAAATTGGCTTTACTGACTTTCCTATAAGACTTTCACCAAATATTTTTTCTCCATCCTCAAGCTCCGCCCAGAGCATAACGTCAATACCTGTAGCTGGAATTACCTGACCTTGAACTGATAAAACCTGACTAGAGGCTTGAACGGCTTTTTCTAAGCTACCTGTGATAGTGGTAAGAGCTGATAAAAAAAGGTTGCCGAAACTATGTCCCTCCAGTCCACCTCCTCCTGAGAATCTATATTGAAATAATCTTGTTAATGTAGGCTCCTCATTTGACAATGCTGCTAGACAATTTCTTATATCACCAGGAGGTTGAACTCCTAATTGTTTTCTTAAAATTCCGCTGCTACCTCCATCGTCTGTTACTGTTACAATTGCTGAAATATTGCTACTGTAATTTTTTAGCCCTTTTAATAAAGTTGATAAACCTGTACCACCACCAATTGCAACAATATTTGGACCCCTACTTAATTTACTATTTACTCTCAATGCATCAACTAAAAGAGTCTCTTTTTGAGGAACTAAAGCTTTTCGAATAGAATTTATACTTCTATTTTGACCTAAACAAATTAATAATAATCCTACAAAAAGAATAAACGGTCCCAATAGATTTACTGGAAAAATACTTGTTAGACCGGTCATTAGCCAAAAAAAGGTTTCAATTAGCCAATATAGTGGTCTTAAATTTGTCCAAATTGCAATCCCTAACAAAGATGTTATTAATCCTATTGCGGATGTGACAATCCATCGTTTTAATACCAGCCCAGGCAACAACCAACTAAGTATTCTAAATATTTTATTAAAAACATCTAAATTAGATTTCTTGATTATTGAAAAAGTTCTTTTAATTCTTTTCCTTTTTCTTTTGATTTTTCTAACTATAGTCATCAAATCCTCTTAAATTTATTTTTTCATTAGTAATGAATTTATAAATTAATTATAAATGAAACACAAACATACTTTTCTTATTTTGCAATAAAGGCAATATGTAAGTAGGAGTAAATTAAATTTAAATTGCACAATTTATTTTGAAAAATTCAACCCCTGTTATTGAGACAAAAAGTTTATCAATGAATTGGGGCAATAAAAATATTCTTAATAATCTTAATATCCACCTTTATGAAGGAGAAAAGCTAGCCATTGTTGGTCCCTCTGGTTCAGGCAAATCAACAATTTTAAAAATATTAGCAGGTTTAATTTTACCAACTGAGGGCGAATTAAAAATATTCGGAGAGACACAAAATTACCTTAGGCTAGATCAAATTAATCCCCCAGATGTAAGACTTGTATTTCAAAACCCTGCTTTATTAGGTTCTCTAACTATTGAGGAGAATGTTGGTTTTATTTTATATAGAAGCAAAAAATTTACTAAAAAAATTATTAAAGAGTTAGTTAACGAATGTTTAGAAGAAGTAGGACTTTTTAATGTTTCACACAAACTCCCAAATGAATTAAGTGGAGGAATGCAAAAAAGAGTTAGTTTTGCTAGGGCATTAATTAATCAATCTACTAATTCCCATAAGAAAAAACCCTTATTACTATTTGATGAGCCTACGGCTGGTCTGGACCCCATCGCATCCTCAAGAATTGAAGATTTAATTAATAAAACAAATACAAAAGTAAAAGGATCTTCTATTGTTGTTAGCCATGTTCTTAGTACTATAGAGAGGACATCTTCAAGAGTATTAATGCTCTATGGCGGTAAATTCCGTTGGGAGGGAACTATTTCAGAATTTAAAAAAACTAATGATCCATATGTTTTTCAATTCAGGAATGGTAATCTTGATGGTCCCATGCAACCAAAAGAGATTTAAAGCTTATGCGTAGAAGTTTTCGAGACTCGATAGTAGGTTTTTCCTTATTAGGAGGACTCATAATATTTTCTTTATTCTCCTTTTGGTTAAGAGGTATAAAACTCTCCTCTAAAAATTGGCATCTATTTGCTGAGTTTTCAAATGCCAGTGGACTATCAAAGAAATCACCAGTCACATACAGAGGAATACTAGTTGGTTCAGTAGAGGATATTATTTTTACCAATGAATCTATTAAAGCAAAAGTCGTTCTTAATAATCCCGATATAATTCTTCCTCAACCTGCATTTGCAAAAGTAGTAACAAATTCATTCTTAGGAGGAGATGTACAAGTCGCTTTAGAGGCAGGAAAACAGATTATTCCAAAGGGGACAGAAAAAGCGACTTCAAAAAAATGTAAAAGTGAATTAATTGTTTGTCAAGGGGATACTATTAGTGGTAAAAAGTTGTCTAGCTTATCAAATGTTACAAATAGACTTAACCAATTACTAAAAGAATCTAATCAAGAAAATTTAATTGAAAATATTGTAAATTCCATTGATCAATTTGATAGAACACAAGAAAATCTTGATGAATTAATTTATTTATCAAAAAAAGAAATTGTAAGAATCAAACCCCTCATAAATGACCTGACTATCGCAGCTGGACATTTAAGTAAAATATTAGCGACTGTTGATGATGATGAAACTCTTGAAGATATTAGATCTACATTAGAAGCAACTAGCTCAATCTCTCAAAAAATGAATAGTATGGCTGATGATTTTCAATCATTAATGAAAGACAAAGAACTTACAAGGGCTTTACGGGATCTTACTATTGGAATTTCAAAATTTCTTAACGAGGTTTATCCATAAATACTCACTAAATCTCATTTATTGCGTTCAGAGCCATTGCTGCTATTGCTTGATCTGTAGCTTTTGGTAATTGAACATATTTACCTTGCGCCGCCTCTGCCAAATCCTTTCCAAATCCGCTAGCTATAAATTTTCTTTCAGTATCAATTATCAAAAGTTTTATTCCAAGCATTGGATAATTTGATGCCACACTTAGGACCTCCTCTTTAAGATTTTTATTATCCATTTCACTTTCATCTGATTCACCAAGAGAAACACTTAGTGGGACGTTCCCGCGGCCATCAGTAATTGCCACAACGATGGCTTGACCAATATCACCCGTAGAAATTGCATTTTTTGCTACTTTTGCAGCCTGGGTTAAGCCGTGAGCAAGTGGAGAACCACCTCCACAAGGCATAGTTTCCAGTCTTCTTTTTGCCGCTGTAATAGATCTTGTAGGGGGCAAAAGAACCTCCGCTTGATTTCCTCGAAAAGGTATTAAAGAAACTTCATCTCTATTTTCATAAGCTTCTGTAAGTAATCTAATAACTGCTCCCTTAGCACTTTGCATCCTATTTAAAGCCATTGAGCCACTAGCATCAACAAGAAAAATGACTAGTGCTCCAGATTTCTTTTGTAGTAATTTAGCTCTAAAATCGCTTTCTTCAACAATAATTTTTTTATCAGGTTTTTTTAATCTCCTGGTTTTCTGATAAGGTGCTGCCGCTCTTAAAGTTGCATCTACTGCAATACGTTTCAAGGGTCCCCTAGGGATTATTGGTTTTACATATCTTCCCCTCGTTTGACTAAGATTTATAGATCTACTTCCGCTATTCCCCGATTTTGCCTTGGCGGAAGAGAATAGTAAAAGATCTGGATCAACTACGCAAGCTTCAGGATCTAAGATAAATTCTTCTGGAATATCTGGGGTAGATTCATCATCACCATCAGACTCCTCTTGTTCTTGTTCTTGTTCTTCTTGTTCTTGTTCTTGATTGTCATTAGTTTCCTCGTTTGAGTCATCTTGACCAGACTGAGGAGGGGGAGTCTGTTCCTCAGGGGGAGGAGGTTCAATTTCATTATCATCCGGTGGTAATTGTTGAGATCTCGGCAAAATCACTAATCTTACTGCAACTTTAAGATCATCAGAATTAACTTTCTCATCACCTCTCAAAGCAGCATTTGCTTTAGCAACTTTTACAGCAAATAATTCAGGTCTATGCCCCTCAACTCCACCTCTTATAGCTTCATTAACTAGATAAGAGATTTGATCATTTGAAATGGAAACATCAGGTAGCCATTGTCTTGCCAATATTAATTGAGTAGATAAATTATCAGTTTCTTCTGACCAAATTTCAGAAAACTTTAAGTTGTTTTCAGCATGAGCTAAAACAGATTTTGTGATTACTACTCGCTGTGAATTATCAATTGATTGATTTGCAGAGAGAACTATTGCAAATCTATCTAAAACATGATCTCTCAAAACTCCTTCTTCAGGGTTATAAGTTGCTATGAGTAAAGCTTTGCATGGATGAGATAGACTTAAACCATCTCTTTCAACATAATTTTGCTCTCTTCCTGTAGCCTCAAGTACTAAATTAACAATTCCATCATCTAATAAATTTATATCATCTATATATAAAACTCCTCTATGAGCTTCCGCTAAAATTCCCGGTTGAAAAACTTGTTCACCTGAATTTAATGAAGCTGCTACATCAATAGACCCAACAAGTCTATCCTCAGTAATTCCAATTGGAACTTGAACGAATGGAGTTTGTATAACCTTTGATGGAATATCAGTTTCAGAAATATTATTTTGATAAATTTCTAGGATATTTTGAGTTTCTTTATCCCATTCATCAGGTTTAAAAGGATCAAGATTTCTACAAATGGGTTTATATTGTTTATCTTTAATATCAATTTTTTCTGCAATTACATCGTTATCAAGCACTTCTACAGGAGGCATTAAAGCATGTAAGCCACGAGCTAAAACAGATTTGCCTGTCCCCCTCCCACCTGCTATGACTACTCCTCCCAGACTGGGATCAACAGCAGCTAATAATAAAGATAACTTTAATAAATTATGTCCTGTAATCGCAGCAAGAGGGAAAGACCTAAGAGAATCATTTTTATTCATTAAATCTTTGATATTTGATTTGCTTTTAGATTCTTTTTCCAAATTCGATTTTAAAAGGCCTGATATAGAATTTATACAATAAAATGGTTATTTTTAGTGGAATTATCAAATCTTAATATCAAAAATGGACTATGTTTATCTTTAGGAGCAAATATTGATAGTAAAGTTGGAAGTCCTATTAATACTGTTATAAATGCAAAATTAAAAGTAGAGCAGATTATCAAAAGATTTATTTTAAAAGAACAAAATAATCAACTTTTACCAAATCAAAATAAAAAATACTTATTTTGGTCATCTCTTTATAAATCTCATCCTCATGGGATAATGGAATTTCAACCTGATTATATCAATACTCTTTTATTAGTAAAAACAGAAGCTTTTCCAATATCTTCAGTTGAAAATGCAAAATTTTTATTACAAGAATTTAAAAATTTAGAGAAAGAATTTGGGAGAGATACAAGTAATTTAAAAGAAAGATGGCAACCAAGGTGTCTCGATATAGATATTATTTGGTGGGATAATCTTAAATTCGAAGATCATATTCTCACAATTCCTCATCCAAGATTTATGAATAGAAATTTTGTTATTTTACCATTATCGGAAATCCTCAGTAGATTTCAAAGGATTGAGAAGCTAAATATTGAGAAATGGGATTCCTAATAGAATACATTGTCCAATAATAACTGCTAAAATAATCACATTTAAGCAAGCATGAAAAATAGCCAATCAATAAAAAAATCTATAATCAAAGCAAAAATATCTGAATTAAAATCACGAAAATTTAGTTTCGAAATAAATAAAATACAATTACCTAATGGTCACCAAGGAGAATATGGAACCATAAAACATCCAGGAGCTGCTTTAGCTGTTCCTATAACAAGCGATAATAAAGTGATAATACTCAGACAGTACAGATTCGCAGTTTCAAGATATTTACTTGAGTTCCCAGCAGGAACTTTAGAAATCGGGGAAACCCCACTTAATTCAATCAAACGGGAAATCAAAGAAGAGACAGGTTATCAAGCAAATAAATGGGACGAATTAGGAGTTTTGGTGCCTGCACCTGGATATGCAGATGAAGAAATTTATTTGTTTTTAGCAAGAGAATTAACAAAACTTGATTTGGTACCAGAAGGTGATCTTGATGAAGACATTGAAGTCCTTATAAAAGAACCTAATGAACTAGATAAATTAATCGCTAGTGGTAAAGAAACACTTGATGCAAAAACAGTGACTGCATGGTTTAGAGCTAAACAATTTTTAAAAATTTAATGGTAGTCCCAAGAATACTCTTTTGGTATAGGAGAGATTTAAGAATTAGTGATAATAAGGCTCTGATAAAGTCTTATTCGCTCTCTAAAGCATTAACGTCGATATATATATTCGATAAAAATTACACTTTAGATTTTAATGCTCCGTCAAGATATTGGTTTCTAGGTGACTCTTTAAAAGAATTAAGATCTAATTGGGAGAAAGCTGGAAGCAGATTAATAATTGACAGTGGAGAACCAAAACTTTTAATTCCTAAAATTGCTAAATTGATTAAAGCTAATTATGTCGCCTGGAATAAATCAATAGAACCTTATGAAATAGATAGAGATTTGCAAGTAGAAAAAGAATTAGAAAAATCCAATATTAAAGTAATCAACTTATGGGACCATCTATTAATAGAGCCCTGTCTAATTTCGACAGGTACTAATAATCCCTACACAGTTTATGGACCCTTTTATAAAAATCTTAAAAAGCAACTTTTTGAACCAAGTCATATAGATTATAATGTTAATGACTTAAGGTTATTAAATCTTGAAGATTTACCCTCAGAAGTTGCCGAAGATCCCATCATCAAAAAAAGTCATAACCACTTAGATAACTTCTTAAAAAATATCAATTTTTCAGGAAATGAAATTTGTCCCTGTAAGCCAGGAGAAAATAATGCTGAAAAATTACTCAATAATTTTATATCTTCTAAAAAGCTAATTAATTATGATAGCCAAAGAGATTTTCCCTCAATAAAAGGGACATCCTACTTAAGCGCCTCATTAAGATTTGGAACGATAAGTATTAGAAAAGCATGGGCAAAGACAATACAAATTAATCATTTAACTAGGAATAAAAACTCCTTACTATCTATTGAGACATGGCAAAAAGAATTAGCTTGGAGAGAGTTTTATCAACATTGCTTATATCATTTCCCTGAACTAGAAAAAGGTCCATATCGGAAAAAATGGAATAATTTCCCATGGCAAAATAATACAGAATGGTTTATCCGCTGGAGTCGGGGAGATACGGGAATTCCAATAATTGATGCATCAATGCGACAACTAAATCAAAGCGGTTGGATGCATAACAGATGCAGGATGATTGTAGCTTCTTTTTTAGTGAAAGATTTAGTTTGTAATTGGCAAATGGGCGAAAAAAAGTTTATGGAACATCTTGTTGATGGAGACTTAGCTGCTAATAATGGTGGTTGGCAATGGAGCGCAAGTAGTGGAATGGATCCGAAGCCGTTGCGTATTTTTAATCCACATACTCAAACTCAAAAATTTGATCCTCTATGCAATTACATTAAGTATTGGATACCAGAATTATCAAAAGTAAATAATTCAGAAATCCTCACAGGAGATATTTCAAAATCAGAAAGAAAAGATTACCCTAATCCAGTAATCAATCATAATTCTCAACAAAGGTTATTCAAATCCCTCTATGCTGAAATCTGAGTAATTTGATCATACTTTTTTAAAATTAAATTTAAGTTTTCCGAAATATATAATTGTTCTTCAAAGGTAATTTCTGGGAACATAGGAAGACTAAGTACTTCTGTACATAATTGTTCCGTATTTAAAAGAAAATCTTTATCAATAACTTTATCTTTATATGCCAATTGAGCATGTATTGGAATGGGATAATAAATTATTGAATTTATCCCAATTTTTTCCAATTCCGATTTTAAAAAATTCCTGGGTGTTTTATTTTTAATTACATCGGTTTCAAAAAGTTTTAAATAATTATTTGTAAATGAAAAATTTTCATTTTTTACTTTTATCACAAATTGATTCCAAGTATTGAAACATAATTCAGAATTAGTTTGAGGAAGCCTCAATAATGCATTTTTATCGATTAATTGTATATAGTTATAAGCAATTTTTTGTCTTGCTTTAATCCATTTTTTTATTGATTTAATTTTTACATTTAATATCGCAGCTTGAATCACATCAAGTCTAGTATTGTACCCAATGTGGTTATGGCTGTAACGTTTTGGGCTACCATGGACTGCAAGTTCCCTGATCTTTTGCGCAAGAGATTTATCAGAAGTAGTTACAGCTCCTCCATCTCCAGCACAACCTAGATTTTTGGTTGGGAAGAAACTAAAACAACCAATATCACCAATACTGCCAACATTGTTGCTTCCCCACATAGATCCTGAAGCCTGTGCACAGTCCTCAATTATTTTTAAGTTATGTTTTTTCGCAATCAATTTTAATTTTGTCATATCAACTACATTTCCGAATAAATGAACTGGAATTATTGCCTTAGTTCGGGAATTTATTCTCGATTCAATTTGATTTATATTTAATAAAAAAGTATCAGGATTAATATCAACAAAAACAGGATTTGCACCAACTAAACTTATAGCTTCAGCAGTAGCAAAGAAACTAAAGGAAGGAGTTATGACCTCATCTCCATGACCTATATCAAATGCTCTTAATGCAAGAACTAAAGCATCAGTTCCACTATTGCAGCTGACAACATCTGTAACACCTATTAGTGAGGCGAAAGAATCTTCAAATTTAGCAATTTCATGCCCCCCGATATATTGTCCCTTTTGAAGTACATTTAAAACAGCATTCTCAATATCATGGCCTATCTCAGAGTATTGTCTTTCTAAAGTAAAAGGAGGTATTTTCATAAAATTATCTTAACCCTAAATAAAATGTCTCGGGATAATAAGGAGAATAAAATTTCAACTAAACCAATCAGGTTCCTTCCCAGGCGTCCATTTTATATTACATCCAAGCGATGGTATTTGTTGCCTATTATATGACAAACCATCATTAAGAGCTTTTACTGCTGCTCTTATATCCACACCAGTTACCGGAATATTATTAGATGGTCTACTATCATCTAATTGGCCATGGTAAAAAAGGGAAAAGTTACTATTTCCCTTATTAGAAAATATATAAAAATCAGGGGTGCATGCGGCCTTAAGTGTCTTAGCAAAACTTTGATCTTCATCAAAAAGATAAGGAAAATGCCAATTATTTTTTTTTGCTTGGTTTCTTAAATTTTCAGGAGAATCTGCAGGATGGGTATTAATGTCATTGCTTGATATGGCAATTATTTGAACATTATCTTGAAAATCCATATAAAGTTCTGTAATTTGTTTTTCTAAATGTTTTACGAATGGGCAATGAGCACATATAAACATTAAAAATAAATGTCTATCATCTAAATCGGAAAAAGAAAATTTTTCATTATTTAATGAATTAGCGTTAATTAATTCAAAATTTGGCAAACTTGTACCAATTTCTATATCGAGAGAATTTGTTTTCACCATACTTATTCAAAACAGGAAATATACTTGAAGATTATTGTATATTTTTGAGTAATACGTATACAAGTGCACTCTTTATAGGACAATTATAAAAACAATAAATAAAATGTTACTTGATTTAACTGGCAAAAAAATTCTTGTTACTGGAATTGCTAATAACCGTTCTATAGCTTGGGGGATTGCGCAACAACTCTCAAAAGCTGGGGCTGAACTTGGAATAACATACTTACCAGATGAAAAAGGCAGATTTGAATCTAAAGTTAAAGAATTAACAAAAGTTTTAAATCCATCACTATTTTTGCCATTAAATGTTCAAAATCCTTCACAAATTGAGGAGGTCTTTGAAAATATTAAAAATAATTGGGGAAATCTTGACGGCTTAGTACATTGCCTCGCATTCGCAGGGAGAGATGAATTAATCGGGGATTATAGTGCAACTTCTTCAGAAGGATTTGATAGAGCTCTTAATATAAGTGCATATTCTTTAGCACCACTTTGTAATGCTGCAAAACCACTATTTACAGATGGGGCTGGCGTAGTATCTTTAACATACCTTGGGTCTGAAAGAGCGATACCAAACTATAATGTCATGGGAGTTGCAAAAGCAGCATTGGAGGCTTCTGTAAGATATCTTTCAGCAGAACTAGGACCAGAGAAACAAGTAAGAGTTAATGCAATAAGTGCAGGTCCTATTAGAACTCTTGCGAGTTCAGCTATAGGTGGCATTTTAGATATGATTCATAATGTTGAGGAAAAATCACCATTAAGAAGAACAGTAACTCAAACAGAGGTGGGTAACACAGCTGCATTTCTTTTAAGTGACCTTTCCAGTGGAATTTCTGGTCAAACCATTTACGTTGATGCAGGTTATTGCATTAATGGTATGTAAATTCAAATTCTCTTTTAAAAATAATGTCACTACTTAGACAGGCTGAAATTCAGAGAAAAACTAATGAAACGGAAATAAGCGTTTTTCTGGATATTGATGGAAGCGGCAACTCAAATATTGATACTGGGGTTCCATTCTTAGATCATATGCTTCACCAAATTTCTAGTCATGGATTATTTGACTTAAATATCAAAGCGATAGGAGATACAGAGATAGATGATCACCATACTAATGAAGACGTTGGAATTGCTTTAGGCAAGGCTTTCTCTGATTCACTTGGTGATCGTAAAGGGATCAATAGATTCGGTCATTTTCTTGCTCCCCTTGACGAAGCGCTCATCCAAATAACTTTAGATTGTTCCGGCCGACCTCACTTATCATATAATCTTAAAATTCAATCTTCAAAAATTGGGTCTTATGATACAGAACTAGTAAGAGAATTTTTCATAGCTTTTGTAAATAATAGTGGGATAACATTACACATAAATCAAATTCAAGGTGTTAATGCTCATCACATAGTAGAAGCAACCTTTAAAGCTTTCTCACGTGCGATGAGGATGGCTACTGAAATAGACAATAGAAGGTCTGAAACTATTCCTAGTAGTAAAGGCATGCTTGAAAAGTAATTATAAAATCATTCTTTAAAGGTATTTCCACAATTTAAATGATTTTTAGCGAGAATAAAAAAAACCTGATGTAAAAGTGACAAGTTTACAGGAAAAGCAATCCATCAAAAATAATCAATTCAATAAAGAAGATTGGTCAAGTGCTTATCAAAACGTTGAATTAGAATTAGAAAATAAAAATTTAGAAGTTACACAAGGTAATTCTATTCAAGAATTGAATGGAACTCTTTTTAAAAATGGACCAGGTATTTTAGAAAGAGATGGACAGTGGCTTCATCATCCATTTGATGGTGATGGTATGATCAGTGCCATTAATTTTAAAGATGGCAAAGCAACTTTCACTAATAAATTTGTCAAAACGAAAGGATATTTAGAAGAAAAAAAGAAAAATAAATTTCTTTACAGAGGAGTATTTGGGACACAAAAGAAAGGAGGTATTTTAAATAATGTCCTAGACTTAAATTTTAAAAATATTGCTAATACCCACGTTATAAAATTGGGAGATGAATTACTCGCTCTTTGGGAAGCAGCAGGTCCACATGCTCTTGATCCTAAAAATTTAGAAACAATTGGATTAACAACATTAAAAGGGGTTCTTAAAAAGAACGAGGCTTTTAGTGCTCATCCAAAGATAGATTTGAATTCTAAATATTCAAAAGAGGTCCTTGTTACTTTTGGAGTTCAAACTGGTCCTCAAAGCACTATAAGATTAATGGAGTTCTCAAATAAAGGTGATAAAGCAGGGGAAATTTTATTTGATAGGAAAGATAAATTAAACGGATTTGCTTTTTTACATGATTTTGCAATTACGACAAATTGGGCAATATTTTTACAAAATGCTATTGATTTTAATCCTCTTCCATTTGTAATGGGCCAAAAAGGGGCTGCGCAATGCTTAAAATCGAGTCCTAATAAAAAAGCAAAGTTTTTCATTGTTCCAAGGGATAGCGGTTTATATAGAGGAAAACCGCCAGTAATAATCGATGCTCCTGAAGGATTTGTATTTCATCATGTCAATGCTTATGAAGATGAAGAAAATATTGTGTTAGATAGTATTTTTTACGATGATTTTCCATCTGTAGGTCCAGATGAAGACTTTAGAGATATAGATTTCGAAAAATATCCTGCTGGTAAACTTAAAAGATCAATCATAAATCTAAAGAGTCGCAACTCAGAATTATCAACTATTAGCGAACAAACTTGCGAATTTGCAGTAATTAATCCAAAATTTACAGGGATAAAGGCTACTCATAGTTGGATGGCTTGCACAAATGCAAAATCAGGAAATGCACCATTACAAGCTATTAAAAAGATTAATTTAGATACTAAGGAAGAGATTTTTTGGTCTGCTGCACCTCGAGGATTTGTAAGTGAACCTATTATGGTCCCTAAAACCAATTCCAAAAAGGAAGATGAAGGTTATCTTCTAATTCTTGTATGGAATGGTGCTCGTAGAGGTAGTGATTTAATTATATTAGACTCTGAAAATCTAGAACATTTATCCACTTATGAACTACCGATAAATATTCCACATGGACTACACGGATCATGGTCTAGTAATTAAGAAGATTAATTGAAAATAGAATTTAAATGAGGGATTATTTTTTTTAAGGCTTTTCCTCTATGGCTAAGTTTATCTTTAAGTTCATTATCCATCTCTGCAAAAGTTAAATTAGTAGTTAACTCTTCGAAAATTGGATCATAGCCAAAACCGCCCAACCCCCTACGATTAAATAATATATTTCCATAACATTTATCTTCTACATCTATAATTACCTCCCCCTGAGGAGAAGACAAACATATGTTTGCTGCAAAAAAAGCACTTCTATTACTATTATCTTTAAGTTCATTTAGGACCCTATCAATTCTTTTTTTGTCGGTGGTTGCAAATCTTGATGAGAAAATACCTGGGCGGCCATTCAACGCATCTATACATAAACCAGAGTCATCAGCAATAGCATAATTTTTTGTCTTTTTAGAAATCTCACATGCTTTTTTTTGAGCATTTTCTCTAAAATTATTACCATCCTCAATAACATCGATATCATTAGGTTGTAATAATAATTGGCAATTAATCTTTCCTAGCATTTTTTTATATTCATTTATTTTGCCTGGATTTTTACTCGCTAAATATAAAATTTTTTTCATTTAACTAATTATATTTTTAATAAAAAGTTTACTCCAACTCAATGTATCTTTAAGACTATCCTCTGAAGGGGCTTCACAATATAATCTCAATAAAGGTTCAGTCCCAGAGAATCTAAAAAGTACCCAATAATTATTATTTATACGTAACTTTATACCATCTTGATAAGATACGTTTTTTACTTCATAATCACAAATATATTTTGGAATATTATCAAAAATATAGTTTTTTAAAGCATTTTTCTTAGAGTGATCTGGAAAATCAATATCAATCCTGTCATAAAAACTTGGACCATAATTTTTTTGGATTTGATCAAGACTATCGCATAGATATTGTTCTTCTCTTGCAATACAATCTAATAACACTATGGAAGCAAATAATGCATCTCTTTCTGGTAAGAAATAACCGAAACCTATTCCGCCAGACTCTTCTCCACCTATTAATATTTTTTCCTTAATCATTTTTTCTGCTATATGTTTAAAACCAACTGGTAATTCAAAAACATTCCTATTTTGACCCTCTGCAATTTTGGTAATCACATCTGAACCACTTACAGTTTTAATTACCGGATAATTATTTTGAGCTTTTTTTCCTAGAAAATTTATAAAATATGGAAGCAAAACTTGAGTACTACAATATCGACCTTTTTCATCTATTACAGCGATTCTATCTCCATCCCCATCAAATACTATTCCTAATGTTTTAAATCCCTCTCCTTTCTGTTTGAGTAAGGTGTTTTTTAATTCATCAAGATAATTTATTAATGGCTCAGGTGGATTACCACTAAAATAAGGATCTTTTTCTTCTCTAATCCCTTTAATAACACTCTGAGTATTACCATGAAAAAGTTTATTAATACTTGCAGCTGAAGAACCATGCATCGCATCAATAAAAACTTTTATATTCATTTTTCTCAATCTATCTAAGATAAATTGCATATCAAAATATGAATTAATTTTTTCAATATGAAATTGTTTAATATCCTCAATTTGATAATTTGACTTAATGGGTTCTGTTATATTGCCTAACTTGATTCTTCTCTCAACTTCCTTAGTAAATAATTCATTCACAGAAGAGCCCTGAAAATTTTTTATTTTTAAACCAAGCCAATTATATGGATTATGACTAGCTGTAATAACTAATGCACCCAGTATATTTAATTCTCTTACGTACAAACTACAAGAGGGTGTAGTTACAAAACTACTGGATAAAATAACTTCTAATCCACAAGCATTAACGAAAGGTATTATGGATTTCGCGAAATGTTCGGCCATAAATCTTCGGTCGTATCCTATTAAAATTTTTTTGCTTTTTACCCTATCTGAATATTGAAACTTTAATTCTTGACAAGAAGCCACAACAACTCTACTTAAATTTGCCATATTAAAATCGAAACCAATTATCCCTCGCCACCCATCTGTTCCAAATTTAATAGATGAGTAAACTGTCTGCCCCAACTTATTAAGCTCCCGTGTTAGATTTAAATTTCCATAATAAATTATGTAATATTAATTTAACAACGCAAAATTATTTTTTTGAATAATTTCTTACTAAAAAGTTATTTAAAATGCAAGAGGAAGGCTTGGCTGGATTTTAAAGGAGATAAAAAACTTAAAAACTGGTCTGCGCAAAATTCAATTCAAAACTTTGTAGAGTTTAAAACTTTTGAAGAATACACAGAAAATAGTTTATTTAGTGGATTAAAAGGTTGTAAGGATGGGTATAAAGGAGTTCTCGGAATCAAAATTCACTCCAATTTAAAACAAGACTTAGAAAGTGTAATCATTCCTTCAATACTAATAAAAGAAAAAGGGGAAAGTATTTGGGGTAAGTATAAATATATTCCCGCTGTATCAAAATTAGGTAATCGTACCGCCAAAGAACATTTATTTGATCTAGCTCTATCATCGATAGCCTTAGAAAAATTCCAAAATTCAAGCGTATGCCATGGACTAGTTTTAAAAAGATACAAAAATCATATAAAAGCAGAAAAAATTTTTTTAAAAGACAAATTAAAGGATAAAGCTATCAATATATTTTTTGAACTAAAAAATTCTTTGAATCAAAATATTCCTGAAATCACAGATAATAGAAAAAAGTGTTCAATTTGTTCTTGGCAAAAATATTGCGATAATGAAGCTAAATCTAAAGGATATTTAACTGATATTGATGGTATTGGTTTAAATACTTCTATATTTCTAAAGAAACTAGGTATAAAAAATTTTAATCAATTAGCAAGTTTTAATAAAAAGGTATTAGATCAAAAATTATTGAACAACCAAGAAAATAATATTCCAAAATATTTGAAATTCATAGATCAATCTAATTCATATATTTCAGGTAGGGCTATTAGTTTGCCAAATAGAGATCAACATTTAAAAATCTTTTTTGAAAACCATCCTGGCTTTCTAATCTTTGATATTGAGTCAAATCCGGATGAGAATCATGATTTTTTATATGGTCTTTTATCAATAAGAAATATTTGGCAAAATTCAACAAATGATATTTATGAACCAATACTAGATTTAAACAATGAAAAGAAAAAAATATCTGAATCTGAAATTTTAAAAAAATTAAAATTGAAAAATGATTGGCCAATAATTCACTATGGTGACACAGAAAAAATTGCCATTATCAAACTTGCAAGAAAAGCAAACTATATTGAATCAGAAATTGAAATACTAAAATCAAGATTCATAGATTTACATTTAATTGTTAGAAAATCCTGGATACTTCCATTAAAAAACTATAGTTTAAAAACAGTTGCAAATTGGGTTGGCTTTAATTGGGAACAGAAAAATGTAAGTGGATCTAAAGCTTTATTCTGGTGGCTTCAATATCAAAATAATCAAACTAATATATTTCTTGAAAAAATAATAAAATATAATAAAGACGATTGCCTAGCAACTTTGCATATTGCAAGGTGGTTATTAAATAACTCTGGTGATTAATTTATAAAAAGATAGTTCCTATAGATTTTTTCATATTAATATCTCCAAAATCTTCTAAATAAAAAGACTCATGCTCTGCTAAATATTTATTTTTAATTATTGCTAAACCTATCACTTTTAAATTCTCATAAAAAATATATGATGTGATATATCCAACAACTGTATCTTTTATTTCGTTTAGGTAAATTTTCTTGTTTTTGCATATGTTATTACCTTCAGGAAAAGATCCACTCCATACCCTAATTTCTTGTTTGAGTGATGATAGTTTTCTTAATCTAGCCATAGTTTCTTGTCCCAAATAACATCCTTTATTAAAATCCACAAGATCTAACAAACCAAGTTCAAGAGGGTTATGGGTCCCTTCTATTTCATAATTTAATTTAGGAAGCGCTTGCAAAATTTTCCATTCTGCAAGGCGTACTTGATCAAAAACCTCGAAATTATTCTTTTTCAAATACTCTTCAATATTAGTTTCTTTTATTAATTTAGGACATCCTTCGCGCCAAGGAATAGACTCGTCGACCTCTTGAATTCTAAAGTGTTTAAATATATTACTTAATAAAATATCATCAGAAGGAAATATCATATCTTCAAAAAACTTTTTAATTTCATAAAGATCGCCTTCTAAAGCAATAATAATTTTGTGATTTTCATAGAAATATATTTCCAATATTGCTCTTAAAGCACCCTTAGGTGTCAACCAACAGGTTTGAACAACTTCATTTTGTAAATTCATATTTGAAGTTGTTAAGCCATTTAAAAATCGATTGGAGTCTTTTCCTTTAATCGAGAGAGCATCAAACTCTTCTAACCAATAATTCCCCTTATTCATTATTGATTTCATCAATTTATAAAATCACGTATTTTAAATAAACTTTTTAACCTTATATTGTTTTTTAAAAGATTCTCTTCTCCCCCCTCCTCTCTATCAACTATTGAAATAACCTCGTTAACAATAAAATTATTATCTCTTAACTTTTGTATTGCTTTCAAACAAGATCCTGCAGTAGTAACAACATCCTCTAAAACGGTAACAATATTATCAGGTCCTAAATCAGGACCCTCCACCCCTGCTTTTGTACCATATTTTTTAACTTCTTTTCTGATAATCAAACCATCAAGTAATAAACTACGATTTGCAGCTAATACTATTACACCACTAACTAATGGATCTGCCCCTAAAGTTAATCCCGCAACTACTTTAGATTGTGGATCAATTAAGTCTAGAAATAAATTACTTATCAAATTTAATCCATATCCATTAAGAGAAACAGGTTTGCAATTGATATAGTGAGGACTTTTTTTACCTGAAGATAATGTAAAATCACCGTTTCTATAAGATCTCTCTTGCAAAAGTTGACAAAGCTTAGCCCTTTTATCTTTGAAATCTTTAGATAAATTATTCATAAAAAAAGCATTTATATATTTAAAGATTAGAAGAAAAAAAAGAAATCTCACAAAACCTTTCTAAGTTGGTGCTTTTTGAAATATTATTTTTGTGTACTATGTATATAAACATTGTTTTATTAATGTACACATTTTGGGGGTGTAGCAATCTGGTGAATGCAGCGAACTCATAATTCGCCTTAGGCGAGTTCGATCCTCGCCACCCCCATCACCAATTTGAAAATGCATGAAAATAATTTTTTTATTTCTTTTTCTAATATTTCCTGCCTTCTTTGCGGCCAGTGAACTTTCAGTTTTACTTCTAAGACCAAGTAAAGTTCTAAGATTAATTGAAGAAAAAAGAAAAGGGGCATACTCAATATTAAAAATTCAAAAAAGATTTAGATCCTCTCTCATCGCATCTCAATTTGGAGTGACTATTTCATTAATAGCAATAGGATGGATAGGTAAAAGTATAGCTAGCAGTGTATGGACAATAAATTCCTTAAAAAGTAGATTTTTTGATCTTTTCCTTTTTTTTATAATTGTTTTAATCAGCACACTTGTCTCAGGCCTAATTCCAAAAGCACTTGTAATTAATAATCCTGAGACTGCAGCTTTAAGATTAACAACAATTTTTGAAGCTGTGAGAAAGGGCATGCAACCAGTAGTTTCTATTCTCGAATTATTTGCAAGCGCATGTTTAAGATTATTTAATTTAAATAATAAATGGGACTCATTAAATTCAGGGTTATCGGCAGGCGAACTTGAAACATTAATAGAAACAAACAATGTTACAGGACTAAAACCAGATGAAAAAAATATAATTGAGGGGGTTTTTGCACTAAAAGACACCTCAGTAAAAGAGGCAATGATTCCTAGATCAGAGATGGTAACTTTGCCTAAAGATATAACTTTTTCAAAACTTATGGAACAGGTTGATAAAACGAGGCATGCAAGATTTTTTGTAATTGATGAATCTCTTGATGATGTTTTAGGTGTTTTAGATCTTCGATATCTTGCAAAGCCTATATCTAAAGGCGAAATGGATGCAGATACTTCCTTAGAACCCTTTCTTCTTCCGGTGACAAAAGTAATTGAGACATGTTCCTTAGCAGAAATATTACCATTAGTTAGAGATTACAATCCATTTCTCCTTGTTGTAGATGAATATGGAGGTACTGAAGGTTTAATTACAGCTGCTGACTTAACTGGAGAAATAGTGGGAGATGAGATGCAAAATAATAAACTATATTCCGATATGAAACAATTGGACAATTCTTCAAAGAAATGGTCTCTAGCAGGCAAAGCTGAAATCATTGAGATAAACAAGAGGTTGGATTGTCTAATTCCAGAAGGTACTGACTATCATACACTTGCGGGTTTTTTATTGGAAAAATTTCAATTAGTTCCTAGCATAGGCGACACTCTAGAATATAAAAATATTAAATTTGAAATAATATCTATGTCTGGTCCTAAAATAGATCGTGTAAAAATAATTCTTCCATTAACCTGATTTGACCATCTTATAGACGATAATATTAAATATCTATGGGAAATAAGAAATGAAAAAAGACTCATACCCAGTAAAGGTCGGAGTCATTGGCATAGGTAATATGGGGTGGCATCATGCAAGGGTACTTAGCCTACTAAAGGATGCAGAATTAGTAGGGGTTGCAGATCTTAATGAAGAAAGAGGTAAATTAGCTATTGATCAATTCCAATGCGATTGGTACGGAAATTATCATGATTTAATAGCGAAAGTAGATGCAATATGTATTGCAGTTCCAACTCTTTTGCATCATAAAGTTGGATTAGATTGCCTTAATGCTGGTGTACATGTACTCATTGAGAAACCAATAGCAGCAACAGAAGCAGAGGCAGCTTCTCTAATAAAAGCATCTAAAACTAAAAACTGCTTATTACAAGTTGGTCATATAGAACGTTTTAATCCAGCCTTTCGAGAATTATCCAAAATTATTAATAATGAGAAAATAGTTGTTTTAGAAGCTAGAAGACATAGTCCCAATGCAGATAGAGCCAATGATGTTTCTGTAGTAATGGATCTAATGATTCATGACATAGATCTTATTCTTGAATTAGTAAACTCAGAAATTAAAAATTTATCAGCTGTAGGAGGTCGTAATAAAGATGGTTTAATTGACTATGTAAATGCAACCTTAGTATTTAACAATAATGTTATAGCTAGCCTTACTGCAAGCAAAATGAGTCATAAAAAAATACGTAGTTTAAGCGTTCATTGCCAGAATTCCTTAGTGGAAACAGATTTTCTCAATCATACGCTTCATATTCATAGAAAATCAAATGAATCTTATACCGCAGATCACGGTGAGTTAGTTTATCGCAATGATGGATTCGTAGAGGAGGTTAGTACTACATCAATTGAACCTCTTTATGCAGAACTTGAACACTTTTTAAAATGTGTTCAAGGTAAAGAGTTACCAGAAGTGGATGGAGAACAAGCCTCAAGAGCACTTAGTATTGCTGATTTTATTGAATGTGCAGTAGAAAAGCCTAGTAAGGAAATAATCTTAGAAACACTTATTTAAATCCAACGGCTGCTTGCCACACAAAAACTAATAAAAAGAAAAATAGAGGGATTAATGGTAGAACATCAACAGTTGGAGCAAAAGCTTTGTATGCCTCTGGGAGTTCAGCGAATGTATTTAAAAAAAACAACACCTTCTAAATAAAAAATATAATTACTATAAGACGTTACCACGTATGGTGAGCAATGGAGGATCTTTTCCAAGGAGCGAAATCTATTGTAAAACAATTATCTATAATTGCTTTTGAAATCGAAGATGTAAATCGAATTAAATGATGAATATTATGCAAACTAATCAAGGTAAGGCCTAATATTTCATCATTTCGTACAAGGTGATGTATATAGGCACGAGAATAATTTGTACATGTTTCGCAAGTGCATGTTTTATCAATCGGCAAATAATCATTCTTAAATCGAGCATTTCTCATATTCCACCTTTCATTATTAAATAATGCAGTGCCATGCCTACCTAGTCGCGTAGGTAAAACACAATCGAATAGATCAAAACCCTTTGAAATTGCTATCGCAATTTCATTTAAAGAACCAATACCCATAAGGTATCTGGGTTTATTAATAGGTAAAAAGTTTGGTATGAAATTTATAACATTATGAATCTCATCAATATTTTCTCCAACACTTACTCCACCAACTGCAATACCTGGTAAATCAAATGAGCTAACAAAATTAGCGCTTAATTCTCTCAAAGTAGGATATTTCCCTCCTTGTACTATTCCAAAAAGTGCCTGATCATTTCTAGTCTTTGCTTTAATACATCTTTCTAACCAATGATGAGTCCTTATCAAAGAATCTTCAATATCATTTTCTGAGGCCGTATGAGGAGGACAGTGATCAAAGGCCATTACTACATCTGATCCGATATCCATTTGTATTTCCATAACCTTTTCAGGAGAAAGGAAGATATGACTTCCATCTCTGGGATTTTTAAAATCCACTCCAGCATTAGTTATTTTATTCAAATTTGCCAAACTAAATACTTGATAACCTCCTGAATCAGTAAGGATTGGTTTATCCCAATTAATAAATTTATGTATACCACCAGCATTTTTAATAATACTTTCACCAGGCTGCAGATGTAGATGAAATGTATTTGATAAAATCATGGATGCATTAGTAGAAGCTAATTGACGAGAACTTATACCTTTAACTGTTCCAAGAGTTCCTACTGGCATAAATTTTGGTGTTTCAACTATTCCATGCGGGGTATAAAATTTACCAGTTCTTGCAGCTGAATTTTTGCAGAAGGATGTGATCTCAAAATTAAACACAATCTTTATAAATTTATAATCCGAACTATTCTCTAAATTTACTCTATCATCAATAAAAGATATAGAATTATTTGCTATTAGAAAGAATCTCCTAAATGATTTTGCAGGTGCTTGGATATTTTATACAATATTCCCTCAGCTACCTTATTTAAAACCAAAATTTAAAAATATCGCACAATTTTCACCTGCTTTAGGTTTGATTATTGGATTAATTCAATGCCTTATTTTTAAACTATTAATAATTAACTCTTGGTTTCCAGTAGCAAGCGCAATTATTTGTTTAGTAACTGGATATATTCTCACTGGAGGTCTTCATGTTGACGGTTTAATGGATACTTTTGATGGAATATATGCAAATAAGGGTAAAAAGCTCAAAGCCATGAAAGACTCTCGAGTTGGATCATTCGGAGTTTTAGCTATGCTTATTTTTTGTCTCATACAATTAGCTTCAATTATACAACTTGAGAATAGCTTGATTTACAGTTTACCAATATGTTTATTCTGGGGTAGATTTTCAACTCTAATTTATATAGAAAAATTCAAATATATCAGCTACAAAAGTAAAACTTTATCTCATAAAAAGTATTGGAGGGGTTTAAAAAAAGAGGCTATTATTTCAATAATACTTTTAGCAATAATTTTTACTCTCAATATTTCTACATCTAATTCTTATCAGGATATTTTCAAACATTTATCTTTATTTTTTATTAGTATTTCATGCTCATTTAAGATACCTCAAGTTTTAGGTAAAAAAATTGGTGGCTTCAATGGAGATAGTTGCGGGGCTTGCATCATAATATGTGAGACCACATTACTTCTTATACATGCAATATTTCATTAGGAAATTTTAGATAAAAAATATTAACTTTACTAATATCTTCAAAATGAACATCTAAATCCTTATCATTATTTTGTTCATAAAGGATTAAATCCCCCCCAATTTGAGTAGCTAGTTGTCTTGCTACATAAAGACCCACTCCAGACCCCTCCTTATCTTTTGAAGCATAACCTCTAAATCCTTTTTTAAAAATATTTAACTTTTCTTCTTTTGAAATAACTTTACCAGTATCAAAAATTAAAATTCCAAACTTTATAAACTTCACCCCTACTTCAGAATTTTTATTTGAATATTTAAAAGCATTCTCTAACAAATTTGCAACTATCTCAGCGATTACCCCATATCTTGAAGGAACTTCTTCTAGTATCCAATCTGGCCATTCAATATTTTGACACCACACTTTATTTTGTAACTTTGCACTGGCTTTGCCTCTCTCAAAAATAGGTAATAAAAGGCTTTGAAGACTTATAGTTTTATTAGATTTAAGATTTGGTGGGAGAAGTAATCTTTCATCACTAATTCCTCCTTTGATTTTTATAGTTTTATTTAGTTGATCAAAAGAATTTACATATTCATTTATTTGATTCTGCTCATTCAACATACTTTCGACAATATCCAAAGCATCGCTATCTGAGCCAAGTCTCTTTATGAGTAATTTTGCATAAGTTCTCAATGCAGCTAATGGATTTCTTAATTGATGAACGATAACTCCAACTTGATTTCTAAGATAATTAATTTCCTTATTATTGTTTTGCCTTTCAATTTCAATAGAAAAAGTTTTTGCCAATGAAGAGGCTAAAGCTTTTAATCTAGAGTCAAGTATTAATGGCCACTCACTATCTTTATACTCTGTTTCCACCCTCAGTACCCCAATTAAGATATCCTCATCTTGTAACGGATACCATCTGCGATTTGCTGAGGCAAATTTTAATTCAGGATCATCATCTATAGGCAGTAGTGACCTATCAATTTGTGGCCACTGCCCTATCAACTCAAATCCAGCATTAGCACCCTCTTTCGCAGAAGCTAAATAAACGACTAGATGCCTTACCCCCATAAAGCAGCCAAAACTCTCGAGCTGCTTTAAAACTAAATCTTCAAATTTAATAGAGGGCTTCATAATTAAAATCAAGAAATTTTTTCAAAAAAATTTCCAAAAAAGCTTGTAAAATATAAAAAAAGTATTAAGATTGTTAGGGATGGCTGAATTTGATCATCCTTTTTTATGAACCAATGTTCATAATTAATATGCTACATCAGAGGTTGATGGGTCCTCTATGTATATATACAAGTGATTAAGTCACATTTAATTGATTAGTAAAACAAAATTTTACTTTTAATCAAAATAAAGAACTATAGAGGATCTAAATCAATGTCAAAAAAAAGGAAAAGAATTAGCAGAAGAAGATTAGCAGGACAAAGAGTTATGGCTCATGTGCCTATTTATCATATTGAGACAGGTAAGCATAAGCCTGTAACCGCAGCTAGAAGATTCATCGCTGAAAACGGCTTATCCGCACCATGCGTATTCAATGTGAGAAGAAATGAGCACACTACTGATAGGTTCTTCTGGGGAGAAAAAGGATTATTTAGTGCGCAATACGCAGAAGAAAACCATTTTCTATTTCCGTCATTAAAAACTGTAGTCGAAGGCATTGGAGAAGAAAAGATTTTTGAAGGATTAGAATTATCTGCAGATGATTGGGAGGAAATTGAAGAGTATGAATACGCGTTTGTTTAGAAAATAATATTAATTTCAGACTTTATAATATCGATAAAATTAATATCAATTTCATGAAATCCATTAAATTCATGCAATTTACAAGAATAATTTGAAGATTTTTTTAAGTCCCCATGAATTTGCCTGGAAGCTGCAACTGGCACAACTTCATCTTTTTCACCATGACTTAATAATATTGGTGAATTAATTTTTTTATCCCAATTAGGATGAGGATATCCACTACAAGAGACTATTAAACCCAAATTTAATCTTGAACCAGCTGCAATACTCATAGCTGCCCCCTGAGAAAAACCTAGTAAGATCGTATTACTAAGCGGAATATTTTTATTGCCTATTTCTTTAAGTGTAGATATTAACTTATTAACCTCAAGTTCTGCTTCTGACCAATTAGCTGGATATAAACCATACCATTGTCTGCCAAAACTATCAGTTCTTAAATTAGGCGCTCTTAAAGAAATAATATCAAAATCTTTTTGTAAACCATCTGTGACCTCTTTCCCTATAGGTAAAAGATCATTGGCATCAGCTCCCCAGCCATGAAGAAGAATTATTCTATATTTCGCACTTTTAGAGTTAATCGAAACATATTCATGATGCATAAAAGATTTCATGTGTATATTCTTAAGTAACTAAATAAAATTCTAAATGTCTCCATTTGCTTTAATAAGTGTCTCTGATAAAACAAACATCATACCTTTTGCAAAAACTTTAGTTGAAAAATTTGATTACAGAATTCTATCAAGTGGAGGTACTGCTGAATATTTGCATCAAGCTAATATACCTGTGATCAAAGTTTCAGATTTCACAAAATCGCCAGAGATACTTGAAGGAAGGGTAAAAACACTTCATCCTAAAATTCATGGAGGAATTCTAGCAAAAAGAACTGATAAAAATCATATTAATGATTTGGCAGTGAATGATTTTGAATTTATTGATCTTGTAGTTGTAAACCTATATCCTTTTCAACAAAAAATCAAAGATGATTGTGATTGGGATGAAGCAATAGAAAATATTGATATTGGAGGTCCCTCTATGATTAGATCAGCTGCAAAAAATCATAAAGATGTCTCTATATTAATAGACCCTACTCAATATGATCATTTTTTAAGGGAGATAGAGAAAGGGAATCTCTCCGATCAATTTAGAACCAAATTAGCCTATGAAGCTTTTCAACATACTGCAGATTATGATGTAGCTATTTCTAATTGGATGAGCAAAGAAAAAAAGCTGGAGCAAAAATATCATTTAGATACGAAGCAATTAATTCAGACTCTGAGGTATGGGGAAAATCCACACCAAAAGGCTAATTGGTATGGTTCATATGATAAAGGATGGAAGAAAGCCAAGCAATTGCAAGGGAAAGAATTGAGTTATAACAATCTACTTGATCTAGAATCAGCTCTATCAACCGTTTTAGAGTTCAACAAAAACAAATCCAAACTAAGCTCAAATGCTGCGATTATACTAAAACACAATAATCCCTGTGGGGCCGCTATAAGTAGCTCTATTGAGGATGCTTTTAAAAAAGCACTTGCATGTGATCCTATTAGTGCATTTGGTGGAATAGTTGCCCTAAATAATATTGTTGATATTGATACGGCCAAACAACTTTCTAATATATTTCTTGAATGCGTAGTAGCCCCATCTTTTAGCCAAGAAGCATTAGATATTCTTAAAAACAAAAAAAATCTAAGGCTTCTTGAATTAGATCTTAAAAATATTAATTACAAAAATCAATCTTCCTACAAATCAATTTTAGGTGGGCTATTAATTCAAGAAAGTGACAATATCGAAGATAATAGCCATGAATGGAAATTAGTTACAAATAAAAAGCCAACTGAAGAGGAGTTTAAAGATTTAGATTTTGCATGGAAAATTTGCAAACATGTTAAATCTAATGCAATTGTAATTTCTAAAGGATTACAGACAATTGGAATTGGAGCGGGCCAAATGAATAGGGTAGGTGCTGCCAAAATAGCTCTTGAATCTGCAAAAAATTATTCAAAGGGCGGCTCACTTGCAAGTGATGGGTTCTTCCCTTTCGCAGATAGTGTCGACATTGCAAATAAATATGGTATTAAATCAATTATTCAACCAGGAGGTAGTGTAAGAGATCAAGAATCAGTAGATATGTGTAATAAATTAGATATATCAATGATATTTACTAATAGAAGGCACTTCCTTCACTAATTACTCTTAGGATAATAAGTTATTTTATTTGTCTTTCTAAATAAAGCTAATCTTCCTGGACCCGCACATAAGAAATAAAGCGAAATCGCTCCATAAATAAATGATAATTCAAATGCATAATTATGTCCCTCTACGACAGCCAGTGGGAACCCCTCTAAACCTGTATCCAACATATGGAAATATAAAGCAAATGCCATAGTTGAAAAGAGACCTAAAGCGGACAACCTAGCAAAAACACCAGTAGCCAAACCAATCGGGCACACTAACTGGGTTATTGCTGCACCAAATGTCCACACAACAGGGTCGCCAGGTAAAAAAGGAAAATATTTACCAACAACAAATTCAGCAAAACCCTGCGGATCCTGAAGTTTTTCAAGTCCATGATGAATCATCAATAAAGAGAAGCCTATTCTTAGAATAAAAATTGATAATTCTCCCAAAATATTAACTTCAGGATTTCCAGAAGGATTAGCTACAACTACTTCTACCTTCTGGGGGGCTTTAGATGTATTCATTTGAGCGGTTTGATTTTGTTCAGGGAGTGATGTGTCTTCCATATTACTTTTAAGTTTTTATTATTCTAAATAATAAAGTACATCTTTAGGAAATTTAAAAATTATTAAATTACCAAGCTAATTTGAGATTATGAAGTTAATAAAACTAGTTTTTCAATAACATCTGCTACAACTTTATCTGGAGTAGAGGCACCAGAGGTAATACCAACATTAATATTCCCTTCCGGAATAAAATTTTTCTTCAATACCAAATCTGACTCAAGAGGCTTATGACATATTGAATTATTTTCTACTGAAATCCTATCTGGGGTATCAATATGAAAAGACACAATATTATTGGTAACCGCAATTTCTTGAAGATGAGTTGTATTAGATGAATTAAATCCTCCTATAACTACAAGTATATCTAGATCTTCATCAACTAATGAAAACATTGCATCTTGTCTCTCTTCAGTCGCATCACAAATAGTATTAAAAGCTAAGAAATGATCATTAATCTTTGCAGGACCATATTTTTTTAACATAGTATTTTCAAATAATTTTCCAATTTCTTCAGTCTCACTTTTGAGCATTGTAGTTTGATTCGCTACACCAACTCTTTCAAGATGTATATCAGGATCAAATCCTTTAGAGCAAGCTTTCGCAAACTTTTTCATAAATTCTTCTTTCTTCTCTTTGCCTAATATGTAATTTGAGACGTACTCTGCTTCCGCCAAATCAAAAACAACTAAATAATTTCCAGCAAAAGATCTTGTAGCTAAAGTTTCTTCATGTTTATATTTACCATGAATAATAGAGGTAAAAGTATGTTTTTTATGTTTCTCTACGGTATGCCAAACCTTCGACACCCAGGGACATGTAGTATCAATAATATGACATTCTTTCTCATGTAATAATTGCATTTCTTGAACAGTAGCTCCAAAAGCTGGAAGAATAACAACATCTCCATGTGAAACTGATGAAAAATCCTTTATTCCATTTTTTGCAGAAATTATTTTCACATTCATTCTGCTTAAATGATTATTGACTGATGGATTATGGATTATTTCATTAGTCATCCAAATAGTTTCTTTTGGATAATGTCTTCGCGTCTCATAAGCCATTGCTACAGCGCGTTCGACACCCCAACAAAATCCAAATGATTTAGCTAATTGAATATTTAATCTGCCCTTTTGAAAAGTAAAATTATTTTCCCTTATAGATGCTATTAATTCACTTTGATACGACTCCCCCAGAGCCTTTGCTCGCTGAGTAGGAGATTCAAAACCTCGACGGTTATACCTTCCTGAATGTTGTATGGCGTGTTTAACTGCTTGAGTATCCATGCTTAAGATATTACAACATTTTCATTAAATTTAAAGAAACAAAAAAAAACCTGACATAAGTCAGGTTTTTTATTTACAAAACTAAGTTTATTTACTAGAGGCAAAGTCAGGATATGCCTCCATTCCATGCTCTCCAATATCTAAACCTTGTATCTCTTCTTTTTCAGATACCCTGATTCCACCGAATAATCCTCCGATTACTGACCAAGCTATCCAACATGTAACAAGTGTCCATATTGCATAAGCTGCACATCCTAGTGCTTGTATGAAGAATTGATTGAATCCAGCACCAACTAAGAAACCAAGAGGAGATCCATCACCTTGTATGTCATAGCCCCAAATACCTATAACTAAAGTTCCCCAGACGCCGCAAACTCCGTGTACTGAGAATGCGCCAACAGGATCATCAATTTCAGCAGCATCTAAAGCAGAAACTGAGAATACAACAATCACTCCTCCAACAAGGCCTGCAAGCCAAGAACCTACAAGTGTTAAATTTGCACAGCCAGCAGTAATACTTACAAGTCCTGCAAGAATACCATTGATAATCATGGTTAAATCTGGTTTACCAGATGTCATTGTAGAAATCAAAGTTGCGCCGATAGCTCCGCCTGCAGCAGCTAATGTTGTTGTAACTGCAACGTATGGAACCCATTGATCCATAGCTAATTGAGATCCTGGGTTGAACCCATACCAACCAATCCATAAAACAAGGGCTCCCAAAGTTGCTATAGCCATATTATGGCCTGGCATTGCCTGAGGCTTTCCAGAAACAAACTTGCCAATTCTTGGTCCAAGTAGCATAGCTCCGACTAATCCAGCCCAAGCTCCTACAGAGTGAACGATAGAGGATCCTGCAAAATCAACAAATCCTAATTCAGATAACCAGCCACCATTCCACTGCCAACTTCCTGATATTGGATAAATCACTGCTGTTAGTACTAAAGCAAAAACAACAAATTCACCAAACTTGACTCTTTCAGCGACAAGACCAGAAACAATTGTTGCAGCAGTACCAGCGAAAGCAGACTGGAATAGAAAATCTACAGTAGGGACTAATCCGCCATCAGCTACAGTTTCAGCTGTTACTGTAGGGTCAAAAAATAAACCATTAAAATACAGCCAACCTCCAGCTAAACTTTCTCCATACATAATTGAGTAACCGACAGTCCAATATGCAGTTACAGCAAGAGCAAATACGAAAAGGTTTTTTGCAAGAATGTTGACAGCGTTTTTTGAACGGCACATGCCTGCTTCAACCATAGCAAAACCAGCATTCATGAAGATCACCAAAATTGTAGCGATCAAAAGCCATAAATTATTGGCAAGAAAAGCTGCGTTCAATTCAGGCAAATCAGCTGCATGAGCAGATAGATTGAAAATACCTAATCCAAATAAAGCTAATGGAACAGTTGCAAGCCACATAAGAGAGCGATTTGAACTGAATCCGCGAATACTCTTCAATAAGAGCATTGGGCCATTTACAAGACTTACATCTTGTAATTTTGACCTAGAGCGCCTTTGAGGCGTTTGCATTGCAGTGGTCATAAAATTTTTTATTTACAAGAGAAAACAGGTTTCTCCTGTTCTCTTCATATAAAATTTCACCAAAAAATATATTCATTGCTAGTAGTTGTTGATACCGTTTTGAGAGTTTATAAATATATATTTATTTTCAAATACTTTTAGTTGATTGATAATTTATCCAAAATTTACTATCTAGTTTCTAATAAAGGAATAATTTTTTTCAAAGTTACATGATCTTTATGAAAAGCAAAACAGCAGGGTATGACTATCAAACCTTTCTTAATAGATTCGCGAAATAAGTCTCCATACAAAGGATCTGCTTCATCACCAGATGAAAAAAATTGTACATCCGTCCTTGTGATACAAGGTATTAAAACTCCTTTTGAATTTGGAATTATTTCCATTAATTCTCTTAAATGTTTTTGCCCCCTTGTTGTTATTGTGTCAGGGAAAAGAGCAACGTCATCTTTAACCCAAGTAGTATTTTTCACTTCAATATAAATATTTCTTTTATCAGGATTTGATGATTTTGGAGTAATTAGAAAGTCTATCCTACTTTTATTCTCTGTCCCATAGGGTACTTCTGCCCTGACTAATTCTATTTCACCTAAAAATTCTTCTAATAGTTTATCATCGATAGTTTTTCTTATTAATTTATTTGCGAATAGTGTATTTACTCCAACCCATATTTTTTCACCTTGATAACTAATAATCTCTACTTGTTCCCATGTCCAAGAGAGTTTTCTTGTTGGGGAGGGCGAAAAACTTACCCTTACTCGCGAATCTTTTGTGATTAAACTTTTCATTGGCCCAGTATTTGGACAATGAGCAGTAATAGTAGTGCCATCATCAAGTTCAATATCCGCAAGAAATCTTTTATATCTTTTTACTAACTTCCCCTCTTTTAAGGGTTCAAACGTAATCAATCGATTACACATTTTGTATAAAATAAAAAATTTATTTATATACATTATTAAAATTTTGATAAAAAAGATATAACTATTACATGAAATCTTTTTTTAAAAATAATATTATTCAAATTTTCTTTGGAACTTTTTTAAGTAAATTTATTGGATTTATAAGACAAGTATTTATTGCGGGAGCTTATGGGATAGGTATTGCATATGACGCATATAACTATGCTTACATAATTCCTGGTTTCTTGATAATTATAATTGGCGGTATAAATGGTCCTCTTCACAATGCATTAGTAGCCGTCTTAACTCCTTTAAGAACAAAAGAGGCTGCAATTATACTTAACCAGGTAAGTTTAAAAATAACATTCATACTACTATTGATCGGTTGTCTTATATTTGTAAAAGCAGACTTCATAATTCCGTTTCTTGCACCAAATTTAAATAATGAAAGTCAAATCATTGCTATACAACAATTAAAAATACTTTCACCATGCATCCCTCTCTCTGGATTTATTGGACTTAGCTATGGCGCATTAAACACCAAAAATAAATTCTTAATATCTAGTTTTAGTCCATCTATCATTAGCTTAGTTACAGTAATTTTTATTGCATTTTCATGGCTAAATAATTTTCAAGATTTTGGAATAAGTTACTTATCTAGACCGTTATTATTAGCTACAGCAACCCTAACAGGCACAACAATACAGTTTTTTATTCAACTATACGAAATTTATAAAATTGGATTATTAAATTTAAAAATCACTTGGATGAAAGCAACTCATGCAGAGAAAAGAATATTAAATCTTATATTACCCGCTTCCTTAGCTTCCGGGCTTGGACAAATAAATGTTTTTGTGGATATGTTTTTTATTTCCAGTTTTAGAGGAGCAGCTTCGGGATTAGCTTATGGCAATCTTTTAATTCAAGCGCCGCTAGGCATATTATCAAATATTGTAATTTTGCCTTTGCTCCCAAAATTTTCAAAACTAATCAACAAAAACAAAAAGGATTTAGTAAAGCAAATTTTAATTGAAGGTATAGAGTATTGTTTTCTATCAACTATATTTTTGGGCGGGTTGTTTATAACCTTTAATGGATTAATTGTTGAATTAGTTTTTCAAAGAGGTGCTTTTGATAACCAAGCAGTTTCTATAGTTCAAAACATTTTAATAGCTTATGCGGTTGGTATTCCATTTTATCTCTATAGAGATTTACTTATCAGATTTTATTACTCAATTGAAAAAACCAAACTACCTTTTCAAATAACTTTAGTTGGAATAGTTTTAAACATAATATTTGATTGGCTTCTAACAGGTGCTCCAACAATAAATAATGGGAATTTACTTGGTTTTAATTATGGAGCTTTGGGAGTTGTTCTATCTTCAGGATTTGTCAACTTAATAGTATGTTCAATTTTATCATTGAGATTATCAAAAAATAACTATGATATACCTAATCTTTTTATAATCAAAAAGGTTGTTTTTAAAGTAATTTCTAGCATTTTTGCTAGTTCAATATCCTTATCTTTATTAAATCAAATTCATTATGCAAGATATAGTTTCATCTCAAAAATTACAACCTTAATAGTTGGTTTCACGGTTTTTACAATAATTTATTATGTTTTAACCAAATTCTTTAAAGTTAATAAATTATATTGGGAATCAAAAAATTTAAAAAAATTTATCAAGAATATCTTCTAGTTCTTTAACTTGAGCTTTTGCAATAAACTTGAATAGAGAAATATTTTCATTTCCACCACCAATACTTATATTGATAGATTTCAAACTTGTTTCTGCAGCAGCTTGAATACCCATTTGCATATTACTTATACACTCCAAAGCTAGTCTTCTTGAAAGTCCTGCATCACCAAGATAAAGATTCCATTTTTCAATCTTTAGACAAATTCTTTCAGAAATCAAATTTTCTAAATCACTAATTGTTGAATCATTTACATTCATAATTAATTGCCAATATTATTAAATTAAATATAGTAAACCTTAAATTCTTCGAGGAGTTAAAGTCATTTGATTTTGAATATCTTAAATTTCTAAAAGAATGTTAATAATCAATATTTTAAAGAACCAGATGGTTGACTTAGAGACCCTAGAACAGAGATATTACAATAACGTGCGCCTGTAGCTCAGTGGATTAGAGCATCTGACTACGGATCAGAGTGTCGGGAGTTCGAATCTCTCCAGGCGCGTTTTAAACTATCAAATAATTTTTTTATATTTTCAAGAAAATTTTCTATTATATTTAACATATATTGAACATTATTTGTAATGAGTATTTTAAACAAACTCGAGTTTAGTGATCCAATAATTTCAAATCTGATTGAACAAGAAAAAAACAGGCAAGAAAATCACCTTGAACTAATTGCAAGCGAGAATTTTACATCGTTAGCTGTCATGGAAGCACAAGGATCTGTTTTAACGAATAAATATGCTGAAGGTCTTCCTCAAAAAAGATATTATGGCGGCTGTGAATTCGTAGATCAAATAGAGGAATTAGCTATAGAAAGAGCTAAATCTCTTTTTGAGGCCGATTGGGCAAATGTTCAACCTCATAGTGGAGCTCAAGCAAATGCAGCAGTATTTTTAAGTTTACTTAAACCTGGTGACTCTATCTTAGGTATGGACTTATCTCATGGAGGACACTTAACACATGGTTCACCCGTAAATATGAGTGGAAAATGGTTTACAGCACATCATTATGGTGTTGATAAAGAAACAAATCTTTTAGATTTTAATTCAATAAGAGAAATTGCACTTCGTACAAAACCTAAACTTATAATTTGTGGCTATTCAGCATACCCAAGGCTAATTGATTTTAATGCATTCAGAAAAATTGCGGATGAGGTAGGAGCTTACTTAATGGCTGATATTGCTCACATAGCTGGTTTAGTAGCAAGCAAACTCCATCCTAATCCAATTAGTTATTGTGATGTTGTTACAACCACAACCCATAAAACTTTAAGAGGTCCCAGAGGAGGACTTATTTTATGCAGGGATAAAGAATTTGGCAAAAAATTCGATAAATCAGTCTTCCCTGGTACTCAGGGCGGTCCATTAGAACACATAATTGCTGCCAAAGCAGTTGCTTTTGGAGAAGCTCTTAAACCTGATTTTATAGAGTACTCTCAAAAAGTAATTAATAATGCAAAAATTCTTGCAAAAACTCTTATTGATAAGGGAATTGATATTGTGAGTGGAGGAACTGACAATCATATAGTTTTATTAGATTTAAGAGGGATTAATATGACTGGGAAAGTTGCAGACTTACTAGTAAGCGAAGTGAACATAACAGCCAACAAAAATACTGTCCCTTTTGATCCTGAATCACCATTTGTGACAAGTGGTTTAAGATTGGGAACTGCTGCTCTCACAACAAGAGGATTTAACGAGGAAGCATTTATAAAAGTAGGCGAAATCATAGCTGAAAGATTATTAAATCCTGATGATTTATCGATTGAAAAATCTTGTAAACAAAAAGTGTTAGATTTATGTAATCTCTTTCCTCTATATGAAGGGAAACTTGAACCATCAATCCAATAAAAATTCCAATAGAGGGGTTGAAATTCTTTCTATAGGCACAGAATTACTGCTAGGAAATATTTTAAATACCAACTCAAAATGGATTTCTGAGCAGTTATCTTCAATTGGTATTAGCCACTACAGACAAACAACAATTGGAGATAACCTTGAAAGATTAACAAAAGTAATACAAGAGATTTCATTACGAAGTAATTTACTAATTACTACTGGAGGTCTTGGACCTACTCCAGATGATTTAACTACTCAAGCCATCGCTAATGCTTTTAATACCCCTTTATTTGAGAGAGAATATCTTTGGTTTGAGATTCAAAATAAACTTTCAAAACTCGTTATAAATAATGAAAATTCAAGTTTAAGAAAGCAATGTCTGTTTCCAGAAAATGCACAAATAGTTAATAATCCAAGAGGTATTGCACCAGGAATGATTTGGAACCCAACGAAAGAATTCACGATTATTACTTTTCCAGGAGTTCCAAGCGAATTAAGAGAAATGTGGAAAGAAAGTATTCACGAATTCATAAAGACTAAATTTTCTGATGGATCTATATTCTTTTCCAAAACTTTAAAATTTTCAGGTATTGGAGAGTCTTCTATTGCAGAAAAGATTGAGGATTTGCTTAATTTAAGAAACCCAACAGTAGCTCCTTATGCAAATTTAGGAGAGGTCAAGTTAAGAATTACTGCTAAATCAACAAGTAAAGATGAGGCTATTAAACAAATTCAACCCATTAAGAAGGAGTTAGAAAGAAAATTCACCAAATATATTTTTGGAGAAGACAATGATACTTTGTCTTCAGTAATTATTAAATTATTAAAAGATAGAAATGAATCAATAGTCTTTGCTGAATCTTGTACAGGAGGCTTACTCTCCTCATCAATCACTTCTGAAGCTGGCGCTTCTGCGATATTTAAAGGAGGTATTGTTGCGTATAGCAACGAAATTAAGCAAAATTTATTAAGCGTTCCAAAAAGTTTTTTAGATACCCATGGAGCTGTTTCTGAAGAAGTTGCAGAAAAGATGGCAATAGGCGTTAAAGATAAATTAAATGCTGATTGGGCAATCGCTATTAGCGGTATTGCAGGTCCAAAGGGGGGGAGTGAAATGAAACCTGTAGGATTAGTCTATATTTCTATAGTTAATCCAAATAATAAACATACAAATATTAAAAAATTATATAATTCAAGAAGAAATAGGCTTGAAATTCAGAAACTAAGTGTAAATGAGTGTTTAAACAGTCTACGATTGATCTTATTATCTAATAAGGGTTAACTTTTTTCTAATTGAGTCAATACACATTATTTGATAAAGTTTGGGATTTGCATAAAGTTGCAGATCTTCCGGGAGGATCTTCTCAAATTTTTATTGGCTTGCACCTTATTCATGAGGTTACTAGTCCCCAAGCTTTTGGAGCTTTAAAAGATAAGAATTTAAATGTTAAATTCCCATCAAGAACCGTTGCTACCGTTGATCATATAGTTCCTACAGATAATCAAAACAGGCCTTTTAAAGATATTCTTGCAGAACAAATGATTGATACCTTAGAAAAGAATTGTGCAGATCATAAAATTAGGTTTTTTAATATTGGCAGCGGAAGTCAAGGTATAGTTCATGTTGTAGCCCCTGAACTTGGCTTAACTCAACCAGGCATGACAATTGCCTGCGGAGACTCACATACATCAACACATGGAGCATTTGGATCAATAGCCTTTGGGATAGGTACCAGCCAAGTGAGAGATGTTTTAGCTTCTCAAACACTAGCCATGAATAAACTTAAAGTCAGAAAAATATTTTGCGAAAACAAATTAACCGATGGTGTATATGCTAAAGATTTAGTACTCCATATAATAAATCAATTAGGGGTTAAGGCCGGTGTTGGCTACGCATATGAATTTACAGGTCCAGCAATTAGTGAATTATCAATGGAAGAAAGGATGACAATTTGCAATATGTCTATTGAAGGAGGAGCGAGATGCGGATACATAAATCCAGATGAAACGACGTTTAAATATATTAAAGAAAAAAAATGTTCTCCAAAAAATCAAAATTGGCATTTATCTGTTAACTGGTGGAAGTCATTAGTTAGCGAAGAAAATGCCATATATGATGATGAAATTATTATTGATGCAGCAAAAGTTGAGCCCACAGTTACATGGGGAATAACACCTGGTCAAAGTGTCGGGATTAATCAAAAAATTCCTGAGTTAAATGATTTAAGCAAAGAAGACCAATTTATCGCTGGAGAAGCTTATGAGTATATGGGTTTCAATCCAGGGCAAGAAATTAAGAATACTCCTATTGATGTTTGTTTTATCGGAAGCTGCACAAATGGGAGAATTAGTGATCTCCGCGTTGCCTCAAAAATTGTCAAAGGGAATAGAGTAGCCCCCCATATAAAAGCATTTGTAGTTCCAGGATCTGAAAAAGTTGCTAAAGAGGCAATAAATGAAGGTCTTGATCAGATTTTCAAAAAAGCAGGATTTCAATGGAGAGAACCTGGATGTTCCATGTGCTTAGCCATGAATCCAGATAAGCTTAAAGGCAATCAAATTAGTGCAAGTTCCAGTAATCGAAATTTCAAAGGCAGACAAGGTTCTCCTAATGGAAGAACTTTATTGATGAGTCCAGCTATGGTTGCTGCAGCAGCAATATCTGGGAAAGTATGTGATGTCAGAGATTTCCTAAAAAAATGACAGGAGACTTTTTTGCCCCTCAAGGTAAAATCAAAATAATTAAGGGTAGATGCATATCATTAATTGGAGATGATATTGATACAGATAGGATAATTCCTGCAAGATTTCTGAAATGCGTAACTTTTGATTCTTTAGGTAGTGCAGTTTTTGAAGATGACAGGAAAGATTTAAAAGGTAAGCATCCTTTTGATTTAAGAATAAATAAAAACTCTTCAATACTAATTGTTAATAGTAACTTTGGATGCGGTTCTAGTAGAGAACATGCGCCTCAAGCTCTATTAAGATGGGGCATTAGAGCAATTATTGGAGAAAGTTTTGCAGAGATTTTCTACAGCAATTGCGTGGCAATTGGAATACCTTGTTTTACTATGGATAAAATTTCAATTAATACAATTCAAGAGAAGTCAGAAAAGGGGTTAATATTCGATATCGATATTTCAGAAGCAGAAGCAAGGGCGACTGATTGTAAATTCAAGCTTGAAATAAAATCATCATCAAGAAATATGTTTTTATCTGGAGAGTGGGACGCTACTTCAACTTTATTACAAAACATAGGTTTAATCGAAGAAAAAATTAAACAGTTACCATATGTGAAATTAAATGATGATTTTTCTAAATAAACAAAATAATTTTTTGAAAATATGAGATTAATTTTTATCAAATAGATCTATATATGGCTAAAACCATCTAAAGACTGAAAATTATTTAATATGAAATACTTAATCTTGAGGACTTTCTAAATCTTTTCTATTAGGAGTTCTAGTTGGATCACTAGCTAAAAATCCAAAAAGGAATATTCCTACAAAAAAGAATACAATTGTGTAAACAGAAATTTTAAGTGCGAGCATGAAATTAACTAACCTTCAGAATTTATCTTATTAAATTTATATTTAATTGATGAGAAATAGTGCTTAATTGTGAAATTTTGGTAGATTTTGAAATACTTTTTTATTAATGAGAAGGAATTTTAAAATTAATCGTCATGGTCATCCCAAGGATCAGTTAATTTTGCAGACTTTGCTCCAAATGCTCTCCACAAGCCAAAACCAGTTAAACCAACTAAAACCACTAGGATGGATATCCCAATTGAAAGAGCAGGATCAGGTGTAGATGATAAAGATTGCATCAATTTTGATAAGTTTGTAAACAAATTATGTTAAACATCTAATACAATAACGAAATAAATTGTATTTAGGGTATTTAAACCATGGGTCAAAAAACTGCACTGGGAAGCTTATTAAAGGCAATTGGCAATTCTGGTCAAGGTAAAGTTGTTCCTGGATGGGGAGCTGTTCCAGTAATGACAATAATTGGGATATTCCTTTTAGTATTTCTCGTAATACTTCTTCAGATTTATAATCAATCATTACTTTTACAAGGTTTCTCAGTTGATTGGAATGGAAATTAGATTTACCTAATTAGAAATTTAATTATTAAAGAAGTTAATTGAACATACCTTGATAAATAAAATAACTTTATTAATAATAATTATCAAACAATAATTTTTTTCAGTCTTTTCTAACATTATTTCTTAAATATCATGAAAAGTGAGAAGTTTATTATTGGTTTAGGTAATCCAGGCAATACATACAAAAATAATAGGCACAACATAGGTTTTTTATTTATAGAGAAAGTTGCTAATAAATACGGCTTAAAATTAAATAAAAAAAATAAATTGTTTTGTAATTACTGTGAATATTTCATAAACGATATTAACTATAGGCTATTTATGCCTAATACATTCATGAATAATAGTGGTGATAGTGTAAGGGCGATAATTGATTGGTATAAAATCAATCCTGAAAAATTATTTGTTATTATTGATGATATTGATTTACCTTTTGGAAAGATCAGGTTTAGAGAGAAAGGAGGCTCTGGTGGTCATAATGGCTTAAAAAGTATAATTGATAAAATAAAAACAAACGAATTCAAAAGAATAAGAATCGGTATAGGTTCACCTCCAGATTTAGAAAAGGAAAAAAGAAGAAATACCATTTCTCATGTTTTGGGAGATTTTTCTAGTAGAGAAAAACTAAATCTTGATGAAATTTTTCAGAAAATCATTGAATCGATCGAAAAATGGGACACAATTAATAATGAAATTATAATTTCTCAATTAAATACATTTAGTACTACTAGAAAAGATGAAATCTAGTCCCAAAACAATAGCTTATCTCAGTATTAAAGAATATAACTTCAAAACAAAAGAGCTAAAGGGGGTCATTGAGGCAAGTGAATTCAAATGGAACTTTATTTGGTCATTTAATCAGGGAAAATTATCTGTTAAGCCACCATTAGGAAGAGCATTAATAGAAGATTCTCTTTTAAGATTTCTTATTAAAAAAGATTATCAACTGGAAACAGGAAATATTTATAAATTCACTATTTTATCCAAGTTTTAGGATTCACTTTCGAATCAACCTCAAAGGTCAATTTCAAATAATCCTCTAATATAATAATAGCCGAAATAGCATCAAGATTTAAGTTATAAAT
>CACOIV010000007.1 GCA_902627335.1 uncultured Prochlorococcus sp.
TTTTATAAAAGTTTTTTTCTTAACCTAGCCATGTTCTTAAAGGTTTCTGAAGAATCTCTTAACTGTTCAAAAGTCCCAAAATCTTTAATCTTTCCATTCTCAAATTCATAGATACAGTCTGCATTCATAATTGTAGAAAGTCTATGTGCAATGACAAGAACAGTACAATCTTTTGATATTTGATCAATAGCTTTCATCAACTTATTCTCAGTGTTATTGTCAAGAGAACTTGTAGCTTCATCTAAAACTATGAATTTTGCTTTTTTATAAAATGCTCTTGCGATTGCTAATCTTTGACGTTGGCCACCAGATAATCTTGTCCCATTCTCACCAACTCTTGTGTTTACTTTTTCAGGCATTTTTTCTACAAAATCATATAACTGAGAAATTTTTAGGGCTTCTTTAACTCTTTCAAAGTCAATATCTTGTTTAAATTCTCCAAAAGCGATATTCTCTAAAATGCTTGTGCCAAGTAAAGTAATTTGTTGTGGAACATATGCACAATTTGCTTGCCAAGCGGGTATTCTTTCTTCGTTTATTTCCTGTCCATCAATTTTTATTGAACCATTAATAGGGCTTAATAACCCTAAAAGAAGATTTGCCGTAGTTGATTTTCCACTGCCTGTTTTTCCTACAAATGCAACGCATCTTCCTACAGGTATAGAAAAAGATATATCTTTAATAATAAGATTTTTTGATGATGGATATTTGTAACTCAAATTATCTACCTTTAATTCTTTCGAAATATTTAATTCTTCTTTTTGCATTATTCCTGGTGAATCCAATGTAAATCTCTCAGTTTTTAAATCAACTAACTTTACAGTTTCTTCAAGATTGGGGAGGCAACCACGCACAGAATTGATAGCCCTAAAGGTTTCTTGTAAAGGAACTGTTAACTTTAAAGAAGTTATAGCTACTGTTGCTAAGAAAGGTAATATTTCAAGAATATCGAATGCTCCAGGATTGAAAATAACAGGAAACAATCCAAACAAAAATATTAAAGTTATACCAATAGGCTCTATTAGGGCCCTGGGAATCTCTGGAAGAATTTCTCCTTTCCAAATTATAGGTACCGATAAGTCTCCAAGATCTTGATATTTTTTTTGGAAATATTTTTCAGTATTCGTTAGTTGAACATCCACTATATTTTTCAAAGATTCTCTTAGTAAATTATTTTTAGTTAAATCAATTTTTAAACGAGTCCTCGCGGCATATCTTAAATAGGGAGTAATAAAATAAGATATCAAAAAGTAACTTATTATTAATGAAAATACAAGTATGCCTGCTAGTTGTTTCCCAACAACAAAAATGGCACTTGATAAAAATATTATAATAACTAGACTGCTTGTTAAACTAAGCAAAGGTTGAACTAATTCTTCAGAAATTCTAGAAATATTCAATAACACTGCTGCATTTAGTTGCCCTTTATTACCAGTATCTCTGCCAATAAAGAACTCATAGTTTTGTGCCATAAGTTTTCTCTGAGCAGTTTCGCTTAAATCTTTACGAATATAAGTTTTTAATCTTATTGTCAAGGCTCTTAGAAATATCCTTGCAAAGGATGATATCCAAGTGAAAATAATAAATGTGAAAACCAAGCTCAATGCTAATGATTCTGGATAACCTGAAAAAAAATCAGAAAAAAAGTTTGGTAATATTGACATATTTTTTTTCGTACCTACCAATGTTGAAAAAAGTTCTGCAAGAGAACCTACAACACAAAAATCTGCAATACCCGAAATTATCGATAATGGAATCATAGCTATAAGACTTAATTTTCTCTTTTTAGGTAATGAACTTATTATTGGTATTAAGGCTCTTAAAGTTCTGCTTTTATTTATAAATATCATTCTTTACAATTATTTTTTAAATAATTATACGTTATTTTAATTTGATTTTCTATATCACAAGGTAAGACATCCATTTGACTTAAAAAACTCCTAAATGAACTTAATTCACAAGTATATTTATTATCTGGTAGTGAATAATCAATCTGCGAATTAATTTCAGGGAGATTATAAATTTTTGTGATTTTCTGAGCTAATTCATACAAGCTTATAGTATTAGTAGCTGCGCTTAAAGTGATTTCCTTACTAATGATATTATTTGAAATTAACCATTCAATTCCAGCAAAAGCGATTTCGCTAGCAAAACCATAACTTCTAATGACATTATTTCTAGATTTAATATTAATTCTCTCATTTTTCAGTGCACTTAATAGAAAATTTCCAAAAGCAAAAATATTAGCACTATTCATAAATTGACCAGTAAGTCCATAAATTCTCATAATTAAGCAATTAGAGGCTGAATTTAATAAATTCTCTTCTTCTAATTTTAAAAAACCATATGGATCATTTTCTAGAGTCTTTTCTTTATCATTTTCTATTCTAAAGGCAGCTCCAGATGAAATCTCAAGAATTTTTGAGCTTTTGGAACTTTTTAACAAATCATAAATTGTTTTTGTAATGTATTTATTTGCTTTTACATAATTATTAAATCCAATAATATCTAACTTTTCTTTTCTTAGAAATGCTGTATGAACTATTCTAATATTAGGAGTATTTTTAAATTTCTTTAATAAAGTTGAAAATGGATATACCGGAATATTAATGGCTTCCTTTTTAGGATAAGCTGAAGATTTTAAATTGCCGGATTTACTTGCAAATACAAAAACTTTTTTATTAAATTCTTTGTAATTAATTCTTTTCTGTAATTCATGTAAAAAATTTTTGCCAACCCAGCCTGTGCCTCCAGTTAAAATTATAGGGTTATCCATCTTTTTATAAGACTAGTTATTATTAAGAACTTTCCATCTTGATTCAAGCATTTGTATCCTTTTATCATCTTCTTTATACATATTGTTGTAGTATTCCCTTTTGTTAAAAAGCCAAAGAAGTTCAAAATAGACAGCATCTTTTAAGGCTTGTTCTAATTCTTTGAGATTTAAAGCTTTACTATCAAAAATCATTTTCCTAGTTTCAAATCTTGTTAAATAATTATCTTTAAATTTAATAAGATTTAATCTTGCATCAAATGAAACAGCACCGCCAACTACAAAATCAAGATTTATTTCTTTACATTTTTTAGAAACTAATAAAACAGATTTTGATACTTGATCGCTTTCTATTTCTTCTCTACTTAATCCTAATGAGCCAACAAAATCTACCCTCCCAAAAACAATTCCATCAATTGAATCCTTATTCTTTTCGCAAATAATAGCGATTTCTTCCAAGTTATTAAAAGTAGTAATAGTCTCACAATTAAATAAAAATTTTGTATCTTCTCTTTCCTCCTTGCTGTATACAATTTTGCTAGCATTCACAAATTTTTGTAAAGCATATGGGGTCTCAACCATTGGAGCAATTATGTAATTTACTCCTAATTGTTTTGATTCGTATAGATCCTTAATTGCTTCACAACCGCCTATTTTTAAGGCTATTTTTGCATCCGCTTTATTAGCAATTTCAAGTAATCTTAATAACTCATCTGTTCTTGTACCCTCGGCTTCGAATTCTGCTTTAGTCCCTATTACTCCATAATGCTCTACTGATTTCTTTAAAATCTCACACATTTTCTTTTCTAATGTATTCATAATTTAAGCTTTATAATGATTAATTTGATCTTTTGAGGTTTATTATATATCCTTGAAGATATTTATTGAAGAAATATTTAGAGTTTTAAAATTAATTAAATAATTATTATTAAGGTCTATATTTTGAGCACTAATTTTAAACATTTAATAAAAATATATTTAAATAAAAATTTAATTTATTGATTATTAGACTCTATATTTGATTAGAGATATTTATTATTTCTGCCATTTTTTCTTTTGAAAGGAATGGAGACATATCTTCTAATTCAGATGTAATCATTGTGCCATCCTCTAATTTTTTACTTGAAAGTTTTGGCTCAAATGTTTGTTCTAAATTAAGTTTTATTTCATGTATTATTGGTCCCTCAATTTGAAGAGATTGCGATATATCAGCTTCTAAAAGTTCTTCTTTACAACTGTATTTATAATCAAGCGAGAAACCACGTGATAAGTCCTTAAAGTTAGGGAATGGTAGTCCAGACTCAATACCACAGCCAACTAAATTATTTGGAAAAAAATTCTTTTGAGTTTGTCTAATTGAATGGTAACCTTGATTGTTTAATAAGAAAATAACTATTGGTAATTTTTTAGAACCTATAATTGACAATTCTTGTAAATTCATCATTATTGACCCATCACCAGCGATACATATTATTTTTTTATTAGTTGCATAAAAGGCTCCTAATGCGGCAGGGAGTTCATATCCCATTGAAGCACAACCGGAATTATGATAAAGACGTTGCCCTTTCTTTATAATTGCAGCCTGAAAAGTAACTACACAAGCTGTTCCATCTGCACAAATCACAACATCATTATTATTTAATTTATTGAAAAGTTTATTTATAAAAAAATAAGGATTTATTAATTTATTATTAATCTTCTTACAAGGTATTGTCGCTGGATACTCTTTCAATAGAGATTTATTAAATTTTCTCCATTTTTCCCATCTTTTACCATCTCTACCAATATTTCTCTTTTGTAAAATATCATACATTTTATTACTTAAATTTTGGAAGAAATCCTTTATGTCAGCGTTTATTTTTAGGTCAGTATTAAGAGTTGGTTTTTCCAATTCATCTTTGTCTATATCTATATGACATTTCCAAGCATTTTTAGCAAATGATTTCCAATTAAAACTTACTTGTCTTATGTTGAGTCGACATCCAATTGTAATAACACAGTCAGATAATTGTACTGCAAAATTACCTGGCCTGTTACCAATGGAACCAGGTCTTCCGCTATAGCAGGGATGATCATCCCATAATAGATCATTACTATTCCAACCAGTTACAGTTGGTATAGACCAGTTCTCCAGGAAATCAAGAAAATCTTTATATGAATCACTCAATCTGATTCCATTCCCAACATAAAAAATAGGTTTTTTGGAGTTTAAAATTTTTAATGCAATTATTTCTAAATCTTCATCTGATATTTTTAATTTTTTATTATCTAAATTACTTGATAAATTTAAAGGTTCACTAATGAGATAATCAAAGTTGCTTTCTAATGGTGATGCTTGCACATCAATTGGGACGTCAATCCATACAGGACCTTTACGTCCACTTATGGCTTGAATAAAAGCATTATTAATGACTTCATCAATTTTGTTAGGATCCTCAATAAGAATAGATTGTTTTGTTACCTTATTTATCATTTGTACGATATCAACCTCTTGATCTCCTAATTGCCTTAAATATGGTCTTCCAGAGTTCTTTACAAGTGTTTCTCTCTTCGCTTGACCTGATATTACTATCATTGGCAGTGAATCAACATATGCACCAAAAACACCATTTATTGCATTAATACTTCCAGGACCTGCAGTAACATTTACAATTGCAGGAAAATTTCTGATTCTCGCAAAACTTTCTGCCGCCATAGAACAAGATTGTTCATTATGAAGGAAATGTACTTTATCTTTAAAAATATATCCAAAACTATCATTAAGATGCATAGAAGCTCCGCCGGTAACCATGAAAACTTCTTCGCATCCAAGAAATCTCAATCTTTTAGCAATAAAATCTGAAACTCTCATATTATTAAATTTCAATTATTATATAGATTACGAAAAATAGCATATAAGATCAAATTTTTATTTGTTTTTACTAGTTACACAATTTCCGCATGATATCATAATCTAAAATCCTTTTAGTTTTGAAAGCTGTAATACTAGCTGGTGGCTTAGGTACAAGAATTTCTGAGGAAACTTCTGTTAAGCCCAAACCAATGGTTGAAATAGGTAATAAACCTATCTTGTGGCACATAATGAAGATCTATAGTAATTATGGAATTAATGATTTTGTCATTTGTTGCGGTTATAAAGGTTATGTTATTAAAGAATTTTTTGCTAATTACTTTTTACATACCTCTGATGTAACTTTTGATATGCAAAATAATAAAATGGAAGTTCATTCTAAAAGAACAGAACCATGGCGAATTTCTTTGGTTGAAACTGGTGATTCCACTATGACAGGTGGGAGATTAAAAAGAGTTTCTAAATATCTAAATAGTGAAACATTTTGTTTTACATATGGAGATGGATTGGCAGATATAGATATTAAAAAATTAATAGAATTTCATAAAAAATCAAATATCAAGGCAACACTCACAGCTGTTCAGCCTCCTGGTAGATTCGGTTCACTAGAGTTTGAAAGGGGTAAAGTTTGTTCTTTTCAAGAAAAGCCTAAAGGAGACAAAAGTTGGATTAATGGAGGTTTTTTTGTTTTAGAACCAGATGTATTAAATTATATTGACGATGATAGTTCTATTTGGGAACAGACCCCTTTAAAAAAATTAGCTAAAGAGGGGGAACTTGCAGCTTATCATCATGAAGGTTTTTGGCAGCCAATGGACACTCTTAGAGATAAAAATACTCTAGAAAGCTTGTGGAATGCTGGAAAAGCACCTTGGAGATGTTGGGAATAATGTTAAATAATACAAATATTATTAATCCAGATATATCTTTTTGGAAAAATAAAAAAGTCCTTGTAACAGGACATACTGGATTTAAAGGGAGCTGGCTTACACTATGGCTTTTAAAAATGGGGGTTAAAGTTTGTGGAATAAGCTTAGAGCCACAAGATAACAAAAATTTATTTGATTTATTAAATCTTAAAGACAAAATAGAGCATAATATTTGTGATATTAGGGACAAAGATAAAACTAATAAGATTTTCAATATCTTTAAACCTGAAATCGTTTTTCATTTGGCTGCACAACCTCTTGTTTTGACATCATATAGAAATCCTGTTGAAACATGGGAAACCAATGTTATGGGTACTATTAATATTTTGGAGTACGTAATTAATAATGATCAAAAGTGTAGTGCAGTTTTTATTACTACTGATAAGGTGTACCATAATAACGAATGGGAATATGGATATCGAGAAATTGATAAACTAGGTGGTGTAGACCCTTACAGTAGTAGTAAGGCAGCAGCAGAAATTGCTATAAATTCTTGGCGTGAAAGTTTTTGTGGTTGTTCAGAAATGCAAAAAAATAATATATTTATAGCCTCAGCTCGAGCAGGTAATGTTATTGGTGGTGGAGATTGGTCCTCTAATAGGATTGTTCCAGATATCGCTAAAGCACTTGCTAAAAATAGTGAAGTTATTATAAGAAATCCATTATCTACTAGACCGTGGCAACACGTGATAGAGCCTTTAGCAGGCTATTTAATTCTTGCGGAAAAATTACATAAAACTGAAGATAGAAGAATCTCATCATCTTTTAATTTTGGTCCGGATATTAATTCTAATCGAACAGTTAAAGATTTAGTTAAAGAATGCCTAAGGCATTGGAATGGAAAATTTGTTATTAGTGAAAAAGAAAATATGCCTCATGAAGCTGGGAAACTCAATCTTACTATTGATAAAGCGAATCATATTTTGCAATGGATGCCAAGATTAAATTTTGAAAAGACAGTGGAATTAACTATAAATTGGTATAAAAATTTTGAACTTAATTCAAAAACAGCTTTTGAATGTTGTGAATATGATTTATTATTATATTTAAATAATTGAATATTTTGTCAAAATTAAATGAGTTAAAAAATAAAAACTCAAGATTGAGAAGGATTTACCCTATTAATTATAATTTTTTGTCAAAAATAAAATCAGGAAAATCTTGGACTTCTGGACAGTCGAGAGATCAATCTCTTTATTCAGTTAAAGTATGCATAAAAATCAAATTAAAAAAGCTACTGGATAATAATCAAATTACTAAAAAAGCTAATATTTTTAGAGAACTTTGCAAACAGACAGAATTTATAGAATTAAATAATAATATACTTTCAGTATTTAGATCGGTTTTAGATCAAATTATGCAATTTAACCTTTATTTAGCAATAAACCAAGTTCAAATAACTCAAATGATTGATTTAATAAATGTTATAAATAATTTCACCTTTAAGAAAAAAATTTTTTTGATAAACTCATATATTTAATGCCAAAAGTTTATGTCGATATGCCTTCATATAACTCCAAAAGTAATGGAGTTAAATGTATTTATAGCCTATTTAAATTCCTGTTAGAGAAAAATATAGATCCAATTTTTTTGCCAAGAGATATTAATAATCTTGGAAAAATTAATTATGAAGTTTTTGCTGAATTCTCAAATAAAACTTTTATCAAATTGGATTTAAGGAATGCTCAAAGAAAAGATTTTTTAATTGCAAATGATACCTCACCAAGATATTTACTTAATATTGCTAGAAAGAAAGGAATGCAAATTATTTTTTGGCAGTTAGCACCCTTTTCTTTTCTTGGTAGAAATACATTTCCAAAAGTTGGTGATTATAATCTCCCTTTTTCATCATGTTGTGATCCTTTTGCAAAAGAATTTTATTATTTTCAATCTAAAATTGATATAAACTGGAAAACCGCAATGCGCTTCCATAATGATTTTAAAAAAGACTCTATAGCTATATATACAGGTAAGGGCAAACTAAAAGAAATGCCCGAGAAGATAAAAGAACTTCTTAAAGAAGAAAATATAAGTTTAATTACTAGAAATTATCCAGAGGATAGATATACACTTTTTAAAATTCTGCTTAAAAGTAAAGCTTTAATTACATTTGATGAACTTACCCAATTGAATTTAGAAGCTGCTTCTTTAGGACTGCCTGTTTTTATTGCTAATAAGTTATTTACCAAAATATGTATCGACAAATTTCCTGTCGCTAAATTAAAAGAAATGATTACTTCTAATGTCGATGATTTTATTGAAAAGTATGAAAAAATAAAGAATGAACCAAAAATATTTAGTCCTTATGAGCTATTAGAAGAAGATCAAACTGCATTTCAGAAAATCTATAGTTTTCTAATTGGAGAGAAAGAACTTGCCAAAATTAATAATTTAGATATTAAAAAATTTAGAAAATGGACCTCTTTCTTAAAAAAAAGAAAAGTTATTTATCCACACTTTAATGGTGGACAATCACTTGGAACGATATTTATAAATAATTATTGTGAATCATTCACTAGAAAAAAACAAAAACTGTTTTTTGTTATAAATTTCACTCAAGAAATTGGAAGATTACTTTTTAAATTTAAAATACTAAATCTAATAGAGTTAATATTTATAAAATTTCATCTACTAGATAGATTAAATTTTTTCAAAGTTAATTACAGATTTATTAGACTTTTTTATAGTAGAACTAAAATGAATAATAGATATGAAAGATTAATATTTAGAAATTCTCGAAATTGGCAAAGAAAAGGATTAAAACTTACTCAATGTTCAGATATTAAAGACTATGAATTTAAAAAATATGACAAGGTTATTAGGGAAAATTCTAAAAAAAGGAAATATAAATTTATTTAAGATAATTGAATATGTAAATTTTTAAAATAAATTACTTGTTTTTCAAATACCAATTGATTGTTATTTTAATACCTTCATCAAAAGAATATTTAGGTCGCCAATTTAATTCTTTTCTTATTTTAGTGGAGTCAATAGCGTATCTTTTATCATGCCCTAATCTATCTTTTACAAAGGTTATTAATTCTCTAGATGAATTTTCTCTTTTCAATTTTTTGTCTAATAAATCACAAATTTTATGCACAACTTTTAAATTGGTCATTTCTCCAAAACCTCCTATACAAAATGTATCGCCTACATTTCCATGATTTAATACTTTAATTATTGCTTCAATGTGGTCATCAATGAAAAGCCAATCTCTAATATTTTGCCCGTCACCATAAACTGGTATTGTTTGATTATTTTTGATTTTTGTAATTATTGTGGGAATTAACTTTTCCTCGAATTGACCTGGACCATAGTTATTTGAACAATTTGTAATTAAAATAGGCAATCCATAAGTATGAAACCAGCTTCTTACTAAGTGATCGCTAGAGGCCTTGCTTGCTGAATATGGGCTTCTAGGATCGTAACGAGATTTTTCATGGAATTTATCATTATTATCTATACTCCCAAAAACTTCATCTGTACTTATATGGTGAAACCTAAAATTAGTTCTCCTGTTAGAATTTAATGATTCATAGTGATTTCTTGATGCCTCTAAAAGATTAAATGTTCCAATAATATTACTCTGAATGAAATTAGATGGATTAGTTATAGATTTATCTACATGACTTTCTGCTGCAAAATGAATAATTTTATCTGGATTCGCAATTTCTACTGCTTCAAATGTTTTTAATTCATTTGCTAAATCAACTTTAAGAAATTGATAATTAGAATAATCGTTTATTTTTAAAAATTTATTTAATAAATTAATATCACTAGCATAAGTTAATTTATCTAAGTTATAGATAGTATTATTTTTATCTTCTATTAATTTAAGTAATAATGATTTGCCTATAAATCCTGCTCCACCAGTTATTAAGTATCTCATTTTAGGAATCTAATATTGATTTTTGAATTAATTTGTATTTTAGTGCATCTTGCCATTTAATTTGATCTAGATCTATGTATTCGCATGTACTATTGCAATCAAGTGCTGAATATTTTGGTCTAATTATATTAGATGGATATTGATATGATCGAATAGGTATTATTGGAGCAGCTTTATTTATTAAGCCAATTTCTTCTGAGACTTCTCCGATAGCTTTGGCAAATTGGTACCAACTTATTACTCCTGAGTTAGACCAATGAAATATTTTTTGAATATCTTTTTTGTTAGAAGCAGCAATAATTAATTTCCAACATGCGTCTGCAAGACTATCTACAGTTGTTGGACTTCCAAATTGATCATTTATAATTTTGATCGGTTTTGATTGTTTATTATAGTTTTTATGAAGATTAAAAATTTTCGTATAAAAATTTTCTCCAAAATTACTGTATAGCCAGCTTGTTCTTAAAATTAAAGTTCCTGGATATTTTAGAGAAAGTTTTTCTCCTTTTAATTTTGAACTGCCATATACATTTAATGGTGCACATTTATCATTTACAAAATAAGGTGCCTTTTTATTACCATTAAAAACAAAATCTGTGCTTATATGAAGAAGCCTACCTCTATATACTGAAACTGTTTTAGCAAGAAACTCAACTGCATTGGAATTTATTAAATATGCTAATTCTGTTTTTTCTTCTGCAATATCTACTTGAGTGAAAGCTGCAGCATTAATAATCCAGTCTGGCTTGATATCAAAAATTTTTTGTTCACAATCTTTTTGATCTAAAAGATTAAAGTCAGTTTTATTAAGGCCAATTAAATCGAAATTTTTATCTTTTTTTTTAATTAGTTCTCTCCCAAGTTGCCCATCTATTCCGGTTATTAAAATTTTCATAATAAATCTTCTTTTTTTATTTGAGGCATATAAGGCGCCTTTGAATCTTTATTACTTATATTTAAATATTTAATATCTTCAGACGGCCACTTTATATTAATTTTAGGATCATTCCAATTAATACTTAATTCACTTTCCTTATGCCAGTAACTTGTTACTTTATATATAACTTCTGTATTATCTGAAAGGGTCAAAAAACCATGGGCAAAACCCTTAGGGATCCAAAATTGCATAAAATTTTTGCTATTTAGTATTACGGAAGTGTAATTTAAAAATGTTTTAGATCCTTTTCTAATATCAACTGCAACATCGAATATTTCACCACTAATGCACCTTACTAATTTTCCCTGAGAATAAGGTTCTTTTTGATAATGGAGTCCTCTTAATGTCCCTTTCGTGGATTTTGAATGATTATCTTGTTTAAAGACTTGATTGTCTTGATTATTTTTAATAAGAATATTATTAAAATCTTTTTCATTCCAACTTTCTTGAAAAAATCCCCTTGAATCAATATTAATATTTGGTTTTATCAATAATGGACCATTTAGAATACATCCTGTATTACTTTCACATTGTTGATAACTAATTTTCATTTTAAATAAATTAATCTAATAAGGAAATAAGATATTCCCCATAGCCGCTTTTAGCTAAAGGTTTGGCAAGTGCCACTAGATCTTGATTTCTTATCCATCCTTTTCTCCAAGCAACCTCCTCGGGACATCCAACTTTAAGTCCTTGTCTATTCTCAATTGTTTTAATAAAAGCTGATGCCTCATTTAGCGAGTCAAATGTGCCTGTATCTAGCCAGGCCATTCCTCTTCCAAATAATTCAACATTAAGTGTATTCTCTTTTAGATATAAACTATTCAAATCGCTTATTTCTAATTCTCCCCTTTTTGATGGCAAAATTTGTTTTGCTTTTTCTACCACACTATTATCGTAGTAATATAATCCAGTAATAGCAAAATTAGTTTTTGGTTTTTTGGGTTTCTCTTTAATTGAAATTACTTTTGAATTTTTATCAAATTCTACAACGCCATATCGTTTAGGATTTTTTACTTGATAAGCAAATATTGTAGAGTTTTTATTTTTGTTAGCTTTAGAAAGAAGATCTATTATTCCATCTCCGTAAAATAAATTATCACCTAATATCAAGGCGACTGGTTCTTGATCTATAAATTTTTCTGCAATAATAAAAGCTTCTGCAATTCCCCTTGGTTCAGATTGAATTTGATATTTAATAGAGATACCTAATTGGTTTCCATTGCCAAAAAGATCTCTAAATAAATTGTTATCTTTTTCAGTTGTAATAATTAAAATATCTCTTATCCCAGAGAGCATTAATGTTGAAAGAGGATAAAATATCATTGGTTTATCATAAACAGGTAATAATTGTTTACTAACAACACTTGTTATTGGGAAAAGCCTGCTTCCTAACCCTCCCGCAAGTATTATCCCTTTTCTTCTATAGACTAAATTGTTTTCCATAATAAAAATTTTAATTATCTAATTTAAAATATCAATCTGCTTATAATTATATTCTATTAAAAATCAAACCTAAAATAAAAGCAATATTTTCAAATATTGTTTGTCTATGAACCCCTGATTGAAAAAATAAGAATAGTTTTTTAAAAATATTTTTTGATTTTCTTGCAGTTTGGAATCTTCTAATAGTTATTAAATTTTTTTCAGAAACTAAATTTTTATTAATGATTAAATTTTCAATATTAATATCATTCCATTCTTTCAGATCTCCTGAAATAAATTTTCTAAATCTTTTTAATTTGTCTATAGAGGTTTGATTACCTCCAATTAAATTTAAATTATGTTGTCTATATCTTACTAATTTATCAGAGCTAAAAATTATATTGCCACCTGCAGCAGAAATTAATTGATAGCACCACCAATCATGAGAAATATAATTATTACATTTTAATGAATTTACTATGAGATTTCTAGCAGATTTATTAATAGTGATAGTGTTTCCTCCTGCAATATTTTGTATTAATGCATTTTTAAAATTTGGTTTTTTTGGAAAATGTTTTGATGAGCCAATTTCTTTTGTACATTTTTCGTTATAGTAAGAAGTCCTAGAGCAATATAAAGATGGAATTGATAATGGTAAATTATCAAGATCTTTTAAAGATTGTTCAATTTTATTTATCTCCCAAATATCATCTTGATCACTAAAAGAATAGTAATCAAACGCTGGACCAATATCCTTTAAACCTTGGAGAAAGTTTTTTGCATAACCTATATTATTACTGCGACGAATATAGGTTATTTCTATTTCATTATTCTCTTTAATAAAGCTTTTAAAATCTATTGTTTTTTCATTTGAATTATCATCAAATATGAAAATTTTTATATTCTTATGAGACTGAGAGATTATACTTTTTAATTGTTTAATAATATATTTATTCCCATTAAAAAATCCTAAAATTATAGCTACTTTTTTAACATTAATATCTACAGGCATAATATTTTTTAGTTTATTAATTAACTTCATAATTATAAATTCATATTGAGTAATTTCTAAAAATATTAAGTATAGGTTTCAAATTTTTAACCTATTTAAAAAAACTAAAAATAATCATTTTCAAATATGCTTTTATGCTTAATGCAATATTCAAATGAATAATTACTTAGAAAATAAATATTATTTATTTTTGAACTTTGGATTAGTTTAAATTATTAAAAAATTTAAATCAATTTATAATATCTGATAAATTTCTATTCGTAGCTATAAATTTTGGATTTATTATATTTTCTTTCCCGTAAATCAAATTATTTCCGTTTATCTGTAAAACAGATCCACCTGCACCCTCGAGTACAGCATGCGCTGCGGCAGTATCCCATTCAGATGTTGGAGCCATTCTAGGATATATATCAGCAAGACCCTCTGCAATTTTTAAGAATTTGAGACTTGATCCTGCGGTAATTAATTCATATGGCTTTTTTAAAGAGTTAATGAATTTATTTGTTTCTTCGTTTAAATGACTTTTGCTGGCAATTATTCTTAAAGTATTAGTACTTCTTTTACACTTTATTTTTTTAATTTCTCCGTTTGAATATCTTAGATTTGATTCAAACGATTTTCCTCCATAATAAACTAGATTTTTTGCAGGTACTCCTACGAAGCCAAATATTACTAAATTATCTTTGATTAATCCTATATTACATGTAAAGTCTTCACTTCTGTTAATAAATTCCTTAGTGCCATCAAGTGGATCAATTAACCAGAAGAGTTCATTATTGCTACGCATAGAAAATGATTCTTCATTCTCTTCGCTTATTACTGGTATCTCAGGAGTTAATATTTTTAATCCTTTTACGATAATATTATGTGCGGATAAGTCAGCTTCGGTTACAGGTGAATTATCTTTTTTAAATTTTGTTTTAAATTGATTGTTTAAAAATATATCCATTATTGCTTCATTAGCTTTTAAAACAATTTTTATAACCTCGTCTTTTATATAGTTATTAATTATGTCTTTATTACTCATTGATTAATTTTTTTAAGTCAACTCATTTTATCGAAAAGGAATAATATCAAGAAATCTTTAATAAGTTATTTAACTAAAATAAATAAAAATATTATTTTGGAAATTTCTTAAGTAAATTTTAAAATTACAGTAAATATTATATAATTTGCATATAAATTTATTTATTCAAAATTATTTTATTAATATAAAAATTAAATATAAATAAGATATTTTTTAATTCTTAATCTCTAATAAGTTATATTTATCAATATTGTAAGGAGGTATATTTTATGAAAAGCCATAATAAGGTTATCTTGATTACAGGTTGTGCAGGCTTCATAGGATCTGCTTTAGCGATTAAATTTCTCTCTAATAATTATAAGGTTATAGGCTTGGATAATATTAATGATTACTATGATATTAAGTTGAAATATTCAAGATTAAAAAATATTGATGAAATAAAAAGTAAATCTGGTGATTGGAAATTTTTTAAAAGTTCTATAGATAATATTAAAGAATTAGATAAAATTTTTGAAAGATATAAACCTGATATAGTTATAAATTTAGCAGCTCAAGCTGGAGTCAGATATTCAATAGAAAATCCAACATCTTATATGAGATCAAATTTAGAAGGATTTTTTAATATATTAGAAATGTGTAAAGTTTATGATGTAGAGCACTTAGTATATGCATCAAGCAGTTCAGTATATGGAGAGAAGAAGGATTTTCCGTTTAATGAAGAGAATATTTTAAATAAACCTTTGAGTTTTTATGCAGCTACAAAAATCTCAAATGAAATGATGGCTTACTCATATAGTAATATTTATAAATTACCTATAACTGGGTTAAGATATTTCACTGTTTATGGCCCATGGGGCAGGCCTGATATGGCACCAATGATTTTCTCTAAAAATATTATTTCTAAGAAACCAATTCCAATTTTTAATTTTGGGAAAATGAGTAGGGATTTCACATTTATTAATGATATTGTGGATGGTACATTTCTCTGTGCATTGAAATCACCTTTATCTAATTTGAAAGATAGTAATAATAATTTTGTTCCTAATAAAATATTTAATATTGGATATGGAAGACCTGTAGATTTAAATTATTTTATTGAATTACTTGAAGATGCTTTCTCAATCAAAGCCATAAAAGAATATCAACCAATAAAACCTGGAGATGTTGAAAAAACTTTTGCTGATACAACTAATTTAGAAAAGTGGGTTGGTTATAAACCAAAAGTTTCAATTGATAATGGAGTGTACCTTTTTGCAAAATGGTATAAAAAATATTTAAAAGATTTACCCTGAATTTATTTTTTTGGTTTTGCTCCTTTCGCATTTAATACTAATTTAATTGTTTTAAATAAAATAAGAAAGTCAAATAAAATGGAAAAATGACTTATGTAGTAAATATCAAAACTAAGTTTCTTCTTTGCATCAAATATGCTTGCGCCATATGGATAATTAACCTGTGCCCAACCACTTATTCCAGGACGTAAGATGGTTCTAAAATTATAATATGGTATATCTTTTAAAAGTTTATTTTCAATCTCAGGACGTTCAGGTCTTGGCCCAATTAAACTCATGGTTCCCTGTATAACGCATAATAATTGCGGTAATTCATCCAGTCTAGTAGATCTTATTATTCTTCCTATTTTTGTTATTCTTGGATCATAATGTTGGGACCACTGTATACCACTTTTTTCGGCATCTGTTTTCATACTTCTAAATTTTATTATTTTAATTATTTGACCATTAAGACCTGTTCTAAATTGAGAATAAAATATTGGACCGCGATCTTCTAAATAAATTAAAATACTTATTAAAACAAATAAGGGCATTGTTATTAATAGTAAAAAAAGGCTTACTAATAGATCACCAACTCGTTTGGACCGTAATTGATAGCTATCTTCGATAGACTTAAGTTTTTCTATTAATTCGTATTTATTATTAATGATATTTGTAGGCATCCTATGATATTCATTCTCAAACCACGTTAATAAACTTTCGATAATAACCCCTTTTAACTTAAGTTTAAAAATAATATCTAAATCTGCTTTAGATAAACCAGGTAAATCATCAATAATTATTCCTTTAATTTTATCCAAATTAATTTTATTTATCTTGTCTTCTTCGGATATCCAGGTTAAATTTATGTTTTTTTTATTAGGTCCTAATTCTTCTATAATCTGATTGAATATAATTCTTTTCCCATAGAAGACCCACTCTTTTTTTTGATCATAAATACTATAAGTAAGTATGCTAATAAAATATTGAACAAAAAGACTTAAAGCGGCTATTTTAAGTGAAGACTTTATAAATATGTTACTCATGTCTTTTGATAAATAATTACTCAATTGGGTTTTATCCCAATAAAAAATAATAGGTAATCCAAGATTTATTATTAAATAAATTGAATTACATAAAATAGCCATAAAAATAATTTTTATTAATGATTTTGTAAACGTATTAAAAGATATTTCTTTTATTCTTGTATATCTTCCTAACAGATAACTTAATACAATCCAAAAAAAAGCAAAGCTCAAAGAAACTAATTTATTTGGGTAAGTGCCTAAATCATTAAAAAATATAAAATTATATAATAATAAATTTATTATAAAGTCTATTAAGCTACCTACAAGCTTTCTTCTCCTACTTACTATCCAAGGAATTCTTAAATACATTTAAAAAAGTGTTAAATTCATTTATCTATAAATTTTTTATGAACTTGCAGAGTAATTTTCAAAACTATCTTTTTGTTCATAAATCATATTTCTTGTCCCAGATAATAAAATCCATAAAATTATACTAATTCTCCCATCAAAATATTGAACGTCAACCATTTGCGAAATTAGCAATAATATCAGAGAGGTTATCCATGCTCTGTCATGTATGGAATTTTTAAATTTCAGCTTTGAAAAAAAAATATTATTTATTGATCGATATAATATAAAGCAAATTGGGAGCATAATAAATAAACCTGCAGGAATTCCATAACTTATAATTAGTTCCAAAGGTAGGTTATGAGCATGACCTTTCCATAGGCCCGTTTGAGCTCTAAACATTTCAGGAAAAGAACTTGCCCCGGTTCCAAAAAATGGGTGATTTAAAGCATGTTCAATACCAGACTGCCATATTTCAATTCTTGTATACTGAAAATCACTGAATTCTACCCAGATTGATTTTGGGATTATTTCTCTTAAGAAATCTTGAATAAAATTTCCTAAAATGGGATATATCGTACAGCCAATAATTAGTGTTATCAAAATTAATAAATTTCTTATAATTTTAAAACTTTTATTACCGTACATAAATGAACTGCCTAGAAATATCCCTACCCATGCTGCTCTAGAATTAGTCATAATTGTTGAGAGTGAGATTCCAAAAATAAATAAGTAAATTGATGTTTTTTCTAAAAAATTTTCTCTTTTATTAATAAAGAATGCTAATGAAAAAGGCCAAATAATATTTAACCAAGAACCAGCATAGTTGGCGTTATTAAATAATCCTGTTAATCCAGTGACCTCATCAGAAGGTCGTTGATACCAAATAATTAAATCATAAAATGTTTTTAAAGGTCCATTCCAGTTAAAGAATACTTGGCCTAATCCAGAAACTATCACTGGAACAGAGCCTGAAATAAATATTAGAGAAATTATTTTTCTTTTTTCAGGACTATTTAAAAATGATTTGAAACTCCAAAAGCACCAAAAAAAAGGTATCCAATTAGCTAAACCTATCCACGTTAAACTGATATCAAAATCATAATCAAATATATTTTCATAATTCAGAGTCTGAATTGATGCACTTAATAACATTAATAAGCTTCCTATCACAAAGGATATATTCCATTTGTCATCAAAGAAATTATTTTTCTCTTTAAAAAAATTTCCTAATATGGTAATTAGGAATAATATTGATGAAATAAGAAAAGCAGAGGGTAATAGAAAAACTCCAATGCAGAAGATTATGAAACATAAATCAGTGTCCTTTTTAATAAATGAGTTTCTCAATCGTAAAAAGTTATTTTATAGTTTTTTTATATTTTAACTCGATTAAGTTAATCAGTCCTTTATCACCCAAATAAAATTAGTTAAAGTTAATAACTTGTTTTTAAAAATTTTATTATTTACTATGGATGTCAGATTGATTTAAATTCTTAAAAAAGATTTTTATGTATACATTTTTAATTTATAATTATAAAAATCAATTTAAATCTCATTAGACCATCAATTAAAAAAATTTGTTGTATTGGAGCAGGCTATGTAGGAGGCCCTACGATGGCTGTTATCGCTGATAGATGTCCAGAAATAAAAGTTACTCTTGTAGATAAAGATGCTACTAAGATTGATTTATGGAATAGTTCAGATCTCTCAAAATTACCTATCTATGAGCCTGGTTTAAAAGAGGTTGTAGAAAGGAATAGAGGTATAAATTTATATTTCTCAAAAGACTTAAAGAAGTCTATAGAAGATGCAGATATGATTTTTATTTCAGTTAATACACCTACTAAAATTTCTGGATTAGGAGCAGGTTATGCTAGCGATTTAAAATGGGTAGAGTCAAGCGCAAGACTGGTTGCTAAATATGCTAAAGGTCATACAATTGTTGTTGAGAAAAGTACAGTGCCAGTAAGAACAGCTGAGTTAATTCAAGAAATATTGAGTAATGCTGATAATAAAAAAAATATATTTGAAGAGAAAAATTTTTCTGTTATCTCTAGTCCAGAATTTTTAGCAGAAGGAACTGCTATAAAAGATCTTGAGAATCCAGATAGGGTTTTGATAGGTGGAGATGATCAATTGGCAGTAAAATTGTTGAAGGAAATCTATTTAAGATGGATCCCAACGGATAAGATTCTTTTAACAAATATTTGGAGTAGTGAACTTTCAAAATTAATAGCTAATGCTTTTCTTGCACAGAGAGTCAGTTCAATTAATTCAATTTCCTCTTTATGCGAATCGACTGGAGCTGATATTAAAGAGGTTGTCCTTGCAATTGGGTATGATAAAAGAATTGGTAGAAAATTTTTATCTCCAGGTCCCGGCTTTGGTGGGAGTTGTTTTAAAAAAGATATTTTAAATTTAGTTTATTTATGTCGCTTTTATAAATTAGAAGATGTAGCTGATTATTGGGAACAAGTATTGATTTTAAATGAAAAGCATAAAGAAAGAATTTCATCTCTAATAATTGATAAGTTTTTTGGCACTGTATCAAATAAAAAAATTATTATTCTAGGTTTTGCTTTCAAGTCTAATACAAACGATACAAGAGAATCTCCTGCTATAAAGATTACAAAAAATTTGATAGAAAATGGTGCACAACTATTAATTAATGATCCTAAAGTTAGCAGAAAGCAAATTTTAGAAGAATTAGAGATGGAAGAATTTGAAATTGATAATTTATCTTCTGGAAGTTGGCAATTTGCATCAGACATAGAAATGGCCTCTAAAGAGGCTGATGCAATTGTAATATTGACTGAATGGGATGAATATAAAAAAATAAATTGGGAAAGTGTTTCTGAAAACATGAGAAAACCATCTTGGATCTTTGATACAAGAAATATTTTGAAAGAGGAAAGATTAAAAAAGTTAAATATTAACTATTGGCAAGTTGGTTCTTAGTTATTAAATACGCTTCCTGCAGGATTCGAACCTGCGACCCACTGCTTAGAAGGCAGTTGCTCTATCCAGCTGAGCTAAGGAAGCAAAATTTATATTAAGTTCAAGAATTTAGAGAGCCAATATTTATTGGATAAATTTAAATTCTTAGAAACTTATATAATTGTACTTTTAATATGTAATATATCAAAGTTTAATTTCTTGTTTTTTGACAAAATATAATTTAATTTGTTTAAGTAATGTTTCTTAGTTTATTTGAATTTAATTCATTCTTAAAGCTTAAATAAGTTTTTTTGATCCCTATATCCAAATTAGTAGTTGCCTCCCAATCTAATTTATTTATAAATTTATTATCAAGCTTCTTTCTTGGTGTGCCATCTGGCATATTAGTGTCCCAAATTATTTGGCCTTCATATCCGATCTCATTTGCAATTTTATTTGCCAATTCTTTTATTGAGATTTCAAATTTACTACCTACGTTAATCCAATTCAAAGGGAAACCATCATTATCAATTGTTGAATTATATTTATTAGGTTCCCATTTAGTTAATACCTTAAAACAGGCTTCAGCAAAATCTTCTACGTAAAGAAATTCCCTCAAAGGTTTTCCTGTGCCCCAACAAACCACCTTCTTAATATTGTTTATTTTTGCTTCATGAAATTTTCTTATAAGGGATGCCATTACATGACTATTTTTTATATGGTAATTATCATGAGGGCCATATAAATTTGTTGGCATTAAAGATATAGTATCGAAGTTATATTGTTTTCTATATGCTTCACATAATTTTATTCCTGCTATTTTAGCTAATGCATAACATTGATTACTACTTTCCAAATGTCCTTGTAGAAGATACCCTTCTTTAATTGGTTGTTGTGAAAACTTTGGATATATACAACTGCTTCCTAAAAATAATAATCTTTTTACTTTAAAATTGAAAGCCGCCTCAATTAAATTATTTTGAATTTTTAAATTATCTAATAAGAATTCAACTGGATAATCTCTATTCGCAATTATCCCACCTACTTTTGCTGCTGCAATAATTACGATATCAGGCTTATTAATTTCAAACCATTTATTAACTAAACTATAATTCCTAAGATCTAAATTCTTTTTTGTACTTTTTAAAAGTTTATTATTTTCTTCTTTAAATCCTTTTTTTATCAAAAATTTGCATAGAGCATTCCCTACCATTCCACTAGCGCCAGCAACGTATATTTTATCGTTTAAAGTAAGTAGAGACATTCTTAATGTATTTAATCATTCATGATATTTGGAATCGTCTCCAATGGATTTGTGAGATTAAAACCTTTACTCTTTAATATCAATTCTTTCTTGGCCTCATTTAAATCATGATAAATCATCTCAGAGATCAGTTCTTCCAAAGTAAATTTTGGCTCCCATCCAAGTTCTTCTTTTGCTTTATTCGAATCACCTAAAAGTATATTAACTTCAGTTGGTCTAAAGTATCTAGGATCTATTCTTATCACAATGGATCCATTATCTGCTCTTTTTCCTACTTCATTAATACCTTTATTTTCCCAAATGATGGCAGGAGAACCAGGAGATTTATTCCATCCAAGATTAATTGCACTCAATTCAATAAATCTTCTAACTGACTCTTTTCTGCCTGTGGCAATTACGTAATCATTTGGCTTGTCTTGCTGGAGCATCATCCATTGCATTTCAACATAATCTCGCGCATGTCCCCAATCTCTTTGTGCATCAAGATTTCCAAGATAAATGCACTTCTCAAGACCTAAATTTATTCTTGCGAGACCTCGCGTTATTTTTCTAGTAACAAATGTTTCTCCTCTTCTTTCAGATTCGTGATTAAATAAAATGCCATTACAAGCAAACATATCATAAGCTTCTCTATAGTTTACAGTAATCCAATATGCAAATAATTTTGCAACACCGTAAGGACTTCTTGGATAAAAAGGTGTCGTCTCATTCTGCGGACAACTTCTTACAAGGCCATAAAGTTCGCTAGTGCTAGCTTGATAAATCTTTGTCTTCTTGGCTAGGTTTAATAATCTAACAGCTTCAAGTAATCTTAAGGCACCTAATCCATCACAATTTGCAGTATATTCAGGAGATTGAAAACTTACAGCAACATGACTTTGTGCTCCTAAATTATAAATTTCATCAGGAGAAACTTTTTCTACTATATTTATCATATTTGCGCTGTCAGTAAGATCCCCATAATGTAATATCAAATCTAATCTCTCCTTATGTGGATCTTGATATAAATGATCTATTCTTTTGGTATTAAAATTACTCGCTCTTCTTTTAATGCCATGCACCTCATAGTTTTTTGAAAGAAGTAGTTCAGCAAGATAACTTCCATCTTGTCCTGTAATCCCAGTAATTAATGCCTTTTTTCTTTTAGTCATTAGTATTTATTAAATTAATTAGTTTTTCTTCTGTACTTATCTTGGAATCTTACAATATCATCTTCACCTAAGTAAGTACCACTTTGTACTTCAATTAGTATTAATGGTTTATTGCTTGGATTAGAAAGCCTGTGTTTTGATCCCAATGGAATATAAGTACTTTCATTTTTATTTAAAAGAAAAGAATTATCATCAACCTCTACCTTAGCTATCCCATCAACAACAATCCAATGCTCTGATCTATAGTGATGTAATTGCAAAGATAAACTTTCATTTGGGTCAACTTTAATTCTTTTAACTTGCCAAGTTTTATTTTCAATTAGAGAAGTATATTGTCCCCAAGGTCTATGAAAAATCTTGCTATTTTTGACCTCTTGCACATTTTTATTTTCTAAATCTTTAATAAATTCTTTTAGATCATTTATCTCTTTTTTCTCAGCTACTAAAATAGCATCTTCAGTTTCAATTAAAATTATATTTCTAATGCCTAGAGCTACAACGAGTCTGCTTTCACTTCTTAAATATGAATTTTTAACATTTTTAGTAAAAGTCTTCCCAATCAAAGTATTATTATCTTTGTTTACGCTAGAGTTTTCCCAAATAGATTTCCAACTCCCAAGATCATCCCATCCTGCATCTAGTGCTACAACAGTGCCTAAATTAGTATTTTCCATAACGGCAAAATCTATTGAAATGTTGGGACAATCTTTAAAAATTTTTTGATCAATTCTTTCAAAATCAAAGTCTTTACTAGAATTCTGTATAGAATTTCTGCATATTTCAACTATCTTAGGTTGATATTTCTTTAGTTCTTTTAAAATGACAGATGCTCTTGCAATAAATATTCCACTGTTCCAAGAAAAATGTAAGTCTTTATAGAGTTTATTCGCTTTTCTTTGATTAGGTTTTTCTATAAATCTTTTGATTTTGCTAAATTTATTTTCTTTAGAAATTTTTTCATATGATTCTATGTATCCATAACCTATCTCTGGTGAGGTGGGCATTATTCCAAAAGTAACGATGCGTCCATTTTTTGCATGAACTAAACCCTCCTCAAAAGACTTTAAAAAGTTTATATTATTTTCAATCTTGTGATCTGAAGATAGGATTAATAAAATCGGATCATTTTTTTCTCTTATTCCTACAAGAGATCCTAAAGTTATGGCAGGCGCTGTATTTTTTCCAAATGGCTCAAGTAATATTGATAATGGTTTAGCTTGAATTAATCTCATTTGCTCTGCAACGATAAAACGTTGTTCCTCATTACATATGATCAAAGGATTTAATAAATTTTTTATACCATTTAATCTTAAAAAAGTATTTTGAAATAAAGTGTTTTTATCTTTTTCTTCAAAATTTAAATATTGTTTAGGGAATGAAGCTCTTGATAAAGGCCAAAGTCTAACTCCACTACCACCCGAGAGAATAACTGGTAATACAGCATCATTAGATTGTGAATTCATCTAAGAATCAACTTGCTCATTCAGTTTAGATTAATATGATTTTTTGCTTTAGGCAAAAGAAAAGAAATCTTGGTTTTTTTTTATGTATAATACAAATTAAATAATAAATTTATTTTGCCCAAAAAAGTATCTGCTTCTCAAAAGAAAGATTTCTTAAAATTATTTAGAAATGGTAAAGATATAAAAGAAATAGCAAATATCTATAAATTTTCTACTAGTACAATAACCTCACAATTGAAATCTCAACTTGGTAAAGAAGTATTTAAAGAAATAAAATTAAATAATTTAAATAAATCAACTAAAGATTCAAAAAAAAATAATAAAAATAAATCTAAATTTGATAGAAAAGATTCTATAGAAGATAATTTTCCTGTAATTAATCAAGATATTAAGAAATTATCTGAGGAAGTTATTAATGAGAATGATGCTTTCTTTGAAATTGCCCCAATAAATGGCGAATTTGATTTTGAAAAAAGAAGAGAATTTACAACTGAACCATTAGTAAATATAAAATTTCCTGAGACTTTATATATGTTGGTGGATAAAAGCATAGAATTAACTCCAAAGATGCTGAAAGATTATCCTCAATGGAGTTTCATGCCAGAAGAAGATCTGAAAAGAATGACTTTAGAGATCTTTGATGATCAAAAATATGCGAAAAAGATTTGTTCAAAAAATCAGAAATTAATTAAATTGCCAAATCCTAATGTTTTCTCTTTTGCTGCAAAATCTTTAAAAAACAAAGGGATATCAAGAATAATTTTTAATGATTTATTACTTTCTATATGATCAATTAATTTTTATTTTTTACTATCGATCTTCAGTATTGTTATAAAAAAATTTGCAAAAAGTGAGCCTGATACAAAACTTGTTCCAACTATTAAAGATACTGGCATCTGAAAAGATTCATATTTAATAAATCTGATTTTCTGTCTTTCATTACTATTTTGAATACCTAAAATTATGGCTGCAAGCAATAAAAAATTGAAAAAAATAGAAGAAATATTTGATATGAGAATTTTATTCATGATTTGGGAATCTCCTTAATTTATATTTTAAATAATTAGTTTATAAATTTCATTTTTTGACCTACCTGATTTTTTGGATAAATAATTTGATGCAGCTGAATGACTTAGACCAGCTTTCATCAATTCTTTAAGTTCAATGCTTAAATCTTTTTCGTTTGTTGAACTATTAAACTCATCATCATCTCTGCCAGATATAACTAGTGTATATTCTCCTTTTGGTTCGTTTGATTCTATAGTTTCTATTACAGTATCTAGGTCATTGCCGTAATGTTTTTCATATCTTTTGGTGATTTCTTTCAGTAATACAATATTTCTTTTTCCTCCGCATATTTGCTTTAAATCATTTAGAAGTTTTAAAATCCTTTTTGGAGATTCATAAATAATGGATGTATTATGGCTATTTGAAATCGACTTTAAATGTAACTTTCTTTCACTATTAGATTTGGGAATAAAACCGTAAAAGGTAAATGTTGATGTATCTAATCCGCTGCTAACTAACGCTGATATTGCTGCACAAGGACCAGCAATACAAATAACTTCAAAATTATTTCTTTTTACTTCTTTAACTAGATTTTCTCCAGGGTCACTTACAAGTGGCATGCCTGAATCTGATACTAGGGCAATCGACTTTCCTTCTTGTAATTTATTAATAAGATAATTCAATCTGCTCATTGAATTATCTTTGTGGAAGCTAATGAGCTTATTTTTAATTTTCAGATGTTTAAGAAGTTTTCCTGTAATCCTTGTGTCTTCACAAGCAATTAAAGATACTTTATTTAAAATTTTAATAGCTCTTATAGATATATCTTCTAGGTTTCCAATAGGTGTTCCAACAATATATAGAACACTACTTTCAGGTTCTTGATTTCTATGGGATGATAAATTACTACTATGCATTTATGTTAAATTTACCTAATGAATTAGATATAAATAAACTTATAGATGATCTGAAAGGTGTAAGTTGGAAGCCCTCAGAAATTCTTCTTAATTATTTACAAAATTTAGATAATAGATTAAGAGAAAGTAAATTTATTAAAACAAAGGATAATAATAGGTCTTTTACTCTAGCTGATTTGAGGTAAATAGTTTAATAATAGATTTTTTTTAAAAAATTATTAAAGTGTTTTGTGGGATATATAGAGCGAGGAGTTGCATAAAACTTTTTCTGAAAATAAATTACATGAATACTGGATATGGGTTCTTGATCCCTTAGATGAGGCAAAAAAGATTTTATATAAGGAACAGGTCTTTTTGCTATGCATTTGGCACTTATCTATGAGAATAAAGCTTTTGTAGGGATTGTATTGATTTCAGAAAAAAATGAATTATGGCTATCTAGTGTTGAAAAAGTCTAGTGTGACAAAAGAAAAGCTTCATAAATAAGTACGAATTTAAGTGATAAAAAAACTCTTAGAGAGATGACATTTGTTACAAGTAGAAATCATAGTAATGAATAATAAATAAACTGATTGGAAAATTGGGTTAAAAAAATCATAAAGATGGGAAGTGTTGGATGCAAAATTGCATATATAGGCGGAGGGAAACTGATATTTATATTTCATTAAGCCTCAAGGGTCAAAGCGCCCCAAAAGACTCATAGTTTGCTGCAACAGAAATAATCTTAAAAAAGCTTGCGGAGAATTAACTGATAACTGTAATAAAGATCTCTTTTATAATAAAAAAGGTTTTAGATAAGAAGGATTAATACTCCCCTCAAATTACAAGAATAACCATCCCATTATTTGTGATAATCTACTGAAAATCCTAAGAGAGAGAAATATTATCTTCTAATAATAATTAATTTAGTGGCGCTACTGGAGTAGGAGTAGGCTCTGGGTATGAGAACCCCCCATTTTGTGAAACCCCTCTTAAGGTAAGATTGATTCGACCTCTACTGTCAATTTCCCGTACTCTTACAGTAACTTCATCTCCTTGTCTTACAACATCTTCTACTCTTTCAACTCTTGCTTCAGATAGTTGAGAGATATGAATCATGCCTTCTTTACCGGGAAGAATTTCAACAAAAGCGCCAATGGGTATTATTCGGGTCACGACACCTGAAAATATTTCACCTTCATGAACCTTTCTTGTCAATCCCTCTATTATTTTTTGAGCTTCTTCCGCTGCAGCACCGTCATGAGAGGCAATAGTCACAATACCTCCATCCTCAATATCTATTTTGGTGTTTGTTCTTTCGGTTATACCCTTTATAGTTCTACCGCCAGGTCCTATTACAGTTCCTATAAGCTCAGGATCAATCTTGAAACTTAATAGCCTCGGTGCATGAGGAGAAAGAGTTTCTTGAGGTTTATCAATTGCTTCTTGCATTTTCTCAAGGATATGGAGTCTTGCAGGCCTTGCTTTTTTTATTGCATCTGAAATTATAGAAACTGGCAAACCAGTTATTTTCATATCCATCTGCAAAGCTGTTATACCTTTCTCTGTTCCGGCAACTTTAAAATCCATATCACCTAGGAAGTCCTCTATTCCCTGGATATCAGTTAGTATTCTTACTTCTTTTCCTTCCTTAATAAGTCCCATTGCCGTTCCTCCTACAGGGGCTTTTAGGGGGACTCCAGCATCTAATAAAGATAAAGTACTCCCACACACTGAGCCCATTGAAGTAGATCCATTTGAACTTAAAACTTCACTAACAACTCTTAATACATAAGGGAATGTCTCTTTGCCAGGCAGCACAGGAATTATCGCTCTCTCAGCAAGAGCTCCATGACCAATTTCTCTTCTGCCTGGAGTTCTCATCGGCCTGGTTTCTCCAACTGAATATGGTGGAAAATTATAATGATGAATGTAAGTTTTTTCAGTACTAGGATTTAGATCATCCATTTCTTGCGCATCACTTGGTGTACCTAAAGTAGTAGTTGATAAAACCTGAGTTAAACCTCTTTGAAAAAGTGCTGAGCCATGAACGCGCTTTGGAAGAATCCCTGCAGCTGCTGAAATTTTTCTAACTTCATCAAGACTCCTTCCATCGACTCTTTTACCATCTTTAAGAATCTGTTCCCTCATTAAATTTTTTGTAAGACTTTTAAAATCAGAGTCAACTAATTTATCATTTTCTGATGTTAAAAGTTTTATTGGATTATCCTCTTTTAGTTCTTCTATTTTACTTAAAGCCTCTAATTTGACTTTATCTAACTCAATATCTCTTTGTTCTTTTGAAAAGTCCGATGTTTGGAGTATTTGAGTTATTGATTTGGTGCAATTTTTATCTAAGTATTTAAATAATGTGTCATCAATTTCTGGTTTGGCTGGAGTTACTTGCTTAATACCTAGGTCTTTAAGTAAATTTTCTTGTGCTTTTATTAGCTCAGTAACCGCTTCGTAGCCAAAGTCTATGGCCTCAATAGTATCTTGTTCAGAAAGTTGATTCGCACCTGCTTCAATCATTACGATGCCATCTGGCGAACCTGCAATTACAATATCAAGATCTCCTTTTTCAATCTCTCTGTAGCTTGGATTGAGAATAAAATCATCCCCAATTAAGCCCACTCTCACTGCTGCCATCGGACCATAGAAAGGTATTTCAGCTAAAAGTGTTGCAATTGAAGCACCTGTCACGGCAAGTACATCCGCTGGAACTCTTTCATCTAGAGATAAACATGAAGCTACAATTTGAATCTCATCTCTCATCCAGGAGGGGAAAAGGGGTCTCATTGGTCTATCAATTAACCTAGAAACCAAAGTAGCTCTTTCCGGAGGTCTGCCTTCTCTTCTCATAAATCCACCTGGTATTCTACCAGCGGCATATAATTTTTCTTCATAATCGCAGATCAAAGGAAGAAAATCAGCTGTTTCTTTTTTTGATGTTTTTGTAGCTGTAACTAATAGCGATGTGTCACCGCATTCAATCATTAAAGCTCCGCTTGCTTGTGGAGCGTAAACCCCAGTAGTTAGTCGTATCTCTCGTCCGTCAAACGTGATCGACTTATTTTGTCCTTCCACTTTTTAATTTATGTATTCTATACATTACTTATTCTTACATTTAAAAGGGACAAAGTGAGAATTATTTTTAAATTAGATCTGAAAAGTTTAAATAATTTATAAAAAATTTTAATTTGAAAACAAATTTCTTTAAAAAAAATTTAGGATAATAAATCCTATTTGAAGCCTGCCTTTACCAACTAGACTTAACAACACCAGGTAACTCACCATTATGGGCTCTTTGTCTTAATTGGTTTCTACATAATCCAAAATCTCTATATACACCTCTTGGTTTACCAGTTGCCCAACATCTATTTCTTATTCTATTAGGAGCAGAATTTCTAGGGAGTAGCTGGATCTTTCTATGGATTTCTAATCTTTCCATCGGATCTTTCGCACCTTTAAATTCAGCTAATAAAGCTTGTCTTTTAGCCGCATATTTTTTTACAAGTTTTTTACGCTTTACTTCGCGAGCAATCATCGATTTTTTTGCCATTAAGTAAAATTTTGAATTTTCTTTATTCTATCATTTAGCAGTAATTTTATGATGGCATCATATTACTGATTTAGTAATTTTTGAATTATTAATAACTGACTTGTATCCCTGATTATTAAAACCAAACTCAAACCTACTAGTAAAAAGAAGCTAGATTGGGTAACAGCAATTTGAATTTTCTCAGGAATTGGCCTGCCCCTTAAGCCTTCAATGATTGTAAAAACTAATTGTCCTCCATCCAAAAGCGGCAAAGGTAATGAATTTAGTACTGCTAAATTTATAGAAATTAATGCTGCAAATAAGAGAATTCCTGTTCCGCCTTGCTCAGATAATTGAGCACCGATCTCTACAATTTTTACAGGCCCGCTTAATTGCTGAGCAGTAGATGAGAAATTTGTTATTAAACCTTTATAACCATCAATCGTCTTACTTAATAAAGAAGAAAATTCTCTATTAACAAATTTAAAAAGATCCAGAATATTTTTAGGTTTATAAGTTTCTTGTCTGATATTTGGTTGTAATTGAGCTCCTATAGTCCCTTTCCCATCAATGTTTTGCGGGATAATATTAATTTCTTTAAGTACGTTATTTCTCATTATCTCAATATTGATTGATTTCTCTGATGACTGTTGTATCTCTTTAACTAATAAACTTACAGCTTCATCCCCAATCCCTAAGGTATTATCTTTAATTTTCAAAATTTGATCACCAGGCTCTAATCCTGCTTTGGAGGCAGCCTTGTCTGACTGTATTGCTAAAACTAAAATTCCAGGATCTGGATCATATTGAATGCCAACAGTATTAATATTTACAATTAATATTATGTAGGCGAGCAAAAGGTTAGCAAAAACTCCAGCAGAGATTACAATTATTCTTTGGAATAAGGGTCTGTTTTTTAATAAATTGGTATCATTCGCTTTAATTCCATTTTGATCTTCATCAGGGAAAGAGACAAAACCACCTAGAGGGAAGGCTCTGAATGAATAAGTTATATTATTTATTTTCTTTTGGATAATTGAGGGACCAAAACCAATTGAAAATCCATCAACATATATCCCCTGAAATATTGCGGCTAAGAAGTGACCCATTTCATGGAAGAAAATGAGAAATCCCAAAACTGCAATTGAGGTTAAAACGTTCATTTATTTATATTAGTTCGATTTTATTAAAGATGAACCAAAATATGGAATTAAAGCATCTGGTATCTTTACTGAGCCGTCTTTTTGCTGACCATTTTCTAGTATTGCTGCCATTGTTCTTCCTATCGCTAGTCCGCTGCCATTGAGTGTGTGAAGAAATAAATTTTTTTTATCTATTTTTGTCCTAATAGATGATCTGCGAGCTTGAAAATCTAAACAATTACTGCAACTAGATATTTCCCTATACATTTTGCTACTTGGTAACCAAACTTCTAAATCAAAAGTTCTACTTGAAGAGAAGCCTAGATCACCTGAACAGATATCTATCACTCTGTAGGGGAGATCAAGCTTTTTGAGGATATCTTCAGCATCTGAAGTGAGTTTTTTATGCGCCTCAGATGAATCTTTTGGATCTGAAAACCAATAAAGTTCAACTTTGTTGAATTGGTGCAACCTTATGAGCCCTTTAGTATCTTTACCATAGCTTCCAGCTTCTCTTCTGAAACAAGGACTATATGCGACGTATTTTAGAGGTAATTTATTTATGTCAATTATCTCATCTTTATGAAAAGCAGTTAGCGGAACTTCTGCAGTTGGGGAAAGCCATAGATCGTCATCTGAACATTTAAAACTCTCATTTGAAAATTTTGGAAGCTGACCAGAGCCTTGTAAGCTATCTGAATTTACTAGAGCAGGGGGGATAAGTTCTAAATATCCTTTTTTGTAATGTGTATCTAACATGAAATTTATCAATGCTCTTTCAAGTCTTGCTCCTTGTCCAATAAGAGTAATAAATCTACTTTTTGATATTTTTGAAGATCTCTTAGAGTCAAATAAATTTAAATTTTCTCCAATTTCCCAATGACTTTTCTGGTCATCAGCGATTAATGGATTACCCCATTTCTTTATCTCAACATTTTGAGACTCATCATTTCCTGAAGGGGATTTATCACTCGGAAAATTGGGCAACTTTAAAAGTTCATTAAGTATTTTTTTGTTTAAATCTCTTTTTTTAATCTCTAAATTTGAAACTTTAGACTTCAAATTATTAGCCTGTTCCTTTATCTTATGCAACTCATCTGTGGCTGAATCATTAGTTCGTTGATAAATCTCGCCAATTAATTTGCTCAATTTCTTACTCTCAGATTGTAAGTTAGAAAGTTCAATGTCTGTATCTTTAATGTTTAGAGTTAACTGGTGTAGGTTAGATAACTCAAAAGTTTTACCTCTTCGAGATAATTTTTTTTCAACAAAAGTTGGATCTTCTCTTATTAATTTTTGGTCTAACACACTATTTTAAAAGCCTATAACTAAGATAAATTATAAAAGTGATTTATTAAAACTTTTTAGTAAATAATTAATTATTTGATCAATATTACTTGGATTTGCTCATAAGGAAAATACTTTAAGATGCTTTACGAGCTCTTCCTGTTGAAGACCATTCTTTTAACTGGTCAATTTGTTCTTTGGCTGTCCTAGATAGTGGAACAAGTTCTGAAACAGCTTTTATTAAATCTCTTTCAGTAATCTCTCTTTTTTCTGCGAATGCATGATGCATAGCTTCAATGACTGATTGTTCTAACTCAGCGCCAGAATATCCATTAGTTCTATCTACAATTGTAGAAAGTTGAAAATTATAATTAGGTCTTCTTTTTTTAAGGTGTAACTCAAGAATGCTCAATCTTTCATCTTCTTTAGGTAAATCAAGGAAGAAAATTTCATCAAATCTTCCCTTTCTTAATAATTCTGGAGGTAGTCTATCTATGGCATTAGCTGTAGCGATAACAAATACAGCACTTTCTTTCTCTGCCATCCAAGTAAGTAGACTTGCTAATACCCTTTGACTAGTTCCACCATCGCTTCTTGCATCCCCCCCAAATCCTTTGTCAATCTCATCGATCCAAAGTATGCATGGAGACATGGCTTCTGCTCTTGAAATTGTCTCTCTTGTTCTTGCTTCACTTGATCCAACTAATCCTGAAAATAATCTTCCAACATCCAGTTTGAGTAAAGGCATTGACCAATTTGATGCAATAGCTTTAGCTGTTAAAGATTTACCAGTTCCTTGTGGACCCACCAATAAAACCCCTTTGGGTAGAGGTAAACCATATTCTCTAGCCTCGTTTGAGAAGGCTTGGTGCCTTTGTTGTAACCAATTCTTTAGAATTTTTAAGCCCCCTATATCCTTTTGTTGAGATTTACTATCGAAAAATTCTAAAATTTCACTTCTTGAAACAGCTTGTTTTTTCTCTTCTATGATATCTTTCAAGTCGGCTTTACTTATTTTTCCTCTCTGGGTTAAAGCCCTTGCAGCTACTTGTCTTACTCTAAGTTCGCTTAGCCCACTTGAAGCCAATGCAAGTTCATCTAAGTCACTATCATCAATAGATGAATCAGATTGTAGAGCTATATTTTTTATTAAAGCTTTTAGCTCTCTTTGATCAGGTAGAGGTAGATCTATAGTTGTTAGTAATTCATCTAGCTCATCTGATGAGGGATATATATGAGAACTAAAAATGACATTATGAGTTGTTTCTTTTAGAGAGAACGATATTTCTTTTATTGTTCGAGAAATATTTGGATCATCATAAAACTTATGAAAATCTTTAATTATAAGAATTGTAGATAATTCATTATTTTGATTTTTAATCCAATTTAAAATTCCTAGTGGATTATTAGAAAATTTTTTTTCTTCATTTAGAGAACCGCTTATACCATTAACACAATCCCAGCATATGATTCTTTTTTTATTTAATCGTTTACAGGTGCTCTCAATAAATTTATAAAGCCTTTCCTCTTCTTTGGTTTTTATCCAAATTAAAGGGGTTCTGGATTTAATTAGCAAATCTAAATTGTTTAGCCAAGATTGCATTGTTTTTTATTTTCTATTAAAAAAATTATTTTTTACTATTAGGTTCAAAAGGTAATCTTTTATCAGAAATAGAGGGGCCAGTGGAGGCAATCTCATTTTTCTGTAGTAACTGATCGTCAAGAATTTTTTGAAGATTATCTGGTAGAGCTTCTTTATTAAGTAAAAATGTTTGTAAAGCTTGGAAAACATTTGCTACCACCATATAAAGTAAAACTCCTGCAGGTAATGGGAAGAACAAAAACATTCCAGTTATCATTACAGGGGTTATTTTATTAGCAGTTGATTGCTGTGGGTTAGCTGGCATTCCTTGACCAGATAAAACCTGTGATAAAAGTAATGTAAGACCAAACGCTCCAACTAAAGCAGCTATATCCCAATTTATTGCTCCATCTACATAAAAACCTACTTGTCCAAGAGCTTTAATAAAGAGAAAACCGCTTTTAGCAGCCAATCCTGGTATTTTTGCTTCTATCGTCGCATCTCCTGGTTTTATTGGGGTTACAATTCCCGAATCTGAAACCTTTAAAAATTCAGCACCTTTAGAAACCTTCCAGGTAGGTTGAAATTTTGCTCCATTTTCAAAATTGGAGAGAAGTTCAGAATAACTTCCACCATCAGAAGTTTGAAGATTAATTTTTACTGACTCTTCTGTTCCAAGTTTAGTTCCATTAGGAATTGTTGCTACTACAGGATAGTGCGCTTTTTCAGTAATAAATATCGAATGTCTTGGTGAGGTATATGGTTTGGGATCGATTGTTGCAACTTGATCTTGTGGAACTATCTTTAAATTTATGTTGTAGGGTACATCAGCAAAAGGTGATCCTCTCAACGTTGCAAATAATGCAAATAAAACGGGCATTTGAACTATCAACGGTAAGCAACCTGCAAGTGGACTACCAAATTCATTCATTAGTTTACCCAGTTCTTCCTGTTGTTTTTTAGGATTGCCAGAAAATTTTGATTTGATCTCCGCTTGTCTTTTTTGCATAACTGGTTGGGCTATTTTCATCCTTCTGGCGCTTCTTATAGAGCCTGCACTTAACGGAAATAGAGCAATTCTTATTACTACAGTTAAAGCTACAATTGCAAGCCCATAACTAGGAACTAAGCCATAAAAGAAATCCAAAATCGGGATTAATAATTTTTCTGAGATGAACCCGATCACGATAATAAATAATAATTAAGGACAACAGACATTTTATTTTACAGGATTAAGGAAGCATTTTGCGATTATTTAGTTAAGTTTTAGTTGCGAAACCTTGAACTTCTCCAAGATTTTGTTGTTGAGATTTTTTAGAAATATTTGCTTCTATAAACTCTTGTTTATCTCTAAAAAGGGGCAGAGATTTCATTTCTACTTTTGAACCATCATTTAAGATTAATACCATATCCCCATAAGAACCAAATCCCCTTGGCACAGATCTTATTTCATTAATATTATTAAGCGATACTTGTGTTTTATTTCGTCCAAACCAACCCCCTTCAATAGTTATTCTTTTAGTTGTGATTTTGTAGCGTAACCAAAGAGATCTTACAATCGCTGCAAAAGTAAAAGGTAATCCTAAAATCGTAAATCCTGCTAATAAATTTATAAATAAATCACTTTTAGCAGGACCCCCTTCATAAAAAATCTCTTCATTAATGTTGATCATTTAAATAGTCCAGATTTAATAATTAAAAATTGAAATTCCTTTAACAACTCAATTTCATTATTACAGAAATTTCCACTCTTAAGGTTAACAAGTACCCAATATGGAATGTGGTTGTAATTTTTATTAAATTCTTTTAAAAATGTTTCTTGTAGTAATCGTCTAATCCTATTTCGAACAACTGACTTTTTTGAAACTTTTTTACTTACAGTTATCGCTATTTTAAAATTTGAGAAACCGTGATTAATTTTATGAGAACGCAAAACAGCGGGATTTGTTTTCGCTATCCTAAAATCCATTAAATTTCCATAAAACTTTTTTGAATTTTTATGTATGTATTTAAAAGTTCGATGACCGTTTAATCTCATTGATCTAGGTAAAGCCATTAAATTCAAACAGCGATTCTTTCCCTTCCTCTTTTTCTTCTACTTTTAATTACCCTTCTTCCAGTATGAGAGCGCATTCTAACTCTAAAACCAGATACTCTTTTTCTCTTTCGAGATGTACCACCAAAAGTTCTTTTAGTCATTTTTTTTAAATACCATCATTAAATCTATCACTTTATACGACACATATAACATTATTGGGATTGCATTTTTAAAGTCCAGCTTCCTAAGTAAAAGGAAACAGGAATATTGCCAGATGACTGCCCGAATGAATGGAACTGGTGTAGACCACCTCTATTAGGATTTGTAACTTTTAGAACTATCGCATAGTTATCTTTACTTGAAGGGATAGGACTTGAAGGATAAATATTTATTGTATTTTTTTCTTTATCTAACTCTACTTCTGCAGGGACATCAACTAAACATTTAGTTTTTTTACTAAAACTTCCAATTTGTACTTTGCATAGATTAACTTTTTCCTGTTTGATTTTCGAAAAGAAAGTCTTAGGGACTTTTACATCAACTTTAAGAAGTCCCGTTTTTCTATCTGATTTTCTTAGAAAAAGAAAGACTTCGTTTTTTGCCATTTTTTTATTATCTCTTTGATGCCAATTTAACTTTTTGAAGTTTTCTGAATTATCCCATTGAAATTCTAATCCTGATTTAAGAGCATTTGGATTAATAAAAGAAATTGCAAATGGAGTAAGTACAACACATTTCAAGAAGTTGTTAAGTAAAACATGTTTTATGTTCGTTTTAGACATGAGTTTAATTTTTTATAAAAGTAATTAAGACCTATTAAAACTTTAACAGGCTAACATCTATCTGGTCTTAAATTAGAGGCTCCTCTTAAATATGGATGGTTAAGTTTTTGGTTTAAAGGAGAGTTAACTTGAGCCATAAGTCTTATGCAAAATTTGATATCGTCTGGCACAAACATTTGCTGACAATCAAGAAATGCAACTTTATCAAGTCCATGATATTTCCTGGCTATTGAGGCAGGGAAGCAAGCATTAAGATCTTTCGTGACTGTAAAAATAATGGATAAAATATTTGATGGTTCAAGATTGTTGCGTGAAATTAATTCTTCTACTAGTTCATGAACTGCAGATGAAATATCTAGTTTAGTATTACCATCTGAAGTAATTGCTCCCCTTATTACAGATAGTTTAATTTTAGTATGAGGTTCCAAAGAATTATCCATAATATTATTTATGGTCTATAAAGCCAAAGTAATTTATTTGAATTATCAATTTCAAATAAAATATTACCTAAGAACTTTTCAAGAAATTTTCCTCCAGGTATGATACCTAAAAGTTTCTTTTTCTTTTTACTAATAGTCACTGGATCAATTTTTATATCAATATTTGCCATTTCTGCAGCAACCTCTCTAGCAAAAAATTCATCTCCGATATCATCTACTAAACCTAGCTCTTTTGCTTGAGTTCCAGTGAAGATTCTACCATCAGCAAATTTTTTTACCTCTTCAATAGGAATATTTCTGCTAACAGAAACAGCTTCAATAAACTGTTTATAACTTTCATCAATTAAATTTTGCAAAAGAGCTCTGCCCTCTTCGCTTAGGGGTTTATCTGGTGAGAGGATATCTTTAAAAAGGCCACTTTTTACTGTTTCAAACTTTATCCCAATTTTATCTAGAAGTTCTGAAATATTATTTCCTCTAATTATAACTCCTATTGACCCAGTAATTGTTCCTGGGTTAGCTATAATTTTATCTGCAGCTACACCTATGTAGACTCCCCCGGAGGCGGAGATATTACCAAAGCTTGCTACAACTTTGCATCCTTTAGACTTTATCCTATTTATAGCTGAGAAAATTTCTTGGCTATCACCCACCGTTCCTCCTGGACTATCAATTCTTAAGATAAGGGCAGGAAATTCCCTTTCTTCAACTTGTTTAAGAGCCTTAAGAGTGGCTATTCTTGTTGAACTTGTAATAGGCTCTTCTATTACAATACGAGCCATTCTTTTTTTGGATTTTCTTCTAAAAGGCCAAATCATTATTCTTAGTAATTAATGTTTAACTTAAAACTACAATAAAAAGATTATCAGCGGATTTAATGAATTTAATTTTAAATTGGTTTTTAATGATACTTCCTTTTGCCTTATGGGGTACCTCAATGGCAGCTATGACACCTCTTGTATCCAGTGCTGGACCAGAGTTTGTTGCATCTTTGAGGTTATTACCAGCTGGAATACTTGTCTTGATTACAACATATTTTCTTAAGAGAGATTTAAAAATTTATCGATGCGATATTAAATGGTTCGTGGTTTTTACAATTGTAGATGCAACTTTTTTCCAACTTTTTTTAACATATGGAATTTCAAAAACAGGGGCAGGTCTAGGTTCGGTATTAATTGACTCTCAGCCTCTATTAGTTGCACTTTTAGCAAGAGCAATTTTTGGTAATTTGATAAATCCAGTCGGGTGGTTAGGTTTGCTTTTTGGGTTAGGTGGAATAGTTTTTTTAGGATTTCCAAAAGAATTTTTGGAAAAATGGTGGTTAATGTCTGATACAAATTTAGGAGATATCCAATTCAATATCGGAGAAGCATGGATGCTTGCAGCTGCATTGGCTATGGCTTTAGGAACGATCTTAATAAGATTAACTTGTAAGAAAAGTGATCCTGTAGCAGTTACAGGATGGCACATGATATTTGGAAGTTTTCCATTGATAATTAAATACTCTATTGAAACAAATTTACAATCATTTCCAACTTGGTCTTTGAATGAGTGGGGTCTTATGTCTTTCGCAAGTATTTTTGGAGGTGCAATAGCTTACGGACTATTTTTCTATTTTGCCAATAATAAAGAGATAACAGGATTCAGTACTCTTGCATTCTTAACACCTGTGTTTGCTTTATTAAGTGGAGGGGTCTGGCTTAATGAAAGATTAACTTCAATACAATGGGTTGGAGTGGTTTTTGTTCTTGCATCTGTCTTTTTTGTGAGCCAAAGAGAATCACTGTGGGAAATTAGAAGTAGTGAGAGTAAAATTTAGTAAATAAATAAATTAAGCATTAATTTAATGCGAATCATCATTGTTAGCACTTCGATTGGCTATTTAGGTAGTGGCAAAGGAGGAGGAGTAGAACTTACCTTAAATTCTCTTGTCTTGGGTCTTTTACATAAAGGGCACAATGTAAAGGTTGTGGCACCTGATCAATCTCAATTGTCTGAGCAATGCAAGTCAGTAGAACTTGTATGTGTAAGAGGAATGCAGCAAACAAGTTGGCAACATCAGGATTACTATGCTGCAGCAGAAACCTCCCAAGATTCAATCGTTAATGCTCTTATAGATAAAGCTTTGTCTTTGTCAAATAATTCTGATTTAATTATCAATTTATCTTATGATCTTCAACCAATTAGTAAAACTTTAGAATCTCAAGTGCCAATCGCTCATTTAATAAGTATGGGTAATGAGAGTTTTGCAATAAGTAACCAAATTAAAAAGATATATTCAAAATTTCCTCATAATTTTGCTTTTCATACAAAAATCCAAGCATCCGATTATCCTTTTGTTATTAATCCCATAATAGTTGGAAATGGTTTTCAATTGTCCAACTATACTTTTTGTGATGAAAAAGATGGTCCTCTAGGTTGGATTGGAAGAGTTTCTCCGGAAAAAGGCTTAGAGGATGCTGTTCATGTTGCTAATAAACTTCAAGAAAGATTAAATGTCTGGGGTTATATTGAGGATGAAAAATATGCATTAATGGTAGAGGATTTAGCTTCTGCGGGATTATTATCTTGGAGGGGATTCTTGAGCACAAATAAATTACAAGAGGAACTTTGTCGTTGCAGAGCACTCATAAATACGCCTAAATGGAATGAAGCATATGGTAATGTTGTTGTTGAAGCTATGGCTTGTGGGGTGCCAGTTGTCGCTTATAGAAGAGGAGGTCCAAGTGAAATTATCAAACATGGCCTTACGGGTTTTCTGGTTGAACCGGATAATAAATATGAACTTCTTGAATATCTAAAAAAAATTAATTTAATAGATAGGTATAAATGTAGAAGTTGGGTAGAACATAATGCTTCTCATAATATATTCGCTGATAAAGTAGAAGGCTGGTTGCAAAAAGTTATTGAAAATTTTAGTAATTCAAAATGAATATCTTTTCAAAGAACATAAAAGTTAGAGATCGCTTTTTATTAGCATTGTTGCTTTTTTTTATTGGAATATTCTTTTTTTTATCGGGCATTGGAGAAACAGGCCTTATTGATGAAACGCCTCCACTATTTGCTTCTGCAGGAAAAGCGATGAGTGAATCTGGCGATTGGATTACTCCAAAGGTTAATGGGATTTTGCGATTTGATAAACCACCTTTTTATTACTGGTTAATGGCAATAATTTACTCTATTCCAGGTAACCAAAGCTGGGATCAATTAGGTTCATTATCAGCACGCTTACCTTCAGCTATTGCCTCATTATTTTTGTTTTTAATTCTTGGTGACTCCATCCTTCATCATCATAAAAAATCAAAGTATAAAATTTATCTCGCATTAGTTGGTTCATTAGGATTTGCCTTATCTCCATTAGTTATTATTTGGAGTAGGACGGCAGTAAGTGACTCTCTTTTATGTGGAACGGTTGGCATTAGTCTTCTTCTGTTTTGGAGAAAGTTTTTTGAAAATAAGAATAGAATTTGTATATTACCGTGGATTTTTTTAAGTCTTGCCATATTAACAAAGGGTCCAGTGGCAGCGGTTATCGTAATGCTAACTCTCGCAATTTTTCTGTCGACCCAAGACGATCGGAAAAAATTATTATTAAAAATCAAACCTCTACAAGGAATACTAATAACATTTTTAATCAGTACTCCTTGGTATTTAATAGTTTTTTTGAAGGAGGGACAAAGTTTCTTAGATAATTTTTTTGGGTATCATAATTTGCAAAGATACACATCGGTTGTAAATAATCACTCAGAACCTTGGTGGTTTTATATATATATATTGATAATTGGCTCACTGCCTTTTTCTATTTTTCTTTTTCATGGAATTTTTGAAACCATAAAAGAATTCATAATTGGTATCAGAGGGGATTCTAAAGATCAAAATAGCTTATACTTATTCGCACTTTGCTGGTTATTTGCAGTTTTATTATTTTTTAGTATTTCAGCTACTAAACTGCCAAGTTACTGGCTTCCTGCAACTCCTGCAGCAGCAATTTTAATTGCAAAAAGTGCAGAAATATTCATCTATAGACAAAAAAATAGATCAATTGCCTGGTTTTTTACAACGCTAATTTTAATGGGAATGTCTTTTGCTTTATTAATGTCTAATAATTGGCTGGTTTTAATAAATGATCCAGAGATGCCAAATTTAGTAAATGAAATAATTGAAGATGGATTGGTTCTAAAAGCAAGAATTTTTATTTTCACCTTAACAATATTGTCAGCCTTTTTTGCCTATAAGTTTATTCCAAAGTCAATTTTACTCTTACAAATTTTATTTCTTTTTGGCCAATCTTTCATAATGAACCCTATTAGAAATATTACAGATAATCTAAGACAAGCTCCATTAAGGCAAATATCTCAAAAAATTAAATATTCAAGAAAATCCTCTGAGCCATTAGCAATGATAGGGATTAGAAAACCCTCCTTGCACTTTTATTCGAAACAGATAGTTTTTTATGAGTCTAATACTAGAATAGGTATCATTAATCTCTCGGAAAGATTTGAAAAAGATAAAAGAAATAACCTAATAGATAATCCAAATTATGATTCCGAGTCTTTTCTTGTTGTTATTGATAGATACTCCTTTGATAAAGCACATTGGAAAAATATCAAACGTCAAGAATTAGGAGTATATGGTATTTATAGTTTAATTAGAGTAGATAAAATTGAGCTCGACAAAAATGCATCAAATTTTCTAAAGAAAGGTCTAAAATCTGATTGGAATGTAGAAAAATTTGAGAGATTTTAAAAGTTTTTTCTAAGAGCTTCTTTCAGATCTTCTAAACTACATTTATTAGGAATTTTAGTCAGGAATAAATCTTCATCTAATTCAAAATCAATTACTGAATCCTCTGCTAAAAAGCTTAAGACTTCATTAATGCTAACTCCCATATCATCTGCTATTTCCAAAAGAAGTCTAAGCGTATCTCTTCTAACAGAAATATTCACACTTAAAGGAACATATTCATTTTTTGGATTGATTGACTTCATAAAGAAAATATTAAGACATTATGTGGATTTCTGCATCTTAAGTTTACAATTTTTACTTTACATGTATTTCAAACAATTCTTTCATGAGTGCTAAAGTTTTATGGTTGAAGAATAAATAATATGAGAGGAATTGTGATTATGGAACATATAGTTGTTAAAAAAAGTGTTTTTGCAGCTAAATCTTGATTTATTTTGTAAGCCTCAGCCATCAAGATTGTTGAAATTGCACTAGGAGTTCCCGCTTGCAAAACGAGAGCAAGTATTTCAAGTTTTTCAAATTTAAAAATAAATGTGGTTAGGTAAATTAATAGAGGGAAAATTAATAGTTTTAAAACAATTGAATTCTTAATCTCATTGTTAAAATTAAATAACTTGCTCTTATTTTTTGTAATTATTCCTAATCTTGACCCAACAACTGCTATTGCAAGGATAATTACAATTCTTGCGGGGAGCCAAAGTATTTCCCCAATATAATGATCTAAACTAAATACATGTATTAGTAAAGCACCTAAGGTGCCTTTTGAAGCCGGACTATTTAATATTGATAAGCTAAGTTTTTTAAAATTCAAATTTGAACTTTGAGATTTTTCTTTTTGTAATAAAATTGGGCCAAATATCCAAGCGAATAAGGTAGTTCCTAAGTCGAAACCTATTGTTAAGTTGATTATATTTGTTGGCAAAATAGCTATAGCAATTGGGATACCAAGAAATGATGTATTTCCAATTAACCCTCCAAGTTGGAATGAGTAATTAGGGAAGTTTTTTCTCATTATGGGTAACATATTTATTAAAAATAAAAGAGAGCCTATTGAGAAAAAAGCTATAAAAGATGATTTGATTAAATCAATATTTATTCCTGCTTTAAGCAATAAACCCATAACGCTTATTGGAATACCATACTTTATGAGCAGAATAGATATCTTTTCCGATAATTTAGGTTTTATTCTTCCTACATAAAAACCTATTAAAATGAATGGAATTATATTGATAAATAATTTAGTAATTGCTCTAAAATATATAAGTACATTAAAATTCTATAACGAAACAATAAGTAAAATGATCAAAAATGTTTGTTGATTTTAAATAATTTTCCAAACAGCATTATCTGGAATAGTTGGACCAACTAAAAAATCTTCAGGCTCAGTTGTAATTACTCTCCAATTAGGAACTCTACAACTTACAAAAGCTGGACTTTCTATTAAAATGCCTGGTTTTTCATCAAATGTGCATGTAAATCCTTCTTTCCAATATCCACTACTGTTTAAGTTTCCCCTAAACCAAACCCAGCACTTTAGTGTTTTCAATCTATAAATCTAATTTTCTAAAATCATAATAAATCATTTTTAAATTGTTAATTCAAATTTAATAATAATGAGGTGCAATAATTACTTTTTTGAGTAAATTAATTTAAATACTAATATTAAAAAATTAAGTAAAAAAGTTATGATATTAGCTATTAAGATTGGTTTTGAGGATATTTGAATCCCATAGATTATCCAGGCTGAGACGCCCGTCAAAAACATTATTAAAGTTGTTAAAGAAACATCCTCAGCTTTCTTTGTCTTCAATGTTTTTATTAATTGAGGAATAAAAGCTAAGGTTGTTAAGATAGCAGCGAAATAACCAAAAAACTCTATATAAATAATTTTCATTTATCTAAATTTTGACTTAAAAAATCAATTGGGTTGCTCATTTTTTCTGAATAATTAAGTATTTCTGTAGAGATATATTTATAAATTATTTCATTTTGATCATTGATTAAGAAAGTGGAAACTCTTTGAGTAAGAAATTCTGCGTCTAAAATATAGTCATTCCAATTTTGAATAATTTCTATCATATTCTTCAATCTAAATGTTGCCAATTCAAATGGTCTTAAATAATTTCCTCCAAAAGTTGTATCAAATGCTTTCCCAGAAAATTTAAAAAATTTAAATAGATTGATCTCGTCCTGAGAATTGTAAATTTGATTACTATTTTTATCCCCTGTGTATCCTCTAAGTACCTCTTTTAAAGTATTTGGTGAACCAATTCCACAGAGCATAAAAAACATATTTACCCAACCCCCCAAGCCTATATTTAAACCCTCTGAAGCTCCCACTAGCTTATGTACGTCATTATTTTCTACAGTTCTTAAATTCTTTTCAAAAAAACCTGTGAATTTACAAAACTTTTCTTTTCCTATCTCTCTCCCTATTGCGACTGAAAAAATATCAATGTCATCAGCAAATTTATTCCCTTTTATGAATTTTGATAAATTTATTGCATACTCAATACTATCAAAATCCCCTAATAACCCCATAAATATTATAAGTTTATATTTTTTTGAAGAATCAAAATTAAATTGTTTAATTAAATCTTGGAGGTTATTTTTTTCTACGTTATTGTCCATAGGTTTATATTTAGAGTTAATCCTCTTTAATGAAAATTTGTTGTTATAGTAAAAAGTATAAAATTTTACATCAAAAAGTTTTTTAAAAAATTAATTTCTTGTATTTAGATTTTATTATTTTATTGTACTCAATTTGAAGTTATGACTGTAGGAATTTATTACGCTACAACAACTGGAAAAACAGAAGACGTTGCAGATCGTCTTCATAATTTTATCTCTGGAGCAGAATCTCCAAAGGATGTTTCTGATGTAGACGATCTTTCAGAATTTGAAGGTTTAGACGGGATTATTTGTGGTATCCCTACCTGGAATACAGGGGCTGATGAAGAAAGATCTGGAACTGCTTGGGATTCTATCTTGGAAGATATTGGTGAACTAAGTCTTTCTGGTAAAAAAGTTGCCATTTTCGGACTAGGCGATTCATCTACATATACTGAAAACTACTGCGATGCTATGGAAGAATTACATAGCTATTTCCAAAAAGCTGGTGCAGAAATGGTTGGTTATGTTGATAAGTCAGCATACACTTTTGAAGAGTCAAAAAGTATTATTGGAGAGAGTTTCTGCGGGCTACCTCTTGATGAAGATAGTGAATCTGATTTAACTGATTCTCGATTAGAAAGCTGGGCTACTCAACTAAAAGGTGAAATTTCAGCCTTAGCATAAATTAAATAAACTTCTCAATTACTTCAAAAATATCTTCATAGTTTTAAAGCTATGAAGAACTTTTGAAGTTTTTTTGTAGCTTTTGATAGTAATTATTGCTCATTCTTTACATCATGATAAAAATTGTAAAGAATGAACCAAAACTCACCAGAATGGCTATAGATTTCATTTGTTGTTTATTTCAAACAAGTGTTACAAAGTTACGGAAAATCTGATGTTACCTACGATTGGTACGCAGGAAATTCTGGTGTTGTAGGCCGATCAGGTAAATTCATAGCTGCTCATGCTGCTCATGCGGGCTTAATGATGTTTTGGGCAGGTGCTTTTGCTTTATTTGAATTGGCTCGCTACGACGCCACGATTCCAATGGGATCGCAAAATTTAATTTGCTTGCCTCACTTAGCAGGAATTGGTATTGGCGGAGTTGAAAATGGGGTAATCACAGAAACTTATGGTATTACTGTGATTGCGACATTGCATTTAATATTTTCAGCTGTACTTGGTGCTGGGGGATTATTGCATTCAAACAAATTTGAAGGTGATTTAGGAGATTATCCTGAAGGTAGTAAACCTCAGAAGTTTGATTTTGAGTGGGACGATCCAGACAAGTTAACATTTATTCTTGGCCATCATTTAATCTTTTTGGGATTAGGTGCCATCATGTTTGTTGAATGGGCTCGTATTCATGGTATTTATGATCCAGCGATTGGTTCAACAAGACAAGTTGTTTACAACCTTGATGTAGCTGCAATTTGGAATCATCAATTTGATTTTCTTAAAATTGACAGTTTAGAGGATATTATGGGAGGCCATGCATTTCTTGCATTCCTAGAAATTACTGGCGGAGCTTTCCATATCGCCACTAAACAATTTGGTGAATATACAGAATTTAAGGGTAAAGGTTTGCTAGGTGGAGAAGCGATTCTATCTTATTCAGTTGTAGGTGTTTCTTTCATGGCTTTTGTTGCTGCTTTCTGGTGTGCATCAAATACAACTGTTTATGCTGAAGATCTTTACGGAGCTCCATTAAAATTAGAGTTCCAATTTGCTCCTTATTTTACTGATACTGTTGATTTAGGTGAAGGAGCTTACAGCTCAAGAGCTTGGTTAGCAAATGTTCATTTCTATCTTGGTTTCTTCTTCTTGCAAGGCCATTTATGGCATGCTCTTAGAGCTATGGGATTTGATTTCAAGAAAATTGGACAAGCATTTGACAATATGGAAAATGCGAAGATTTCTCAAAACGGCTAAACATTAATTGTTGTTTTTAATAAAGCCTCTCAATTATTGAGAGGTTTTTTTTTATAAAATTTGCAGAATAAAAATGGTTCCTTCCAAATTTGATTGTAAAAAAGTTTTTCAAAAGGCTTATGAAAATAGATACACTTGGCCAGAATCTTTCAATGGCTACAAAGGGAATTGTATTTACCAGGAAAATAAGGAAAAATATAATGGGTCTTTTGTAATTGGTAAAAATTTTCAACCACAAATACAAAATATTAGTGATAAAGAGGTAGTTAAGAAGATATCAACTCAACTTTTTGAAGTGGTTATCCATAGAGTTAAAAAATCATTTAAGGAAATACACTCAAAAAATCAGTTTAACTTTTTAAGAGAATCTGAAGATGGAATTGAAATGCAAGTTTCAGGAAAAAATGAAGGGGATAAATATAGAGTTAGTTTAGGAGAGATAAATATGGTATTCAGAAAAATACATGGCATTATAATTGAAATCTATGTTGAGGAATTTTTTGATACTGGAAATGGTGTTTTAAGTTGCAAATACTCCAGTCAGCAATTAGACGCTATTTCTCATACACCAAAAACTCAAAAATATAAATATCTAGATAATTTCATAAAGATCCAAAATACTGATCTTTGGGTACTCGAATCAAGAACGATAAACTATAAAAATGAGTATGAAGAAGATTTAATTAAAAAGTATGTTTTTAATAATATTGAGGCTATATAAATAATTATTAAACTTTATTCTTCTATTAATCTAAATCCTTTATCTAATAGTTTTTGGTAAAGAAGTCTTGCTCTAAATGCAAGTATTTGTTCTTCATTTTCACTACTGATAACGTGAAAATAATTATTATCAAGTTTATTCTTGCTGAAACTTACGCAGGTCTCTCCTGATCTTAAAGTCCACCTAGATTTGTTAGCCAAATGTTGTTTAGGGCCAAGATCCCATGGACATTTTTCAGGATATTTTTCTCTTTTTGAACCCATTGTTTTGATTATTAACTAATCAAATATTATACATTTTTAAAAAATCAGACTACTTAAATTTGATATCGACCTAATTATTGCCAGTCTTTTGAGCAATTAAACAATAAAAAGGATCAAAATTGAAAAAGGGAAAGATTTTTAAATTGTTTGAAACAAATTTTTTGATAACTCTCGGTTCTTTAAATCCGTTTGAAATAAGGACACTACGAACATAATCTACTCTCTGATTTTCATCTGAGTTTGTCCAAATATTTGGTGCTTTAGTCCAGAATGCCCTATTAGAGAAGGCTACTATCAGCTTTCCATTCCTTTTTAAGATTCTTGAAATTTCCATTGCAATATTTTCTGGATATTGAAGATATTGCCAAGCTGCTACCATCAAACAGTAATCGATGCTATCGCTTTCTAGAGGAATATTTTGTTCTATATTAAAATTTTGAATCCAGTATTTGTCAAAATATTTATTTCTTTCTAATTCTTCTTTATTGAGGCCATGACCTATAACTTTCTTATAGTTTTTTGTTGTTGGTAGATAGCTATCCCAGCTTGACATTAAATCAAGAATTGTTGAGTCGGAACAAAATTCTTCGTTATAAATGTTTGTAAGTTCTTTTCGAAAATTAGAATCTAAATGATAAACAAACTTAGGACTTGAATAAAACTCTAAATCGTTTGATTCGTCTAATTTTCTTCTTTGATTTGAATTTAGGATTTCCAAAATTTTAAAGTATATATGCGAATCTAATATTTTTTTAAATACTGTGTGATTAAATACCTTTAATTTTTTATTTTATGTTTTTTTGTTTTTAAGTATTAGTCTTATAAAAATAAGACTAAATTTCCAAAAAATGCCATTATTAACTGTTTCAACCTCAATAGAAATTAATGAAAAAAAGTTATTTCTTAAAAATTGTTCTCAACTTGTATCAAAATTAACTAACAAACCAGAGCAATATGTAATGGTTCGCTTGTTTGATCAAACTCCCATGTATTTCAATATGGACCACAGTCCATCATGCTTTATTGATTTAAAATCAATTGGATCTTTAAATCCTCCTGAAATGTCTAAAGAAATAAGTACTTTTATTTCAAATCAAATCGGAATTCCTGCTAAGAGCGTTTATATATGTTTTGAGGATATTAATGCATCTAATTGGTCGTGGAATGGCAAAACATTTGGTTAATTAAGAATCCTAAATTTTAATGATAATAAATGATTTAAAAGATTTTAATAGCTTAAGATCTGCTCCTTTTTTAAATAAAACGGAGGCTTTAATAATACTTGATCAAATTGATAAAAAAATATTGAATTCGGATTGGATAACAATAGGGATAATGGCGAAGAGTGATGTTGATGCTAAAGAAGCTTTAAATTCCATTATCAGAAAATATAAATATAAATCCTTTAAAAACCTTGATCAGATAAATGCTAAAGGGAATGTATTTCTAAAAGCCAACCAGAAGACAGGTGAAGTATACATAAGGTCAGAGAATGGTCTTGGCGAAGGAATCTTATTAACATGTCAATATGATGATTTATCAACTTATTCGCAGACTTATGGTCCTTTCCCTTTAAATTTATTTTGTAAATGAATTTTTACTTAACTACATTATTTTTGTACTGTTTATGCCTCATATAATGATGGAATTATTGGAATTGAGTTTAATTTTTTTTAGTCTTTATGGATTGATTCTTGTGCTTTTAATGACATCTAAAGAGAATAGTCTTTTTCAGAGACAGAGGTGACTAAATTCTGTTTTAATATAAATCTATAATCTTAATAAAAGATAACCTTTAAGGTTTTCAAAATTATCCTAATGAGTAATGTTATTTCAGGAAATAATTCAAAATTTAAATAAATTCTGGGCTAGCAACGGTTGCTTAATAATGCAACCATATGACACTGAAAAAGGCGCAGGTACTATGAACCCGCACACATTCTTAAGAGCGATAGGACCTGAACCATGGTCAGTCGCTTACACCGAGCCATGCAGAAGGCCAACAGACGGACGCTTTGGTGAGAATCCAAATCGAGCACAACATTATTTTCAATACCAAGTAATAATAAAACCCTCTCCAAATGAAATTCAAGAGATTTATTTAATGTCTTTAGAGAAACTTGGCATTAATACGAAAAAACATGATATTAGATTTGTTGAGGATAATTGGGAATCGCCAACCCTAGGGGCTTGGGGAGTCGGATGGGAGGTTTGGCTAGATGGCATGGAAGTGACCCAATTTACTTATTTTCAACAATGTGGAGGACTAGATTGTCATCCTATCCCAATTGAAATAACTTATGGCCTTGAGAGAATCGCAATGTTTTTGCAAAATGAAGTTAATATTTGGAATCTAAAGTGGAATAAGGAAGTTACTTATAGTGATATTTGGCTTCAATTTGAAAAAGATCAATGCGCGTACAATTTCTCTGATTCAAATCCTGAGAATTTAAGAAATCTTTTTAATATTTATCAATCAGAGGCTCAATCCTTAGTAGAAAAAAATCTCACATATCCTTCTTTAGATTTAGTCTTAAAATGCAGTCATTGCTTTAATTTATTAGACGCTAGAGGAGTTATATCAGTAACAGATAGAGCTCAATATATAGAGAGAATTAGAAATTTAGCTAAGGAAGTCGCTTTGTCATGGCTAAAAGAAAGAGAAAAACTTGACTATCCCTTAATAAAGGCATGATTATGTATACACTCTATACCCTTTTAGACCTCTATGTATATATTTATACGGTAAATAGGTTCGTATGATACTAGCGTTAATTCGTAAGTCAACTTAGAGTTATGGTGCCCCTTTTTAGGGTATTTTAGTGTGAGGTAAAATGAAACTCTTCCAACAATTGTTGGTTGCAGGTGCTGCTTTGAGCTTTGTAACTCCAATGGCGTCACAAGCATCCAACGTTAATCTTGAAGACATGAAGAGCTATTCTAATAGTTCTAATTCTGCAGGATTTACAAACGATTATTTAAATATTGAACCTGGTGATTTTATTCATCAATCAATAAACGATTTAGCTGCATCAAGAGGATGTTCTGTTGACATTTCTGACAGATCAATTTCTAGATTTGAAGCTGCGACTATCGTTAACTCTTGCCTAGGCAATGTTGCTGAAGTATCAACCATTGAAAGAAGTTTAATTGATGAGTTTTCATCAGAATTAGCTCTTATCAGAGGTCGTATTGACGGAATCGAAGCTAGACTTAACGAATTTGAAGCTGGTACCTTTTCTTCTACAACAACTTTAGACGGAAAAGCAGTTTTCGCGTTAGGTGCTGTTGATGGCAACCTTGATTTAGCTGACGATAACAGTTTAGGTACACCAAGCGATGCTGTTACAGCTGCTATGGTTTATCAAATGAATTTAAACACTAGTTTTACTGGTGATGATAATTTATACGTCAGACTTAAAGCTACAAATGGCTGGATTAATTTCCTAAGTAAGCCAGGTACTTACCACAATGAAGCTGGTGATGGTTCAAGCACACTTTCTGTGGATAAAATCTGGTATACATTCCCAGTCGGAGATAAGTGGGAAATTACAGTAGGTCCAAAAATTGAGAACTACTACATGCTTGCTGCTACTCCATCAGTTTATAAGCCAAAAGTTCTAAAGGCTTTTAGATTCGGAGGACATGGTGTTGCCTTTGGTGCAAGTACTTCTACAGGTGCAGGTGTTAAATACACTGCTGATAATGGATTCGCTACAAGTATTACAGTTAACTCAAAAGGTGCTGAAGGTGCTAACGGATTCTTAACTGAGGAAGATGAGAATAAAGTCAATGTTATGGCTGCTTACACTCAGGAAAACTATCACGTTTCAGCTACTTACAGTACACAAAGTAATGACTGGGATGCTTGGCATTATTACTCTACAGATAATATCGATGGAGACAACGATGCTGATGTAGATGGTTTTGCACTTAGAGGTTGGTGGAGACCTGACGAAACAGGAACAGCTGTTCCTTCAGTTTCTGTGGGTTATGACACAATGACAATGACTAACCAAGCAAATGGTTACACAGATGCAAGTGGTTATTCAATCGGTTTAAACTGGTCTGATATCTTCCAAGCTAGTGACACAATCGGTATCGCTTTTGGTCAGCCAATTAAAGGTACAGATAACGACGATGCAACTCCAACAAGAGCCGAGAATACTGAAGACGTAGATCCATTCCTATGGGAAGCTTACTACTCATTCAAGCCTAATGATTCAATCGAAATTACCCCAGGTATCTTCGGTGGCTCAGATGTTAGATCAGACACTAATGATGATGTCTTTGGTGCGATTTTAACAACAACATTCAGATTCTAAAAAAGAGAGAAGTACTATGAAATTATTTCAAAAGTTACTTCTGGCGCCTGCTGCAATTGGACTTTTTGCTCCAATAGCTGCAAATGCTTCGGAAGCTAACTTAATGGATGTGTCCAGCTACTCTCAAGTAGATGTTGTAGTTAATCAGGACACATTTAAACCACTTTCAACAAAGAATCCTCTTTATGCTGGTGGCGAAGGCTTAGGTCAAGATCTTACTAATGATTTTGATTCTGATTCCTTCTCTTCTACAACTTCAGCCTCTTTTTCCTCTAATTGGATAATTGGTGCTGTTGATGGAGTTACAGCTGAAGAGAAAATTGGTGCTACCTATGATTGGTCAGTTGATTTAATTACTAGTTTCGATGGAAACGATTCACTAGATGTAACTCTAGAAGCAGGTGAGGGTGATGCAACCCTACAAGAAATGGATCTAGTCGATACTGGTGATACAGTCATGGTTGGTTCTATTGCATACACAAGATCTATAGGAGATTATCTAACAGTTTATTTCTCTAATGGTGGTGCAGGTAGTGCTCTATTTAGCAAAGCTTGCTCTTACGAAGGACAAACAAATGTTTTAGATGACTGTGGAAATGTTGCTACAGACATGGATACAGGATTAGGTCAAGCATTTTCAGCATCTGTTGATGTAGGAAATGGTTTAGGCTTTGCAGTCGGCTATGAAGGCGAAAACAGTTCTGACGGTTTAATGACCGACGAGGGTGTTGATGCCTATGGTTTTCAAGTTTCATACATCAAAGACAACTTTGGAGTCTCATATGTTCTTGGACAAAGTGAAAACTTCGACGCATCTGATAATTCTTTAACAGGTGGCGAAACTGAGTATCAAGCTATAAATGCCTTCATTACTCCAACAATTGATAGATTCCCATCTATTAGTTTTGGTCTTGAATGGTCCGACAACAACGATATTGCAGATGATGATCTTGATGAAACAACTCATTATTTCATCGGAGCGCAATTCGATAATGTTGGTAATGGTACTTTAGGAGCTGCTGTAGGTTCTAAGACACCAACAGTTGAAAATGCTGATGCAGAAACTATGTGGGAAGCTTATTATGCCTACAATTATGCCGATGGCATTACTATCACACCAGTAGTATATGTTAAGGAAAATGCTGCTGCTAACACAGACGATGAAACAGGTATTATTCTCAAAACATCATTTGAGTTTTAAAACCTTAATTCCTTAATTATTCCTATACACACTACACACTTTAAAGGCCTCTTAAAGAGGCCTTTTTTTTATTTAAAATTTATTAAACAAAGTCTTAAGATGAGGTATTTCCGGAACTCTGGAATCTAATTTTTTTTATTGAGATATAAATACCTTTATTTGTTGTTTAGTTATTTTTTCTTAATTATTCTAAATTTAACTTGTCATTTATCTTTAGAAAATTAGTTATTTAAATTTTTTTCTTAAGATCTTTTAAGGGAATATTTTACTTGATAGTTTTTTTAAGTTTTTAAATAAAATACTATAATTCAGTAAAGGAAAATTAATCCAACTTAGCAAATGAAAGGTTTTGGAGAAATTGATAAACCAAAAAAAATTATTAATAACTTTGATGATAATCAAATACTAAATGAAGCAATTAAATATCACTGTGAAGGAAATATTTTGCAAGCAGGTAAACTTTATCAATTGTTAATAAACAAAGGATCTAAAAATAGTATTGCTTTTACGAATTTTGGTTTAATTTTAATAAATTCTGGCAAAAAAGAGGAAGCAGAAATATTAATTAGAAAAGCAATTGAACTCAATCCTAAAGACTCGGCAGCATATTCAAATCTTGGAGGAATTTTAAAAGATCTTGGCAAACTAAAGGAAGCAGAAATTTTTACCCGCAAAGCAATTGAACTTAATCCTAAAGATTCTATAGCATATTCAAATCTTGGAGGGATTTTGCAAGATCTTGGCAAAATAAAGGAAGCAGAAATTTTTACCCGCCAAGCAATTGAACTTAATCCTAAGTTAGCTGAGGCATATTCAAATCTTGGAGGAATTTTAAATGATAATGAGAATTTAAAGGAAGCAGAAATTTTTACTCGCCAAGCAATAGAACTTAATCCTAAGTTTGCTAAGGCATATTCAAATCTTGGAGGTATTTTAAGACAACTTGGTAATCTAAAAGAAGCAGAAATAATAACCCTTAAAGCAGTTGAACTTAATCCCAACTTTGCTAATGGTTATTCCAATCTAGGATTGATTTTTAACGAACTTGGTAATTTAAAACAAGCAGAAATTTTTGCTCGTAAAGCAATAGAACTTAATCCAAATTTTGCGAAAGCATATTATTCTTTATCTAAAATTGAAGCAATTACTGAAAAAGATTGGGAAAAATATCTATTTACTCAGGATATACTGAAGAACCAAAAGGATATAGATAAAATTGATATTTATTTTGCTCGAGCAAATATTTTAGAAAGACAATCTAATTATATGCAAAGCGCAAATATGCTTAAAGAAGCGAATACTTTAAATCGAAAATTATATGGTACAAACTTTATTCGAATAAAAAATAAATTGCAATATTATTATAAAATCTCGCAAAAAATCAAAAGTAAGCAAAAACTCCATGAAAATTTATTAAAAAGTATCTTTATTGTAGGCTTACCAAGATCCGGTAAAACAATTACAGAATCAATTCTTTCTAGGAACAAGGCATTATTAAAATGCGGAGAAGATAAAGCTTTGTCTATAGCAGTCGATAAGTATTTAAACCAAAAAGGGACTTCTAATCAACAAGATTTGTACCAAATTTATATTGAAAATATTTCGAAAAAAATATCTCATGAATCATATATTTGTTCAACGAATCCAAGCAATTATTTATTTACAGGACTAATCGCTAGTCAAATCCCAAATTCAAAAGTTATATACTGCTTCAGGAATCCATTAGATCATATCAAGGAAATGTATTCTCATAATATAAATAACAAATTCACCTTTAGAACTTCCATCATTGAATCAGCAAGTATTTTGTTGTCAATAAATGAATTAATGGAAATTTATAAAAGTACTTTTAATTCAAAAATATATTTCTTAAATTACGATGAATTAGTAGTTAATCCTAAAAGAGAAATAAAATCATTATTAAGCTGGTTAGGATGGGAATATGAAAAAAATTATTTATATCCTCAATTAGATCCAACAACAGTTAATAGAACAGGCAATTTGAGTGAATTTATTAATAAAAAATATTTAAATAGTTGGAAGAATTATAAAGAACTTTTGCAACCAGCTTTTGAATTAATATCTCGCAATGAAAAATATCGTCATTTAATTTCTTAGTTTTTTCGATTACCAGCAGTTCTCTCCTTCACCAATTGGTATACAAGTAGATGAACTTTTTGCCTCTTCAGCTAACTCTTGAGCTCTTTTATCAAGAATAAAGTCAGCCCCAACAGGCATATCAGTATTCCATTCTTTAAGACCACCTAAATCATTCTCTCCAGCTTTTAAAGCATTATTATCTAGAGTAGATATAGCAAGTGCACTTGTAGCAGCAATAAAAATTGCAATAGAGCTTTTTTTAGACATTTGAATCTGAATAGCAATAAACACATATTAGTTACTTTAAAGTTAATTATCTAGATAACGTATAAAATGATCCTTTAATTACCTAGAAGTCTCAAAAGATTTGAATAAGATTTAAAAATCAAATCTAAATCATCTGATCTTCCATGTTTAGCAAGTAAACTTTTTGCTCCTGCATCAAGATCAAATAGATATTCTCTTTCCTCGATACTTTTAACGTAGCTTTCCAACCAACCAACACATACTATTCTCTCACCTTTATTGATCTCTTTAACTGAATGTAAATAGGTACTAGGATAAATTATAATTTCACCAGAATTTAATTTGAAAGCACTTTCTGAATTTATATTCTCAACAATAAGCTCACCACCTTTATAGCTATCTTTTTCATTAATAAAAATTGTAAAGGATAAATCTGCTCTCCCTGAAGCCATAAAAGCATTATCTATATGTCTCCCATATTTCATACCTTCTCTAGATTTGGTAAACATAATTCCATGTATTTTTTTAGGTAATGAAAAACTTTTAATTAGGGGATTTGAAAGAATTTTTCTGGTAATAAATTTAGATAAGGTTTTAGAAGTCTCAGATTCTCTTTCGAGTTGTAAATTATTTTTTACTTCAGCGGCATGTGAACCAGCTGTTTTTTTCCCGTCCTGCCAATCTTCGTTATCTATATTCAATTTGCTTTTAAATATCTGAATTTCTTCATCATTTAAGAGTGGGCTAATCAAATAATTCATAGTTTTTGACAAAAATGATACATTAAGATGTTAGTAAAATATCTTTTAGATTCCTTATCCAATAGATAGATATAAAGTAACGATAGATACTTAGATTAAAAATTGCAAAAATTCAAAAAATTATTTTATTCTGCACTTTCAATTTCTGTTCTATGCAATTTGTCTTATCCCGCTAATTCTACAGAAAAAGAAGTAAGAGTTTATTCAGGTAGACACTATAATACCGATAGGGCTGTGTATAAACAATTTGCAGAGGAAACGGGTATAAAGGTTAGGCTTATAGAAGCTGCAGGTATATCATTAATTGAAAGATTAAAAAGAGAGGGATCTAATTCCCAAGCAGACTTGATACTTTTAGTTGATGCTGCAAGGATAACCAATGCTGCAAAAGCTGGTTTGCTTCAAAGTATTGAATCATCCAGCTTAGAAAATGATGTACCAAATGGATTAAAAGATCCTGGTAAAAAATGGTATGCACTCACAAGAAGAGTAAGAGTTTTAGTTGCTAATCCGAAGGTTGTTGATATAAGTAAAATAAAAGATTATACGGATTTATCTGATCCTTCCTTAAAGGGAAAAGTTTGCTTGAGGAATAGAAAAAGTCCATATAATCAATCTTTAGTAGCTAATCAAATAGTTAATAAAGGAGAGCAAGTAACTAAAAATTGGTTGAGCGG
>CACOIV010000008.1 GCA_902627335.1 uncultured Prochlorococcus sp.
CAAGAAATCCCTACAGATGACCTGAGTGAGTTCATAATGCACCAAGGTATATAAATTTGTTTTTAAATAGCGATGAGCTTCGGGAACAATTCAAACATCAATCAATCCAATGAAATTCTTCCAAGTCAAAATGCCAAAATAGAAGTTATTGGCGTTGGAGGTGGAGGGAGTAATGCTGTTAACCGAATGATCGATAGTGATCTTGAGGGAGTATCTTTTAGAGTACTTAATACTGACGCACAAGCTCTCTTGCAATCATCTGCAAATCAAAGAGTTCAATTAGGTCAAAATTTAACTAGGGGTTTAGGGGCAGGAGGTAATCCAAGTATCGGACAAAAAGCTGCCGAAGAATCTAGAGAAGAATTACAACAATCTTTGGATGGAGCCGACCTGGTATTTATTGCAGCGGGCATGGGAGGTGGTACTGGTACAGGTGCAGCCCCAGTAGTAGCAGAAATTGCCAAACAAACTGGAGCTTTAACAGTAGGTATCGTTACGAAACCATTTTCTTTTGAAGGTAAAAGAAGAATGCGTCAAGCAGAAGAAGGTATTGCCAGATTAGCTGAGAATGTAGATACTCTTATTGTTATCCCTAATGATCGTTTAAAAGATATTATATCTGGAGCTCCTTTAAAAGAAGCTTTCAAAAATGCTGATGATGTTTTGAGAATGGGAGTTAAAGGAATAAGTGATATCATAACTTGTCCAGGTGAAGTCAATTTAGATTTCGCAGATATTAGATCAGTAATGACTGAAGCAGGTTCTGCATTACTTGGAATTGGACTAAGCTCCGGAAGATCAAGAGCATTAGAGGCTGCTCAATCAGCTATCAGTTCTCCATTGCTTGAGGCTGGAAGAATTAATGGTGCTAAAGCATGCGTAATTAATATTACTGGTGGTAGCGATATGACTCTTGAAGATGTGAATTCTGCTACAGAAGTAATTTCTGATTTGGTTGATCCAGACGCTAACATTATTTTTGGAACTTCCATTAATGATTCAATGGAAGGTGAAATACAAGTTACAGTAATTGCAACAGGATTTGATGCGAAGGAAGTCAATAGACAACAAAGACTTAAAAGTAGATTATCTGCACAGCCACTAAGGAATATTTCTGATAATAAAGAGACAGGAGCAAATATTCCAGAATTTTTGAGATTAAGACAAAATAGAAGAGATGAAGGATAATTCCTGAAAAATGTGACCCGGTTATCTCGCCTGCTCTAAGCATCCTGTGTGGCTGCTTCCTTCCGGTCCTGACCAGATTTAGGCGTTAAAACCGCGAAAGGCCGAGTCAATCTATATCATAGCAACTTATCCAATAAATTATTAATATCATCATGATTCCCTCAGAACTTATTAACTTTAAAAACACAAAAAAAATTATTGCTTTAACGGCATGGGATTCAATTACTGGATCTTTGGCAGAAATTGCTGGAGCAGATATTGTTTTAGTTGGTGATTCATTAGGAATGGTAGCTTTGGGTTATAAAACTACTCTTCCAGTCACTTTGAGAAATATGGTCGATCATACAAATGCTGTTTGCAGAGGCTTTTCTTATAACCTTGATGCTCAACCTCTTCTGATCTGTGATTTACCTTTCCTAAGTTACCAGTGCGGAGAGGATAGGGCAGTTGAAAATGCAGGGAAAATAATTAAAGATACCCCTGCTAAAGGTGTAAAACTAGAGGGGGCAGAACCAGAAACTTTAGATGTAATTTCTAGATTAATAAGAATGGGAATTCCTGTAATGGGACATGTAGGCTTAACCCCACAAAACTTTTTAAATCAGGGACTTAAACAACAGGGTGATAATTATTTAACTCAAGAAAAAATCAAACAAGAAGCGAGGTCTTTAGAAAAAATTGGATGTTTTGCGATTGTTTTAGAACACGTTCCTAATTTGCTTGCCAAAGATATCAGTGACAACTTAAAGATACCCACAATTGGAATTGGCGCAGGCAACTATTGTGATGGCCAAATACGAGTAACGGCTGATTTACTAGGCTTAACTGATAAACAACCCCCTTTTTGTAAACCATTAATTGATGGTAAAAACATTTTTAAAGATAAATTAAAAAAATGGATAGAGGATGAAAGACTTAATTGATTTTTTCCCACCAATTAAACATATCAATTAATATTTGGTTGCTTAATTCCATTCCTTTAGGATCGCTTAAGAAAAATCTATCTCCCTCATTCTCAAGAAATCCACCATCTATGTATTTATCCCAAGTTTTTATCAATTTTAAATAATTACCTTTTATCTTTTCATCACTCCATCCATAATCTTTCATTAAATTTTTTACATTTACACCTTCGTTAGTTCTCAAATTCAACATTATTTTTTCATCTAAATCTATCTCTTTAAAAGATGATTTTAATAAAGACTCATCCAAAGCTAATGAACATTGATTTATTACCCATTCTTTATAAAGTTCGGTTGTCTTTGGTCTTGTGAATCTTCTGCCCCAAGGAGAACTAGTAGATCCTTGTCCGAAGCTCCACCATCCTAAACCTTTCCAATAAACTCTATTATGCCTTGATTGATGACCTGGAATTGAATAATTTGATATTTCATACCTTACATATCCTGATTGCTTTAAAAATAAACTTGTCAGTGCACTATTTTCATAGGACTCATCATTATTGGGTAAAGAAAGTTTACCAAGATCATAAAGCTTCTTAAAGACAGTACCATCCTCAATAATCAAATCATAAATTGAAATATGTGGTGGCAAAAATTTAATTGCCTCATTTAAATCATTTGTCCATATATTAGACCCACTTTCTGGCAGATTTTGAATTAAGTCTAAGCTCCAACTTCTAATAAAGTTTTCATTTTTTGCCTTACTTAGCCATGAACAAGAATTGTAAACATCATCTTTTGAATGCCTCCTTCCCGCTTTTTTTAATATTTCATCATTAAAACTTTGAGCACCTAAACTAAAACGATTAACGCCAGCATTTATAAAACCATTTAGACAATACTCATCAAAACTAGCAGGATCTACTTCCATTGTTATTTCTGCACCTCGATCTATTCCATAATATTTTCTAAAAATATTTATTAAATCGTATATTTGAGTTGGATCTAATATTGAGGGAGTTCCTCCACCAATATAAATTGTTGATAAAGGGGATTTGTGTTTAATTGATAATATTTCCCTTTTAAGATATGTCAAATAATCTTTTACAGTATCACTTTTGTTTCCATTGAGAATATCAATATTGTCACCTATTGGCACCACTGCAAAGTCGCAATAGAAGCATCTTCTATGGCAAAAAGGAATATGAATATAAGCACTTTTTGGGTATGTATACATATGCATTTAATTTATTATTTCATTAGAAGATCTTAATAAACAATTTAAAAAATAAAATCTTTATTTACTCAATTTAAAAACCCTAGTAGATTAGGGTTATGACAGATATTTTAGTAATTATCTTATTTATATTGTCAGGCGCTGCATCAGGGTGGCTTGGAGTTGATCTGTTACCTATTGATGTTTTAAAGCAAGTTTCCAACATCGAAGGATTTAGAATCGTTTTAGCAATAATAGGATCTTTCATTGGTCTCGCAGCAGGATTTGTATTTCTTCAATTAAGGAAGACATTTTTAGATCAGATACGGACTATGCCAACAGACTTATTGATCAGTAGATCGGTTGGATTGATTTTAGGTTTATTAGTAGCGAATTTATTACTAGCTCCAATATTATTAATACCATTTCCGCGAGAAGTGTTTTTTGCAAAACCTTTATCAGCCATATTAAGTAATATTTTCTTTGGTGTTTTAGGATATAAATTAGCTGATACGCATGGTCGAACTTTACTAAGAATTTTTAATCCAAATAATACAGATGCATATCTTGTGAATGAAGGGATCTTACCTGCAGCAAGCCCAAAAATTCTTGATACAAGTGTAATTATTGATGGTAGGATAAATGGTCTATTAAACTGTGGCTTATTGGAAGGCCAAATAATAGTTGCGCAGAGTGTAATCGACGAACTTCAAACACTCGCTGATTCTAGCAGCAACGAAAAAAGATCTAAAGGAAGAAGAGGGCTTAAGTTATTAAAAGAATTAAGAGAAATATATGGTAGAAGGCTTGTAATTAATCCAACAAAATACGAAGGAGAAGGTACTGATGAAAAATTACTACAAATAACTCAAGATATGACTGGGACTCTAATAACAGCTGATTATAACCTTTCTCAAATCGCTGAAGTAAAAGAATTGAAAGTTTTAAATTTAAGCGATCTTGTAATTGCTTTAAGACCTGAAGTTCAGCCCGGCGAATCTCTCAATATTAAAATTGTTCGTGAAGGGAAGGAAAAAATGCAAGGCATTGGTTATTTAGATGATGGAACTATGGTTGTAATAGAAGAAGCCAAAAAATTTGTTGGCACAAGATTAGATATAGTTATCACTGGTGCATTACAAACTCCCACCGGAAGAATGGTCTTTGGGAAACTAATAAATGATCAGGAGTCAAACAAATCTTTTAAATCTCCAGCAACTCAAGGGTAACTCTGGTTACAATCTAATAAGAAGTTTATTTTTAAAGAATGACGGTTTCTGCTCCTTATTATGGAGAGAGTAGTGTTATGAGAACACCGCCTCCAGATCTACCATCCTTATTACTTAAAGAAAGGATTGTTTATCTTGGATTACCATTATTTTCAGATGATGATGCAAAAAGACAACTAGGTATGGATGTCACTGAACTTATCATTGCTCAACTTCTTTATCTTGAATTTGATAATCCTGATAAACCTATATATTTTTATATTAATTCAACTGGAACTAGTTGGTATACAGGAGATGCTGTGGGATTCGAAACTGAGGCATTCGCTATTTGCGATACTATTAGTTATATAAAACCTCCTGTTCATACTATTTGTATTGGACAAGCAATGGGGACTGCTGCGGTCATTTTATCGTCAGGTACAAAGGGGCATAGAGCAGCTCTCCCACACGCATCGATAGTCCTCCACCAACCAATTAGCGGAGCTAGAGGTCAAGCTACAGATATACAAATAAGAGCAGAAGAAGTACTTAAAAATAAGAAGTCAATGCTTCAAATACTTTCGAGCAATACTGGCAAAACTATAGAAGAACTATCCAAAGACTCTGATCGAATGAGTTACCTCAATCCACAGCAAGCTGTTGAATATGGTGTTATAGATAGGATACTTAAAAGTCAAAAAGATTTACCCCAACAAATTTAATTCATTTTTATTATGCCAATAGGAACACCAAGCGTACCCTACAGACTCCCAGGAAGTCAGTATGAAAGATGGGTTGACATATATACACGATTAGGAGTTGAAAGGATTTTATTCCTTGGTCAAGAAGTTAATGATGGAATCGCAAATAGCTTAGTTGCTCAAATGCTCTATCTTGATTCTGATGACAATACAAAGCCAATTTATTTATACATAAATAGCCCAGGAGGATCTGTCACAGCTGGTTTAGCAATTTATGACACAATTAAATACGTCAAAAGCGATGTAGTGACAATCTGTGTAGGATTAGCTGCTTCTATGGGTGCTTTTTTACTAGCTGCAGGAACAAAAGGTAAAAGAGTTGCATTGCCACACAGCCGAATAATGATTCATCAGCCATTGGGAGGAACTTCACAAAGGCAGGCAAGTGATATTGAAATTGAAGCTAGAGAGATTTTACGAATTAAGGATATGTTAAATAAATCAATGTCAGAGATGACTGGACAATCTTTTGAAAAGATTGAAAAGGATACTGATAGAGATTATTTCTTAAGCGCTGAAGAAGCAAAAAATTATGGACTAATTGATCGTGTCATATCTCATCCAAGTGAGGCTACTTAATCTTAACTTTATAATTAAATTTAAATAATTATTATTTTTATAAAATTACTTAATTTATTTATTTTGTCAAATAAATACTAAAATAGACATTATAAAAAAAATAATCTCTTCGCTAATGACACAACTTTTTTATGATTCTGACGCCGATCTTAGTCTTTTGAGTAATAAAACTCTTGCAATCATAGGTTATGGTTCCCAAGGCCACGCCCATGCGCTTAATCTCAAAGATAGCGGGATGGATGTGATTGTTGGTTTATACAAGGGTAGTAAATCTGAGAGTAAAGCCATTAATGATGGGTTAAAGGTATTCACTGTTGCTGAAGCTTGTGATAAGGCTGATTGGATAATGGTCTTACTTCCAGATGAGTTCCAGAGTGATATCTATGAGAAAGAAATAAAGCCTTATTTAAAACCTGGGAAAATTCTAAGCTTTGCTCATGGGTTCAACATAAGATTTGAACTAATTAAACCTCCTTCGTTTATTGATGTAGTAATGATCGCTCCAAAAGGTCCTGGACACACAGTGCGATGGGAATACCAAAACGGCCAAGGGGTGCCTGCTTTAATTGCTGTTGAACAGGATTATTCAGGTAATGCAAGAGAGTTAGCAATGGCATATGCCAAAGGGATCGGTGGAACCAGAGCAGGTATTCTTGAGACTAATTTCAAAGAAGAAACAGAGACAGATCTATTTGGTGAACAGGCAGTTTTATGCGGTGGATTATCTGAATTAGTAAAAGCTGGATTTGAAACTTTAGTTGAAGCGGGTTATCAACCAGAGTTAGCTTATTTTGAATGTCTTCATGAAGTTAAATTGATTGTTGATCTAATGGTTAAGGGAGGTCTTTCTCAAATGCGTGACTCGATTTCAAATACTGCTGAGTATGGAGATTATGTTAGTGGGAAAAGACTTATTAATAATCAAACCAGAGAAGAAATGAAAAGAATTTTAGGGGATATCCAAGATGGTACTTTTGCAAGAAATTTTGTAAATGAATGCAAAGAGGGTAAGCCATATATGACAAAGCAAAGAGAGGATAATTCTAATCATAAAATTGAAATTGTTGGTAAAGGACTTCGATCTATGTTCAGTTGGCTGAAGTAAATATTTTTTTATTAGTAATTAGCTCCATCGGATTAGATTTATTAATAGGAGATCCTTTATTTCTCGTACATCCTGTTCAGATAATGGGTTTTTTTATAAGTAAATCATCTAAATTTTGTATACATCTTTTTAATAAAAAAGAAACTTTACTGAAATGGAGCGGTTTATTCATAGCTTTAATAACAATATTGGTAAGTTTTTCTGCAGGAAAGATACTGGAGATATTTTTCTTAAAATCAAATAATAATTTCTTGTTGGGTTTAGCTATTCTTTTGGGTTTATCAAGTTGTTTAGCGACTAAAAGTCTTATTTCCAGAGCTAGAGAAATATCTTTTTTGATTAATAAAAAATTTATAGATGAAAATACATTAAAAAAAATTGTTTCAAAAGTTCAAAAGATTGTAAGTAGGGACGTTACTTCATCCTCTCTTAAGGATTTATTAAGATCTACCACAGAAAGTTTGACTGAAAACTCTGTAGATGGAATATTTGGGCCACTATTTTGGATTTTTGTAGGTACTATTTCTATTCATTATTCTATGTATCTCCCAGGACCTCTCTCATTAGGGTTCACTTACAAAGCAATAAGTACATTAGATTCAATGATCGGATATAAGTATGATTTTTATAAAAAACTGGGTTTTTTTAGTGCAAAAATTGAAGATCTTGCAACTTATATTCCAGCAAGATTAGTTGTTTATAGTTTACCATTTGTTAAAAAAAGAACAAAAAAATACTTTAATCTCATTCAAACAGTCTTTGAGGAAGGTCATAGGTATGAATCTCCTAATGCAGGTATTTCAGAAGGGATATTTGCTCATGTTGCGAATGTTCAACTAGGTGGTGAAAATATTTATCCAAATGGTGTAATTAAAAAACCAATATTAAATTCACGAGGGGAAAGATGTAGCTTTAAGTCCATAGAGATAATCAAAAATTTAATTTTTAGATTACTTTTACTGTGGATTTTTCTTTTTACTATTATTTTTCTATTAATTTATTTGCAACAAACAACTTAGAATTTTTTTCTATAATATTAGAAAAAAAGTATCACATGGAAAAGAAGGATTTTCAAAAAAACTCATTAGAAGCTGAAATTAAAATATCAAAAGATGTTGAAAATAACAGTAAATGGATAGACAATAGTGGCGAAGAAGTAAATCAGGTATTTGGATTTAATTCAAGTGCCGAACTTGTTAATGGAAGAGCAGCTATGGTGGGATTTTTAATGTTAATATTGACTGAATTAGTTCTCAGTGGCCGTCCCGTGACTTCATCAATTTTTGGTATTAATTAACAATGGATTGGAAAGAAAATAAAAATCTTAAGGTCATACTATACATATCTTCTTGGATTATTATTTGGGGATCGGTTGGATCACTTATTGATTATCCTCTTTACAAATCAGAAATTTACAGTGAAGGTTCTATATGGCAATATCTCACTTTTACAATAACAGGAATAATATCTTTTTTAATAGGCTTCAAAATTTATAAAAAATTGAAACTATAAAAATCTATATCTGAATCTTTTGATAACTTTTGCAGGTTGAGAATTATCATTTTTTTCATATAGTATCCATTGATGCGTTTCGGTATCGTGATCGCAGCCTAAGTTTTGATTAATTGCATTAGAGTTAGTTAATGTTGAATGACACATTTGGTCAGCCTCAAAAGCTGAATTATATCCTAATAACCAATAACTTAATATTCCAACAATTACGATTGATAGAATTGATTGAAAAATTGAGCTTATTAATTTCATCTTTTATTTTATAGTTTGAAAATTTAAATATATCATTAAACTATCTCCCTACATTAAATATAAAATCATGAAATGCATCATTATTAAAAAACAAAAGAATTCCCACAACAAAAAATAAATTTAGACCCAAAACAACAAATGCAAAGATATTAATTTGTCTTTTACCAGGTAATGTATAAGTAAACTTTTTTTCAGCTAAGATTTTTGCAAGACCTTTTTTAGGTTTGCTTTCATCTTCAACTTTGTTATTAACTCCATTTGATTTATCAGAGAAACCCTTCTTATTCATGAAATATAGAAATAAATTTAATAATATTGTAGATTTAAATATTTGTTCTAAAGTTAACAATTTTTAATTAGATTAGAGTTAATAATTGATTCTGGAAGAATTTCATTTTTCTCAAAATAGAAATTTTTAATAAGTGCTGTTTGAATTCCAAGTAAAGTTGATTGACATCTAAAATTTCCCTTATTAGATACTTCCATTTGCAAATTTTCCATAATCAAAATTAAATTTTGACATTTTTCAAAATTACTTTTTCTTAAACATGTTTTTAATTCGTCTAAATTAAGATTATTCACAATACTTATTTCTGCGAAAGAAGAATTAGGAAGAACATTTAAAAGAATAACTATTAAGAGAATAAAGTAATTATCATTGTTAAGAACAAATTTTTTAATAAAATTTTGTAATAAAATCAAAATAACTCTTAAAGAACTATTGGAAATAATTAAAAATTAAAAAGGTGCTCATATTGAGCACCTTTAGAAAAGACCAGATTCAAGAGTATATTAACCCTGAACTCTATCCTTAAATAATTTCCCTGCGGAAAATGTAGGTACTCTTTTAGCAGGAATTGCTATTTTTTCGCCTGTCTTAGGGTTTAAGCCCTGCCTCGCAGAACGATCTCTTGGTTCAAAGGAACCAAATCCAAGTATGGAGACTTTTTTACCCTCCACGACCGAATCAACAATAGTTTCAATAGCTGCATCAACTACTAAAGAAACGTCTGTTTTTGTGAGCTCAGTACGAGCTGCAACAAGGTTTACTAAATCAGCTTTGTTCATTGAATTGTTTTTATAGCAGAGATTTTTGAAAGACGATTTTTAAAAAGTCTAAATATCTCGAACTTGCATATCATATGGAGCAAATACAAATACGGCAACCGAAAATGCCGGCGGCGCAAAGCTTTATACAAACTTTACTGACATTTATATCAAGAATATTTAATAATATAAGAAAATAAATTTTAATACGAAGAGGAATCAAAGTTCGTTCAAACCTCTCAAAACTATTGATATAACTAACTTTAATCTTAAAAATATTAAATTAGATAAAGTTACAAAAATCTTTGATTTAAAAAAATAATAAGAATGGAAAAATTTTATTATTTTTTATTAACTTTCTAATATATTTCCTTCTCATCACATGAGAGAAAAAATTATTCAATAAAAATTATTCATATCAATTAAGTTTTTTTTATAAATTCAGTCACTTTTTAATAAATAAATCTTAAAAACATCAAAATTGAGAATTTTATTAATTTAAAGAATTATGATCAAGTTAATGCATTAAAAAATCTTTAATTCATTCTCATCAATTATCTAATTTAAAATTGTCAGGAATTAATATTGGTCAGCCCTCACCGCTTGGGAGTTCTATAACAAAACTTGGAGTGAATTTTTCTATAGTTGCTACGAATGCAGAATTGATTGAAATATTAATTTTTGAAGAGAAGAATTCAACTCACCCAAAATTCATCTACCGTCTTGATGAAAAGTTTAGATCTGGTCCATATTGGCATGCGGAAATAGAAGGATTAGCTGAAAATACTTTTTACGCATATAGAGTTCATCAAAAGAAGAATCATATTAATAATGATTATTCTGACAAAATTTTAATTGATCCTTGTTCAAGAGGTATTGTTGGTTGGGATAACTATAAAAGAGAAAATTCAACTTATTCTAGTAACAATTCAAGTTACGCTCTAAAAAGTGTTGTTTGCGAAAGAGATAACTTTAACTTTGAAGACTATCCAAGACCAAAACATTCGTGGGAAGATTTAATTATTTATGAATTACATGTTGAGGCATTTACAAAAAATTATTTTTGCAAGGATTTTGATGAGGGTAACAGTTGCTTCAAAAAAATTAAATCAAAAATTCCTTACCTTAAAGAACTTGGCATAACAGCTATAGAACTACTACCAATCTTTTGCTTTGATCCAAATGATTCTCCAAATGGACTTAATAATTTCTGGGGATATAGTCCTATTAATTGGTTTTCACCTCATTATCAATATTTTTCCGATGAATCTCCCAAGATAATTAGAAATGAATTGAGAGCATTTGTCCAAGAATGTCATAAATTTGGTATTGAAGTAATCTTAGATGTTGTATTTAACCATACTTCAGAAGGGAATGAATTAGGCCCAATACTATCTTGGAAAGGGATAGATGAAAACTTGTATTATTTCCTAGATAAGGATAAAGGGTTTCAAGATGTAAGTGGATGCGGTAATACAATAGCTGCTAATAGGGGACTTGTAAGAAAATTAATAATCGAATCATTAAAATGTTGGGCAAATGAATTTGGCATAGATGGTTTTCGATTTGATTTAGGTATAGCTCTTACAAGAGGGGAAAATTTGATCCCTTTAGATAACCCGCCACTTTTTGAAGATATCGAATCTGATCCAGAATTAACATCAATAAAACTTATCAGTGAACCATGGGATTGTGGTGGACTTTATAAGATAAAGGATTTTCCATCACGCTCAACTTACACATGGAATGGTCATTATAGAGATGATGTAAGAAAGTTTTGGAAAGGGGAAGAGGATACAGCTTGGAATATGAGCGATAAAATTCAAGGGAGTCCCAATATATATGGAGGAGCTAATAAACCTATAAAATCAATTAATTTTATAACCGCTCATGATGGATTTACCTTGAAAGATTTAGTAAGTTTCAACAAAAAATATAACTTTGCTAACAAAGAGCAAAATAGAGATGGTGAAAATAATAATAATTCATGGAACCATGGAGTAGAGGGGCCAACCAGCGACAATATTATTAAATCCATAAGAAGACAGCAACAAAAAAATCTTCTTTTTACTTTATTTATTTCTAAAGGAGTCCCAATGATGCTAATGGGTGATGAAATTGGTAGATCCCAAGGAGGTAATAATAATAGTTGGTGCCAAAATAACCTTCTTGGATGGATGAATTGGGATAAAAATGAGCAGGACCTTGAACTTCTCAATTATGTTAAATTACTAATAAAGATTAGAAAAAAATATATTTATCTAATTAACCCATCTCATATTAACTCAGAAGAATTAATAAATTATCAATGGCATGGAATAAAAACTAATAGTCCTGACTGGAGCAGTTGGTCTCATACTTTAGCCTTCAGCTTAAATAAATGTACTAATAATGAACCTCTAATATGGATTGCCTTAAATGCATATTCAAAAGATATAAAGTTTTCTCCTCCAAAACCATCTAAAAACTGGTTAAAAATAATCGATACATTTGAATCATCTCAATTAAAACCTGCAATAATTAATGATAAATTATTAGAAGTAAAGAGTAGAAGTGCAGTGATGCTTATTGCAAATCAATTGCTTGACAGTAATAATCAAATTGATTAAAGCGGGCGGCGGGAATCGAACCCGCATCATCAGCTTGGAAGGCTGAGGTTTTACCACTAAACTACGCCCGCAAAGTGCAAAAATCATTACCTTTGCAATAATACATTATCAAAGAATTCACTGAAGTCCAAAAAGATTGAAAAATTCACACTCAAATATAAATAATTCCAAACGAAGATTAATGTTTTCATATGGACTTGGCGATGCGGGTACTGGTTTAGCAGCGACTCAGCTTGGATTTTATTTATTTCCTTTTTTTATTGGTTACGCAGGATTACCAGCTTTAATAGCTGGATCAATATTAATGTTAATAAAGATTTGGGATGCCATAAATGATCCATTCATAGGATGGCTAAGTGATAGAACTAACACAAAGTGGGGGCCTAGATTACCTTGGATGTTTGTCGGAGCAATTCCTCTTGGGATTGCCCTCGCTTCAATTTGGTGGGTGCCTAATGGAAGTCTCATAGAAAAGACAACCTACTATATATTAATTTCCATAATATTAATGACTGCTTATACCAGCGTGAATCTACCATTTGCAGCATTATCAACCGAACTTTCTGAAAAAGTTTCTATTAGAACAAGGTTAAATGCTGCAAGATTTACTGGCTCAATATTAGCAGGATTAAGCGGTTTAATAATAGCTGCAAATATTCTTTCTAAAAATGAATTTGGATACTTTACGATGGGTAAGCTTAGTGGAACTATAGCTGTATTTGCCACATTGATATCTTGTTGGGGTTTAGCACCTTTTGCAAAAAAAGCTAGAAGGCCTTCAAAAAATTTTATCCCTATAAATATTCAATTAAAAAGAATATTCAAGAATAAAAAGTTTATTAAAGTTATAACTCTTTATTTATTACTATGGTGCGCTCTTCAACTCATGCAAACTGTATCTTTAATTTATGTTGAACAAGTTTTATATATTCCCTCAAAATTCGCAAAATGGATCCCAATACCATTTCAATTAAGTGCATTAGCAGGATTACAAATATGGAGCTTTTTTTCAAATAAATTTGGAAGAATATCTGCATTATATTATGGTTCAATCATTTGGATATTTGCATGCTTATCAGTTTTATTTATACCTTCTTTTCAGACTTTTAATTTAATAGATAATATGTTTTTTTATGAAAACAATAATATGATTTTATTAATTATTCTCGTAGTTTCAATTTGCTTAATAGGAGTTGGTGCCTCAACTGCCTATTTAATACCCTGGTCATTATTACCAGATGCAATAGATGAAGACCCTGAAAAATCATCAGGAATATATACCGCTTGGATGGTTTTAATCCAAAAAATCGGGATTGGCATTAGTGTTCAATTATTAGGGTTACTCCTCTCTTTATCGGGATATTCAACTCCAGAAAAATGCACTACTAATGATTGTTTGCAACAAACGGAATTAACCCAAATAACTATAAGAATTTGTATCGGATTGATTCCAATTATATTAATATTACTGGGTCTGAAAGTCATGCAAAAATGGGATAAAAAATTTATTTTGAATTAGAATAAGGATATGCTATCTACAAACTTCTTAGAACGATTATTTAAAAGTCTGATCATTGGTGGGCAGGCTATAAACTATATTTTTCAAGGGAAAATATCTAAAAATGATCTTACAGAACAATTAATGGAATCTGGTCCAGGGAGTTTTTTAATTGTTTTAATAACTGGTATCGCCGCTGGAACAGTTTTTAATATTCAAGTTGCTTCACAATTAACAGGCATGGGAGTATCTAGTGAAATTGGAGGCCTTTTAGCAGTTGGCATGGCAAGAGAAATGGCTCCTTTACTTACTGCAACCTTAATGACAGGAAAAGTTGCCACAGCATATGCCGCGCAATTAGGCACAATGAAAGTAACCGAGCAAATTGATGCCATAACGATGTTAAAAACAGAGCCAGTGCAATATTTAGTTGTTCCAAGATTATTGTCAATGATAATAATGTCTCCTATACAATGCCTCCTTTTTTTATCTGTAGCATTATGGAGTGGTCAAATTTGGAGTACTATTTTCTATAACGTGCCTCCTACCATTTTTTGGTCATCTGTACGCTCAGGTAATATAAGCCTTACAAGTAGTGATCTAACTTCAATGATCATCAAATCTATAGTATTTGGTCTTCAGATAGCTATCATTGCATGTGGTTGGGGGCTTACAACAAAAGGAGGTCCTAAAGAAGTCGGAACGAGTACTACTGGAGCTGTTGTAATGACCCTTGTTACAGTATCTCTTATGGATGTACTATTGACCCAAATCTTATTTGGATAGATTTATGACTAGCAAATCTGAATCAAAAGATGCTGTAACAATCTCCCCCTCTTTTCAGCTTCCAATTATTTTAATTGTATTAAGCTTTATGTTGCTTTTTCTTAATATAGGTATTTGGCCAACAATTATTTCCTCATCATTTAGTTTCTTCCTTTTATTACAAGCATTTACTTTAAGAATAAATATTACGAAGGAAGATTTTGTGGTTTTACAATTAGGAAAAGAAATACGAAGATTCCCTTTTAAAAATTGGATTGCTTGGAAGTTATTTTTACCAGATTTACCAGGAATTTTTTACTTCAGAGAAACATCTAGCCCTCACCTTCTTCCAATATTATTCAATCCAAAACAATTGAAAGAAGAACTTCTTAAGAAAGTAGATTCTTTAGAAATAAGAAATTCTAGTGTCTAGTTTTATGCAAACCTATACCATTAACAAATAATAAAAACATGATCGATAAAACATCCGAAAATAAACAATCAAGTGAAACTGATGTTTCAATTAAAAAAGGTGAGGCAAATAGTAATAAATCAAACTTAAATCAAAAAAACAAACAACTAATTACGAATAAGAAAACTAATCAAGAAGAAATTTTTAATGAGATTTTTAATGAACTCATTCTAAAAAAATCTAATTTAATAAAAGAAATTAATCTTTTAGAAAAGCAGAAGAATAATTTAATAACTGATATTGAATCAAATTTTTCTGGTAAATCAGATATTATTGCAAAAAGAGTAAAAGGATTTCAAGACTATTTAACGGGTGCTTTACTTCATTTATCTCAAACTGTAGAAAAGTTGGAATTAGTCTCTCAACCCATCATGGTTAAGCCATCCCCACTTGATGAGACTCAAATTAAAGCTAAAAATGAAATAATTCATGTTCCCGCCTTATCTGATACATTCAAACAAGATGAAAAGATTATCAAAAAATGTTTTTCTTTATTCTGTAAACAACCAGATTTTTATGCAGAACCTTGGAAGTTAAGACGCAGTCTCGATAAAGAAGATATAGAAATACTCGATGATTGGTTTTTCAACATGGGAGGAAGAGGTGCTCTTGAGAGCAGAGGTTCAAGACAAAAAAATGCTTTATTATCAGCGGGTTTAATATCTATTTTAGGGGAATTATATGGAGATCAGTTCCAGACTTTAATTCTAGCTTCTGAGCCAGAGAGGCTTGGCGAGTGGAGGAGAATTCTACAAGACTGTTTAGGTCTTAATAGAGATGACTTTGGTCCCAATAGTGGAATAGTGCTTTTCGAGAGACCTGAAGGGGTTATAGAGAAAGCCGATAGACTGGAAGAGGAGAATGAAGTACCATTAATAATTATTGATGGATCAGAAACTAATATTGAAATACCAATCCTTCAATTTCCTCTATGGCTGGCATTTGTAGGCTCAGATGAAGAAATTTATGATGATTATGAAATGAACTAATGGACCTAAATTTAAAAATCTTAATCTTATTTCTTTGCTATTTACTAGGATCCTTTCCAACAGGTTTTTTAATTGGAAAATATTTGAAAAATATAGATTTAAGAAAAAAAGGATCTGGCTCAACAGGGGCTACTAATGTTTTAAGAAATGTTGGTAAATGGCCCGCTTTATTTGTGTTTATTATTGATGTTCTGAAAGGTTTTATTGCAGTTAAAATTTCTTATATTTTTATTTCAAACAGTATTTATGAAATATTAGCAGGTTCTTTAGCCGTTTCAGGACATATTTGGCCAATTTGGCTTAAAGGCAAAGGAGGAAAAGCAGTTGCCACTGGATTAGGAATATTCATTGCTCTATCATGGCAAGTTGGATTGGCTTCCTTTGGAATATTTCTATTAGTTTTAAGTTTCTCTAAATTTGTCTCCTTATCAAGCATTACGGCCTCTTTCCTTTTGCCTGTTTTAATGTTTTTATCTCTGGGTAAAATGGATCATCCCTACTTCATATTTAGCGTTGTAGTAGCATTTTTAATCATTGGTAAACACAAAACAAATATAGTAAGGTTAATAAAAGGAATTGAACCAAAAATTAAAGTAAAAAGTTAAATAATACTATTACAAATTTCAGAAAATATTTTATTGGGATTATTGTTTTTAGTTATGGCTCTTCCTACAACAATTTTTGACGCTCCATTAGAAATTGCATCCACTGGTGACATAATTCTACTTTGATCATTAATATCGTTTATTAAAAATCTGATTCCTGGTGTAATTAACTTAAATTTATTATCGTATTTATCTCTTAAACTTTTAACTTCTAAAGGAGAACATACGCATCCATCTAATCCAGCATCATAGGTTAATTTAGATAGGTTTATAACATTCTCTTCAATTGAAGATTCTCTATTTAATTCATATTTAAAATCATCTGGAGATATACTCGTTAAAATTGTTATAGCAATAACCTCAGGAGGTTTATTGTTTATTTCTCTTGCTCCTTTTAAAGTTGCTTTTTTTGATAGTTGTAATGCTTTCAGACCAGCAGAAGCATGCAGAGAAATAATATCAACTCCTAATTTTGATACATGATAAGAGGCTGAACTCATAGTATTTGGAATATCATGGAATTTTAAATCTAAAAATATTTTTTTATCCATATCCTTAAATATCTTTATAATAGATGGCCCTTCTCTAGTAAAAAGTTCCAGGCCTACTTTAATCCAAGAGATATCAGGACACCTTTTAAGAAAAGTTATAGCCTCATTTCTATCCATTCCATCAATAGCAACAATTATTTTATCTGATGGATTATTTGAACTCATCTACTTACTTCTCAAATCTCTTAGTAATTTTCTTTCCAATTTGCAAAATTTTACCAACCAACTCATCTTTAGAATTAAAAACAATATCTGGATCCAATATTTTTTCACTATCTAATTTAACTGCTCCTCCTTTTATTGATCTTCTTGATTCGCTGCTTGAATTAAACAGTTTTAAGAAACTGAGCAAATAAAAAAACTTTAATGGGAATTTTGCATCATTTAAAGATATCAATGGTATTTCAGTAACCTCCCCTTTTTCACCAAGAAATAATTTCTCAGAATTTAACTGTGCTTCTAAAGCTGCCTCCCTACCATGGAACAAGGAAGTTACCTCTAAAGCCATAAATCTTTGAATATCTCTTGGATCTTTATCCTTAATCGAAGATAAATTGCAATCTGTTAGCAATTCAATATATGAAGGTACAACACTATCTTTTAATTTTTCTAATTTGGAATACATTGATAATGGCTCTTCATTAATCCCAACAGTATTCATTTCAGATTTACTCATCTTTTTTACTCCATCTAAACCTGTAAGGATTGGAAGTAACATTCCAAATTGAGTTTCTTTCTTGAAGAATTTTTGCAAATCTCTACCAATGCCTATATTAAACTTTTGATCAGTTCCACCAAGTTCAATATCAGCTTTTACTTGCACTGAATCGTAGCCTTGCAAAAGTGGATATAAAAATTCATGCAATGATATTGGTATTTGAGAATTATATCTATTGCAAAAATCTTCTTTAGCAAGCATCTGACTAACAGTACTACAACTCATAAGTTGAATAATTGAATTTAAGTCTAAATTTTTTAGCCACTCGCTATTGTGCCTTATTTCAAGTCGCCCTTTAGTTTCAAAATCTAATAATGAACGTGATGCTGGCTTACCTAAGCCTAATTGTTCTAGATAAGTTTTAGCATTTAGATTAACCTGTTCCTCTGTTAATTGAACTCTAGTTTTGTTCTTTCCAGTGGGATCACCTATTTTCGCTGTAAAATCTCCAATTATTAAAACTGCTGTATGTCCATTGTCTTGAAAGTTTCTAAGTTTTCTAAATAAAATACTGTGCCCTAAATGAATATCTGCTCCGGTAGGGTCAATTCCTAGTTTAACTCTTAACTTTTTACCTTCCCCGTGATATCTCTCCAACTTTTTAGCTAAGGTTTCATCTGAATTTTGTAAAGGAAATAATTCCAATACTCCTCTTAATAACCAAGAAGGTAAATTTTGATCATGAAGCATAAGAAAACAAATTAAGGTTATTAAGAACTTTGATCAAGTTCATTTTTCATTCGCAATAATGTTTTATTCATTTGGTCAAACATTTGTTCTGGTGTTATACCAAATTGACCTAACTGCGTTTTCAACTGTTCAACTGTCATTTTTGCTTGAAAATCCTCAGACAACTCAAACCTTTTCATAAACACCTTATATCTATCCATAAGGGTCTCCATTCTTTTTATAAACATCTTTTTCCCCTCTCTATCAAATTTTCCATAGTCAGAACCTAATTTCATTAGTTCTTGATAATCGTTAAAAAGCTGTTTAGCTTCTTCTTGAACAATGTCTGACTCAAAAAAACTCATTTAATTCAAATCAACTAAGGGACAAAATTATTTAAGACAAAATATCTTAAAAATACAAAATTATAGTAATACAATTATAGTTTATAAATAATGTATTTAAAAATTGCTTACTTACAATTAATATTCTAAAAAATATCAATAAATTGGAAGATCAAAACAAAAATAACAATTCTTACAAAAATAAGCAATTTGAACTATTCCGATGTGAAGAAATATTTGGTTCAAACTATAACTTAAAATATAATATAAATCACTCACAAAGCTCTTTTCTAGATTGGCGAGAAAAGATACATAAGCATCAACTCTTTATTCGCAATAATTTGAGTAATCTCTCTTTACAGAAATCACTATTCGCAAATGTTGAAGAAAATTTTAGAAATATAAATCCCTTTTTACTTTCAAGTATTTCTATAAACTTCTGGAGAAGTAACAAAGTAATTCACAAAGGACCAGCTATGTACTTTGTGGTTGATAAATTAAACAGCTCTGAAATTATATTATATATAGGTGAAACAAATTCAGCCGATAACAGATGGAAAGGCGATCATGACTGCAAAATTTATATAAATAATTACAAAGAATCATTATCAGAAAATAATTTTAAAAGCCATATAGATATACGTTTTTACCTAGATGTTCCCAAAGAGGCCAAATTTAGACGTAAATTAGAACAGCAACTGATATATTTATGGTTACCCCCATTTAATAAGGAAACTAGAAATAGATGGGTAACAACTTTCACAACTAAATAAAAATTAAATTAAAACTTTAATAAGATGCAATTTTCAATTTTCCAAAATCCATTAAATACTTGGCAGGGTAATTCATTAATTATTGGGATGTTTGAAGAAGATATTCTCCAACAATTGGAAAAATATAATTTAAACATAGATGCTAAATTATTAACATCCAAACTTCTTGAAAAAGATTTTCAAGGCAAAAAAGGACAAATTTTAAACTTCGAATTTTTAGACTCGCATCTTAATTCTGTATTAATTTTAGGATTAGGTAAAGTAAATAAAATTGATTATGAATACTTAACAAAGTCAATCGCTGATTGTTCTAGAAAAATTTGTGATGTTGAAGAAAAGAGCGGGATTCTTCTTCCCTGGAGGGACTTAGAAAACTTTTCATTCAACTCGGCAGCAGAAATAATTCGATTATCAATTTTTAGAGATAATAGATTTAATCATAAAAAAGATGAAAAAATTTCTCTTAAAGAAGTTGAATTTCTTGGCTTTAATGACTCAAAAGAAATTTCTTTTCAAGAGATACAAGATATATGTGCAGGGGTAGAATTTGCGAGAGAGCTTGTAGCCGCTCCCCCCAATTTTCTTACCCCTCTTGAGATGTCAAGACAAGCTCTTGATATTGCCAAAAATTATAACTTAGAAGTCAAGATTTTAGGTACGAAAGAATGTGAAGATCTATCCATGGGAGCATATCTTGCCGTTGCGAAAGGTTCTGATCTAGAACCCAAGTTTATTCATTTAATTTATAAATCAAATGATGATATAAAGAAAAAGATTGCACTAGTAGGGAAAGGATTAACTTTTGACTCTGGGGGATATAACCTAAAAGTAGGAGCTGGTTCTCAAATTGACATGATGAAATATGATATGGGGGGAAGTGCAGCTGTACTTGGAACAGCAAAAGCAATTGGAGCTATTAAACCCCAAGGATTAGAAATTCATTTTATTATTGCCTCATGTGAAAATATGATTAATGGTTCTGCTTTTCATCCTGGTGATGTCATAACCGCTTCAAATGGAAAAACTATTGAAATTAATAATACAGATGCAGAAGGTAGATTGACGCTCGCAGACGCTTTAACTTATGCCTCTAATTTAAATCCAGATACAATTATAGACCTTGCGACTTTAACAGGAGCATGTGTTATTGCTTTAGGAGGTGATCTAGCAGGTTTATGGAGTAATAATAATCAATTAGCAAATGATCTTTTAAAAGCAGCCTCTGAAGTTGGAGAAGGGATGTGGCATATGCCATTACAGAAATCTTATAAGGAAGGTTTAAAATCTCATATAGCAGATATGAAAAATACTGGGCCTAGGGGCGGTGGTTCAATAACTGCCGCTCTATTTCTCGAAGAATTCTTTAATGAGAATATTAATTGGGCACATATCGATATTGCAGGGACTTGTTGGGCAGATAAGAACAAGGGTTTAAATCCAAGTGGGGCTACAGGGTACGGTGTTAGGACTCTCGTAAAGTGGATACAAAATATTTAAATAATTTATAGATTTATTCACTCCAAGCAATTGTTTTTTTAGCCCTTTCACCCCATAGTTGATCTAACCTTTTATCCCTACCGCAGGCATACCTATAAAATTTATACTTCAATTCATTATTCTTAGCAAAATCTTGATGATAATCTTCTGCCACCCAAAATTTATTTCGGGATTTTAATTCGACTTTTATCTTATCTACTGATACGCCAAGCTCTTCTGAAGCAGAGATCAAAGCATTTTTTGATTTATCAGCCTCATCAAGACCCTCATAAAAGATCACAGGTCTATAGGAGTCGCCTCTATCGCAAAATTGGCCTTCACCATCTAAAGGATCAATATTTCTAAAGTAAGTTCTTAATATAGTCTCTAATTTGATAATGTCAGGATCATAATTTACTAAAACTACTTCTTGATGACCCTCATGATTTTCATAAGTAGGATTCAAAATTTTACCTCCTGAATAACCGCTCTTAACATTACTAATCCCTACCAAAGACTCTAAATCATGTTCCATACACCAGAAACATCCACCAGCTAAAACAATTTCATTCGCGTTTAATCTTATGGGATTAATGAATATAAAAATAATGATAAAGATAGAGAATAGGTTTTTCATTCTTAGAATTAAATTAAATTAGAGAGTCTAATATTTCAGAAGCAGCTCTTTGAACTACTCCCTTATCTCCTAAAATTTTTTTCAAAGATTTATAACCATTTTTTATTTTTATCTTTTGATTTGGTTTATTCATTATTTGTAAAGACTTTTTTAGTATTCTATTAACTTCAAAATCTTTCTGGACAAATTCAGGTACTATTCGTTTTCTCATTAATAAATTAACAGGTGATATAAATCTTACTTTGAATTTAAGAATATTCTTAGCTATGAAAGCTGTAACCCTACTTACTTTATAACCAACTACTTGAGGCACTCCATATAATGCAAGTTCCATATTTACTGTTCCAGATTTACATAGAGCTAATGTTGATAACGAGTAAATAAAAGGTTTATTGGCTTCAATATCTTTTGAGCTTACAATTCTACCTTTAACATTATATCGATGAAGAGCTTTTGCAAATTTCGCCTCAAATATATCCCTGCATGATGGTATAAAGACTACTAGATTTGGATATTTTGCTTGTAATTTATTAGCAACTTTCATAAAAGTCGGCAAAATATACTTAATTTCTTGAGGCCGGGAAGCTGGCATCATTAAGAGTATATTTTCATTATTCTTCAGTCTTAGATGCTTTCGAGATAATATTTTACTAGGAAGTTTATCTGTTAAATCAACCATAGGATGACCTATCCAGGAAACATTCCCTCCTCTCTTTCGATAGAAATCTGCCTCTTCTCTAAATATTGCAAAGATTTTATTAGAAAAACTTATTAAATCAGTTGTTGAATTATTACCTACTCTCCACGCCCACTCTTGTGGAGCAATGTAGTAATAAATTGGAATTTGAATATTTTTCCTTCTTATTTTTCTGCCTATATTAATATTTGGACCCATGTAATCTATCAAAATCAAGCAATTAGGAGAATTTGAAATTAATAACTTATAAAATCTTTTTTGAATTTTTAGAGTAGGAAATATTAATGGTAGAGCTTCCCAAATACCTATTGCACTTATAGAGGTTGTATCGTGCACTATATTCACACCTGCTTCTCGCATCCTTTCTCCTCCAAGTCCAAATATTTCTATTGGAATAGAGCGTTTTTCACTTTCATCTATTAAAGCTCGGGCTAAAAGGCTTCCATGTAAATCTCCAGAGACCTCACCTGTACTTATAAAAATTTTCTTTATCATATATTTATTGAGGGCATTGGCCCACGTCTATTATTTGATATTGATTGTTCAACAAAATCACATAATTTTTTGGAGGAGAAATCCAATTGCTCCTCCTTCGCCATATTTAATGCTTTTAAAATAACGTAGTCTGATTTAAAAAGTAAATTCCATATTTTCAATAATAATTTTAAATCAAAATTTTTATCCTCCATTAAGCCACTCCTTTTTATCCCAACTCTATTAAGACCTCTTAAACGACCAGGATGTCCTTCTGCCAAACAAAAAGGAGGAACATCTCTATCAACTCGAGTCATGCCTCCGACCATAGCTAAATATCCAATATGAACAAATTGATGAATTCCTAAACAACCACCAATTATTGCTTGATCATCAATTTTTACATGGCCTGCAACCTGTACACTATTAGATAAGATAACTTTATTACCTAATTCGCAATTATGACCAATATGTGTATAAGCCATTAATAAATTCTGATTTCCAATAATTGTTTTTTCTCCCTTATTAGTAGCCCTATTGACAGTGACACATTCCCTAAAGGTATTATTATCTCCAATAATTACTTCTGTATTTGCCCCTTTATATTTTAGATCTTGAGGCTCTAAACCTAAAAAAACATTTGGAAAAATTTTATTATTTTTTCCAATTCTTGTCCTCCCTTTTATTACAGAATTAGGACCTACATAAGTACCTGAATCAATAATGACATCTGGACCAATGATTGCTCCTTTTTCAATAACAACACCTTTATTTATTTGCGCATTTGGATGAACTGATGCAGTTGCATCAACTACGATCTCCTCAACTTTAGAAGAATAATTACTAAAAATATTTTCCATTTTTAATCAACTAAAGAAAACATTAATTCTCCTGAGCAAACAAGTTTCCCTTCAACATGAGCCTCCCCTTTAACCTTTCCAAATCTTTTTCGTTTAATACTCAATAATTGACAGGTTATTACTAGTTGATCTCCAGGAACCACTGGTCTTCTAAATTTAACATTATCAATTCCTGCAAAAACAAACAGGCCTGAGGGCAGATCAGGCATTTGCGTAACTATCAACCCTCCAACTTGAGCCATAGATTCAACTATTAAAACCCCTGGCATTAGTGGTCTTTCAGGGAAGTGACCTTGAAACTGAGGTTCGTTTATTGTGATATTTTTAATCGCAACGGCTTTTTCTCCTGGGATGTGTTCAATAACCCTATCTACTAATGCAAAAGGGTATCTGTGCGGAAGTAAACCTAGAATCTCTTCTATATAAAGCTGATCATTATCAATAGATTTTTTATGTTCCAAAATAATTAAAATGAATTTTTAAGAGATGAGGCCAATAATGCATTTAAAGAATGAGATCCTTTGTAAACAATTATCTGTCCCTTAGGTAACCCTACCAAAGCCAAGTCCCCAATAAGATCTAAAATCTTATGTCTTATTGGTTCATTTGCAAATCTTAACGGAGGATTAACCCAATTATCACCATCACAAACAAGCGCATTATCTAAACTTCCCCCTTTTATTAAACCCAGTTCCTCTAGTTCTTGGAACTGATCTTTAAAACCAAATGTCCTTGCAGGGGCAATAAGATCGACATAACATTTTGGATTTAAATCAATTACAAATGTTTGCTTACCAATGGCTTTATAGCTGAAATCAATAGTTGAAATAATAGTCAGCTTATTAGAAGGCGTTATAGCAATCACAGATTTATCTTTATTAAAAATTTTTGGCTTGCTTATTTCTCTCATATAATTTAAGGGTTTTGGAACCTTCTTTATGCCTACTTCTTCAAAAGCTTTGACCCATTCAATGGCTGAACCATCAAGTAGAGGAATTTCTTTGCCATCAACCTGAATATGAATATAACTCATTCCACACCCAGCTAATGATGATAATAAATGTTCTATTGTATATAGATTTCTTTTACCTAACTTAACAGCAGTACACAACATCGTACTTCCAATTAAACTCTGATCAAGTTTATATATCTGATTTGGCTTATCCGCAAAAGAGACAAAATAACCCTCTTCTTCAAATGAGGATATTTTTACTCTCGTTTTCTCACCACTATGCAAACCCACTCCATCTCTGGTTATGGAACCAGAGATGGTAAAACAGCAATCATAATTAGAGGGCCAAGAAAACACTTAAAATTTCCATCCAACGCCTATGGTATAACGCATATTGCCACTTAGATCTTGAGTCGCTACATCAAATCTAAGTGGACCGATGGGTGTTTTAATTCCTAATCCACCACCAAGTGAATAACCTGATCCCTCCTTACTTAAAAGTTTTCCAGGCTTTCCAGGAACGTTATCTTGAGACCCTAAATCACTTCCTGCGTCAGCGAAAAATGAACCAGATAACATTCTCCAAATAGGAAATCTATATTCGGCAGTTGCTTCTGTAAAACTTCTACTTACTGCTAATCCACATGATGGCCAGCCTCTTACAGATGAAGCTCCTCCCATACAAAATGCTTCATAAGGAGGCAATTCTCCAATTATTGTACCGACTTTTAATTGAAATCCTATAGTTTGCGGACAACTATTAGCGTCAGAATTTTTATCTCTACAATCTTTAGTAAGATTTATTAACTTAGTTGGAATAAACCAAGAATATGAGCCCCTCATCCTATTAAAAGTTGGGGAGTTATTACCTAACGGTAAAAATTGTTCACTGCCAAATTTAAGAACATTTCCTGATGTTGGATTAGTATTATTATTTAATTTATTTCTTGAAGCATTTACAGCCAAACTGATTAATGTATTTTCATCAGGGCACGTTCCATCTTCTAATTCGTAACCTGCACAAATAATTTCAGTTCTTTCAGCAGTAGTTGGTTCCTTAGTAGCGTAAGGTTTTTTATTTCCACTTGAATCAATCAATTTCACTTCTTTAAAATTCATGCCAGTTGAAACTTTCCATGGAGTTTGTTTGAATGGATCCCCCCCGTTTAATGGCCTAAAGAAAGTGAATCCTCCTCCAAAAGTTTCTAAGACTACAGATGAGAATGTATCTGTAGAGGTGCTATTAAGATCATCTACAGCATAAAGCTTACCATTACCGTCACTAGAAAATTCTCGAGGATAATTTCTACTTAAAAATATATTTGTCCTAAATGCTGTTCTATATTTATCACCCTTTATCCAGGGATCAAAAATAGACAAATTATAAGTTGTTAGATACTCTCCAAAATTAACATCAAGACTAGTAGACCAAGCTCGGCCAAATGTGTTTGACTCCTTAAATCCTAATTGCGCGAAAATACCGGAAGCATTACTAAAACCAAGTCCTCCATTAAGAGAACCGGTCCTTTGCTCACTTATATCTAATGTAATTATTACTTTTTCAGAAGTTACTGGATCAGGGCTTAAAGATACTTTTACATCATTAAATAAAGACGTTGAATATAACCTCTTAATATCACTTTCTAAAGTTTTTCTATTAAAAACTTCTCCAGGTACCGTTTTCATCTCTCTTTTAATAACCCATTCCTTCGTTTTTCCTCTTTTTCTTAATTCTTCATTACTGTCAATAAATCTTATCTTAATTTGTGAAACCAACCCCTCTTCTATTTGTAGTTGAACTTCCCCATTATCCAGAATTCTTTCTGGGCCATTAATTCTTGCTAATGAGTAACCCTTCTCTTTGTACCATTCTTTTATAACATTTAATCTTCTTTGAAAAACATTAAGATTTAATGTCGTTCCATAATATTCACCGAATGTTTTATCTATAAATTCTTGAGAAATGATTAAATTATCTTGATCAATTATTACTTTTTTTAATATTGGATTAGGAGTTATAGTTACTATAAGCTTAACCCCAAGATTTCCATCTTCAGCCTTAAATTTAACTCCTGAAAATAACCCACTCGCGTAAATATTGTTGATATCCTGCTTTAATATTTGATTATTTACTACACTTCCTGGTTTAATGCTCATCGAGTCATAGGCAACCAATTCTAAATTTCTTCCCTCAGGATGATCTTCCCATCCTTCAATAATGATTTCTGAAATTAAAACATTCGAGTTCTTATTCTTATCTGCAATGAGGATGGGTTTATAATTATTTGATATATTTGTTAAATCATTAGTGATTGCTTGGATTTTGATTCTACTATCACTAATATTTCGTTTACTATTATTAATATCTATTTCCACTGAATTACTATGACTAGAAGTCATAAACAAAGATAAAAAGCCTATGTTAGTAAATAACTTTCTTACATTTATACGTCTATTGTCCATAGTTAATAAATAATTTGAATTTAGTAGTTTTTAAGTGAAACCAATAAAATTTTTTATTCTATTATCAATTTCACTGTATGCTTCAATTAAATCACCTAAGTCATTTCTGAAACGATCTTTATCTAAGCTTTCTATCTTACCATTTTTTGTATTATGGTCCCATAATCTGCAATTATCTGGGCTAAATTCATCAGCTAAAATAATTTGTCCTGAGGAATCTTTGCCAAATTCCAACTTAAAATCTACTAACGTAAGGTTTAATTTCAGGAAAAAATCTTTTAAAATATTGTTGATTTTATAGGTAATTTCTTTAATTTTTTGAAGTTCTTCAGATTCAATAAGATCTAATAAAAATATTCGATCTGAAGTTAAAAGAGGATCATTCAAATTATCATTTTTATAATAAAAATCTATTAAAGGTTGTTTTAAATTAGTCCCAGGTTCAATATCCGTTTGTCTACATAATGATCCATAAGCTATGTTTCTAAGTACAATCTCAATTGGAATAATTTCCACCTTTTTAACAAGTATAGAATTTTCATTGATTTTTTTTATGTAATGAGTGGGGATTTTATTCTTTATAAGTAAATCAAAAATATTTGACGATATGCTGCAATTTAATATCCCTTTCCCTTTAAATATTTGCTTTTTTTTAGCATTAAAAGCTGTCGCATCATCTTTAAATACAATAGAAACCAATTCAGGATTTTCATTAGCAAATATAATTTTTGCTTTACCTTCATAAATAAGTTCGCCTTTTTTGTCCATAAGAGAGCTATTTTCAATAATAAAAAAAACAATATAATTATTTATATAGTGGATTTCAGAATAAACGGACTTAATTACTTTAGCTGATATCTACCAAAATATATAGACATCTAACAAATTCATGACCATTAATTCTAGAAAAGCGATTAATTTTGAAAAATTAGAAAACCTCGCCATCATAGGCAATGGAGGGAGAGAAAATGCACTGGCTTGGGCTATACAAAGAAGTGACTATGTTAAAAATATATTCATTATCCCTGGGAATGGTGGCTCAAGCAACTTTAAAAAATGTAAGGGAATTGACCTTGATTATAGTGATACTACAAAACTAATCGATAAGCTTATTGAGTTAAAAATTTATTTTATAATCATAGGACCAGAGATCCCTCTAGCAAATGGGTTAGCAGATGTATTGAGAAAAAAAGATTTTTGTGTTTTCGGACCTGGCTCTGATGGAGCAAAATTGGAGTCTAGTAAATCATGGGCAAAGAATTTTATGAAGGATGGCAATATTCCCACTGCTGATTTTTGGAAGGTTTCATCCATTGAAGATGCTGCTCCAATAATTAATTCTAATAATTCATTAGTTGTAAAGGCGGATGGTTTAGCTTCAGGGAAAGGTGTTTTTATTCCTGAGAATAAAAATGAGACATTAGAAATAACAGAACTTATTTTAAATGGGAAATTTGGTAACGCAGGAAATATTGTTGTACTGGAAGAGAGATTAAAAGGACCTGAGGTATCAGTTTTTGCACTATGTGATGGGAAAAACTATGTAGTATTACCTACAGCTCAAGACCATAAAAGACTTGAAGAGGGAGATAAAGGTCTAAATACAGGAGGAATGGGGGCTTATTCCCCTACACCATTAATTTCCCAAGATAATTTAAAAGAAATATGTGAAAAAATCATAGATCCTACTATTAAAGGGCTAATCAAAAAAAAGATTGACTATAGAGGCGTTTTATACTTTGGACTTATGATCACAGAATCAGGAGCAAAAGTTATAGAATATAATTGCAGATTTGGCGATCCAGAATGTCAGACCATAATGCCTTTAATGGATAAAAATTTTGTCAATTTATTATATGAATGCGCTATGGGCAATCTTCATAAAAATGAGCAAATTATTGTCAATAATATGGTAAGCGGATGCGTAATAGCTTGCTCAAATGGTTATCCCCAAGATTATGAAGTTGGCTATAAAATTCAATTAGAAAATGAGAAAGATAAAAATTTACAAGTTTTTCACTCTGGCACAATTTTAAATGAATCAAAAGAATTGGTAACCAATGGAGGGAGAGTTTTAAGTATTGTTTGCCAAAACAAGTCTTTTGATTCTGCTTTTGAAAAAGCATATAAATATCTTGATAAAGTTAAATTTAAAGGTATTTCTTACAGGAAAGATATCGGTCATCAAGTTAGAGAAAGCTATAAAGGAGAGCGAAATTAATGGATAATCAAAGTAACATCAATAAAACAAAATATTTCGCGTCTGAAAACATTGAAAATAGTCTTGATAATAAGTATTGGTGGGAAAGATTAATAAAGTGGTGGAGTGGATTCAGTTTAAGAACAAAATTATTAGCAATTGCTACCTTAGTTGTTAGTTTACTTATGACAGGAATTACTTTTTTTGCTTTAAATAGCATTCAAAGAGATGCAGGAATGAATGACACAAGATATGCGAGAGATTTGGGTTTACTATTATCAGGCAATGTGACTGAATTAGCCGTCAATAATCAGAAGAATGAAATTTCAAATGTTGCTGAAAAATTTTGGCGATCTAGTAGAAACTTAAGGTATATTTTTTTTACTGATGAAGAAGATATTGTTCAAGTTGGTATACCTATCAGCGCTACATCCAACAATGGCAATAGTCAATTTCAAATTACTCGGAAACTTAAGCTACCATCAGAATTAAAAAAAAGACCCCAATTCCCAGTTGTCAAACAACATACGACTCCTCAAGGTCAAGTAACAGATGTTTTTGTACCTATTTTATGGAAAGGTAAGTATTTAGGAACATTAGCTTTAGGAGTAACTCCAAATAAAAAAGCATTGGCAAGTGCAGCTCTTACTCGAGAGGTAACAGTCGCAGTTTTTATTTCAATATGGGTATTAGTAATCTTAGGAGCAGTATTTAATGCACTCACTATTACAAGGCCTGTAAGAGAACTTGTAAGAGGTGTTAGAGAGATTTCACAAGGTAATTTCAAATCAAGAATCTCTTTCCCTATGACCGGAGAATTGGGTGAATTATTAACCAGCTTTAACAAAATGGCTTCTCAACTTGAAAATTATGATGAAGCTAATTTTGAAGAATTAAAAGCCTCTCAAATAAAACAAGAATCTCTTATTGCAACTATGGCCGACGGAGCCATACTTTTAGATTCAAAAGGTAAAATTGTTCTTGCTAATCCAACAGCTAAAAGACTCTTTAGATGGGAAGGAAGATTTTTGGAGGGAAAAGACTTACTAAATGAGATTCCAGAAATATTATCCAATGACTTACATGCATCGATTGAATCAATCTTAGAAAAAGATAAAGAAAGTGATGATATTAGATGTAGTGTTGGAGAACCTCCTAGAACCTTAAGAATAGTTCTCCAGTCAGTATTAGATACAAATAAGATTGAATTAAAAGGAATTGCTGTTACTGTGCAGGATTTAACAAGAGAAGTAGAACTTAATGCTGCTCAAAATAGATTTATTAGCAATGTCTCTCATGAATTAAGAACACCCTTATTTAATATCAAAAGTTATGTTGAGACACTTTATGATCTCAAGGATCAACTTTCTAATGAAGAGCAATTAGATTTTCTTAATATCGCCAACTCTGAAACTGATCGATTAACTCGACTAGTCAATGATGTATTAGATCTATCAAGATTGGAATCTGGAAAACTTATTCAGCTTGAACCCATGGATATCAAACCTGCGATTGAGCAAACCTTACGAAATTATAAATTAAATGCAACTGAAAAAAACGTTTCTCTTGCAAATGATATTGAAGATAATATCCCATCAATTCTAGGCAATTGGGATCTTTTATTACAAGTTTTTGATAATTTACTAGGGAACGGCTTAAAATTCAGCCCTAAAAATAGCACATTAATGATAAGAGCATATACTTGGCCAGATACTTGCCCAGCCCTACCTCCAAATGAAGTAAAAAATGCCCCACAATGTGAATTAGTATCGCCTTTACCAAAAGTAAGGATTGAAATTGCAGATACTGGTTGCGGAATTTCACAAGCAGATCAAGAAAAAATATTCGATCGTTTTTTTAGAGTTGAAAATGCCGTCCATACTGAGCAAGGGACAGGTTTAGGGTTATCAATTGTTAGGGGAATTGTTGAAAAACATGGGGGAGAAATTAGAATGGCAAGTGAATTAGATATAGGAACAACATTTTGGTTCGATTTACCTCTTGAGCAATCTGATAAAGATGAAATTCTAATAAATACTATTAATGCAGAAAAAAATATAAAAAGTGACCAAATCGAAGAATTAATTTAGCTTTTATCAATACCTTTAAAAACATTTGGGAGATTTTCATCTGGCGTTATTCTATGAGGAGCGCCGCTGAATATCTGTTCAAAGTTAGAAAACGAGTCTTTTATTTCAGGTCCTTTACTAGTGATAATAAATTCTCTTATACGTTTATCATGCCAAGAACCTCTCATTTTAAAGACATTTATTGCTCTAGCCATTTCACCTTTGATTTCTACATATTGAAGTAGAAGGATGGTATCAGTAATTGTCGATATATGAGAATCTGTTATGGAATGACTTCCCATAAATTCTTCTGCGGTATTAGTAAAAAAACCAGCTATCTCTTCTTGTTTTGCATATCCTGTAACACCAATAACAAATTGTCTAAAAGCATTCAAGCTGACTCCTCTTGCTAATGCAGACAACGAATCAATGGCCATTCTGGTAGGTTTAAATTGAGTTATCTGAGTTTTAATAATTTGCAAATGATCCTCTAACCCAGTCGATTCAGGATATGCACAAATTATTTTTAAAAGTCCATCACTTTCCATTTTCTCAAAATCTATGCCCCAACTTGTTGCATTTCTCAGAAGTTGAGCTCGCGATTCTTCATATGCAAAAAGAATTGCTCTTTCTTTATTCTGATAAGCATCTTCAATGAATTTAGATACCAACATTGTTTTACCAGTACCAGTTGCACCAGTTGCAAGAATAATTGAGTCTTGAAAATATCCACCACCACACATCTCATCAAGATCTTTTACTCCTGAACTAATTCGAACATTTGAAGATCTTTGAGTTAGCCTCATAGCTCCTAGAGGAAACACACTGATACCATTCTCTCCCATAGTGAAAGGAAATTCTCCTTTCATATGAACGGTACCCCTTAATTTTAAAACTTCTAGTGTCCTTCTTCTTTTCTCTGATTCAAGAACGTTTCGAAGTAAAACAACATTATCAGACACAAATTCCTCAACACCATAACGAGCTATTGGACCATAATCATCAACTCTTTCTGTTGTCATTACTGTAGTGACTCCAATTTCTTTTAATCTTGCGATTAATCTAAAAATTTCCCTTCTTACAACATAGATAGCATCATATTGTTGAAAAACGGCTGTAATAGAGTCAATTGCAACTCGTTTTGCTTTGTATTTTCTTATTGCATAACTTATTCTCTCAATTAATCCTGAGAGATCAAAATTACCCGCAACATCTTGACCATCAGGATCAGGAGAAGCATCAAGAATAAAAAGCTTATTTTGATCAATTAATTCCTGCAAATCCCAACCAAAACTCGCTGCATTTCTAATAATATCTAATGGTGATTCCTCAAAGGTTACGAAGATACCAGGTTCATCAAAGTTGTTTATTCCGTGATGCAGATACTGCAAAGAAAATACCGTCTTACCTGTCCCTGATGTTCCACTGACTAATGTGCTTCTAGAAGTTGGTAATCCTCCTCGACAAACGTCATCAAACCCCTCAATCCCGGTAGGTAGCTTTTGGACTTCCATTTTATTAGATTTATTTTGCGCTTTACCTTTCATTTTTCTTATATGCTAAGTAATTATTGATTCTTAAATTAATTATAGTGCTAAAAAAATTTTTAATTTTTTTCTTTCTTAAAATTCACTTCAGATTCATTCAATTCATCAAATAATAGATCTAAGCCTATCAAGACTTTCTCTCTATCTGATAAATCACCAATTATTTTTCTGACAGGTGGAGGAAGTATTTTAGCTAAGGTGGGTGTTGCTAGTATTTTATCTTCTTCTGCTAGCTGGGGATTTTTTAAAACATCAATTACTTTTAGTGCATAAACCCCCTTAAACTCTTTTTCTAATATTTCATTGAGGGTATTTAATGCGCGCATAGAATTAGGAGTATTTCCTGCAACATATAGTTTTAAGATATATGTTTTCCTGGCAATCATTTTTGATACTTACAAACTATCTAAAATTATTCTAGATATAACTTGACTTATTACGCTATATAATATGAAAATATATATAGTTTATGATTACGAGTTAGGCATAATTATAGCCAAATAGCTTTAAGCCTATTCGTGTCCTCCTAATATGACTACTACAAAAAATTCAACATCAAAAAAAGATCCTCAAGATAATTTATTCGCGATTGCAGAAGCTTCGGGTAAACAATTTCTTTTTAAAGTCAACAGATATTATGACTTAGATAGGATAAAAGCTAAAGAGAAGGATAAATTAACTTTAGAAAATATATTGCTCATAAGCGATAAAGATTCAATATCTGTTGGTAAGCCCTACGTTAAAAATGCAAAAATCGAACTTGAGGTCATTTCACACAAAAGAGACAAAAAAATAATTGTTTATAAAATGAGACCTAAAAAGAAAACCAGAAGAAAGATGGGACATCGTCAAGAATTGACAAGAGTTATGGTAAAATCTATTACTATAGATAAAACTTCTACAAAGACTACCTCAAAAAAAGAGGCCCCAAAGAAGTCTACTAAATCTGAAAAATAAACTTTCAATTACAATTTTTTAATAATGGCACACAAAAAAGGTACAGGTTCTACTCGAAATGGAAGAGATTCCAATTCAAAACGTTTAGGTGTTAAAACATTTGGAGGAGAAAAAGTATCTGCAGGATCAATTCTTATACGTCAGAGGGGTACTTCCTTTCTTCCTGGCCTAAATGTAGGGAAAGGCAAAGACGATACTTTATTTGCCTTAAGAGATGGGACTGTAAATTTTGAAAGTATTAAAAGGAATTTAAAAAACAGAAAGAGAATAAATGTTGTAATCTAAATTCTCTTCTTATAAGCTCTGGCTGTAATTAACATTGGATGAAATATTTCAATAAATTTATTTTGTAAAACCGTAAAAAATTCGTTAATTATTTCTTTGTCATCTATATGGAAGGGATACTCATTATTTTCTCCTTTATAAAAATACCAGTTAAGCAAAGCGCTTGCATCTTTAGACATCAAACTATGAAAGATATCTATCTGCGATGATGGATCAGGTAGATGTTCCAAAACATCCAAGCATGTAATAGAATCGAATTTTTTGATTTTAGTCTGATCAATAGATTTAAAAAATGTTATTTTTTCTCCCACACCTAACTTATTGGCTCTGAATTCTACAAAATCTCTATTCGTTTTATTTATATCAACAAAAAATACATGCTCAACATTGTTAGACATAGCATTTGCAAGTGCATGAGTTCCAATACCCCCTCCAAAATCAAGAACTAGATTCTTTGAAAATCTCTGTTGAAGTTCTAATGTCTTAGAAATATAATCTTTACTAGTGAGATGCCAAGCCGCTAAATCAGCTAAATGTTTATCACCAACAATTTCCTCATAGAAATCTGAACAGTCTAGGGAATTATCTCCAGGATGAAGATTTGCTAATTCCATTTTTGCATTCTCAAGAAATACATCTAGTTTTGAAGGTTCTATTGGGAGGAACTCAATTAAATGCTCCTTTAAATTAAATCCATCTAAAAGAAAGTTTTTTAATATGGAATCATTATTTTTCAATTTATTATTTTAATTAAGTACTTAAAAATAATAAAATAAAGAATAAAATTTTTTCATAAAAATCTTAAAATCTAAATGAATAAAATAAATGGCTTTTTAATTATTAATAAAGACCAAGGATGTACCTCACATGACTGTGTAAACACTATTAGAAAAATTCTTAATATAAGGAAGGTAGGTCATACTGGCACATTAGATCCTCAAGTAACTGGAATATTACCAATAGCAATAGGTAATGCAACTCGTTTTATACAATACCTACCTCAAGAAAAATGCTATTTAGGAGAAATAAAGCTTGGCATAAGCACTAATACTGATGATATACATGGAAAAATAATTAATAGAAGGAATTGGCCACAAATTAGTACTAAGCAATTAGACAATACATTAAATCTATATAGAGGGGATCTTAAACAAATACCACCAAAAGTATCTAGTGTTCATGTTAATGGAGAAAGAGCATACAAAAAATTTCTCAAAAATGAAGAATTCGAATTATCTCCAAAAGATATAACCATCAGTGAGCTCATACTAAAAAAATGGGATCAAGATAATGGTATTTTAAAATTAAAAATTAAATGTTCAGCAGGCACATACATTAGATCGCTTGCTAGAGATCTTGGCTTAACTTTAAATACTGTAGGTTGCTTATATGATCTTAAAAGAACAAGTGCTTGTGGATTTAATAAGGAGAACTCAAATTTAGTTAATTTAAAAGATATTCCGTCCAATATTGATTCATTTATTATGCCAACAATCGCTGCGCTTCAACATCTCCCGAGTTATTACTTAAACGATGAGGAAGAAATTATTTGGTGGGAAACTGGAAGAAAAATTATTTTAAAAAGTGAAAAATGCATTTTTTTTGAGAATATAAAAGATTTATCACCAATAAAGGTTATTGATCCCAAAAATAATTTAATGGGAATAGGAATAATTAATAAAAAAGAGGTTATTTATTTGCAGCCCAAATTAGTCTTAAATGCGAAATAAATTTATTTATAACGCCGAATAAATGGCTTTATATCTACTCCCTTATAAAAATACTTCAAAATTTGATTTGCTTTATATCCTTTTTCAGCCATATATCTCGCACCCCACTGACTCATTCCCACACCATGACCAGCACCGATACCAGAAATAGTTAAATAAGGATAAAATTGAATATTGCTTTGATTATTTGAATCTTTCTTATCATAAAAATTCTCCAAAATTGTGGGCCTAAACAAAGTACTTTTAAGTCCAAGTTTTGATCTAAATTCTTTACCAGTAATTACTTTTTCACCATAGGCACCTGTGATTTTTAAGTTTTTTATTCTTCCTGTTTCAGTTATATTTAAAACTTCAATTTGTTGAATCCCTCCAATCATTGGAAATATTTCCTTCAATTCTGATTTTGACACTTCTTTCTTCCAACTGATCTTAGGATTCTTTTGATCAAAATCTTTAACAGTTACTAAATAAGGATATGAATTACTCCAAACTTCCTCGCTATTTTCAGTCATTCCTCCTGAACTACTATGAAATAATGCATTAATTAGTTTATTTTTATGCGTGATTACTAACGATCTTGTTTCTCTTACAGCTCTTCTTGTTTTTAAAGTACTAGATTCCAACCCATTATAAACCTGATCAGTTTGGGTTGAATCAATATCGTATAATCCATTATTCGTTTTTTTTAATGCATATGTCCTTGATGCAATAGCCTGAGCTTTTAATGCTTCTATATGCCATTTATGAGGCATTTCAGAACCAACTACACTATTCAAGTATTTTTCTACTCCTAAAACATTTATTACCAATATTTTATTATTACGAAAAATAATGTTGATTTCCCCTGGGTATCTTTTTGAATTAATCCATATACCGCGTCTGTCTGATGATCTTATAATTAAACTTTTATTATTACTAATTTCAAAGTATTTATCTTTGTTACTATCCAATGAAAGAATAATCTTATGATTAAGTCTTTTTATTGTTAGACCTTTTATTTTTCTTTTGTGAATAATTGATTCCTGTATATTTAATGGGATTGAACTATCTGCCCTAACCCTTATTTTTTCATCTTCAGCTATAAGAACTTTGATGATCGGTTCGGATAGAGGTAATACACTTTTACTGCTCAAAAAAGGGTAAATACAAAAAAATATAATAAATATTTTTAATGCTTCTTTGTTGATTTTATATTCCACTTTGTTTTAGAAACAAATTTTCAATTTGCCTTAGTTTGTTTATAAGTTTAGATTTAATTTAGACATAAAATCAAAAAATATTTTAGAAAGTGAATATTACATTTTTAGGAACAAGTTCAGGGATACCTACTCTCACAAGAAATGTATCTTCTTTAGCCCTTAAATTATCTCAAAAAGCCGAGGTATGGTTATTTGATTGTGGGGAAGGGACACAACACCAATTAATGAAAAGTAACATTAAATCATCTCAAATTAAAAAAATTTTTATTACCCATATGCATGGAGATCACATCTATGGATTACCTGGTTTACTAGCAACATTGGGATTATCTGGAAATAGCAAAGGTATTGAAATATATGGCCCCTCAAATTTAAAAAATTTTACTTTATCTGCATTAAAAAATAGCTACTGTAAATTATCTTTTCCTTTATACTTTTTTGAAGTTGAAGATCATGCTTTTAAAAATAAAGTTCTTTTTGAGGATAATTTCATAGAAGTTACCTGTGCATCTTTGAAACATAGATTACCCGCATATGGATATAGAGTTTCAGAAAAAGATAAGCCAGGTAGATTTAATATTGAAAAAGCTAAAGAACTCAACATCCCTCCAGGTCCTATTTACTCTGAATTACAATCTGGACAATTAGTACAACTAGAAGATGGAAGAATATTTAATGGAAAAAATTTTTGCGGCAAACCCAGGAAAGGAGAAAGTTTTGTTTATTGTACCGACACAATATTTAGTGATTCAGCAGTTAACTTATCAAAAGATGTTGATTTACTTGTTCATGAATCCACTTTTTCAGCTAAAGATGAAGAGATGGCATATGAGAAGTTACATTCGACAACAATAATGGCTGCAAAAACAGCTTTATTGTCAAATGCAAAAAAATTAGTTTTAACACACTTAAGTCCCAGATACACACCAAAAAGTTCAATAACACCAATAGATTTGCTAAAAGAAGCACAGAAAATATTTCCAAATACATTTCTTGCAAAAGATTTTTTAACAACAAATATTAAATGAACTGCAACAGTTCGTTAGAAGAATTTTTTTATATGGCCAACCCATGAAATAATAGTCATATAAATTTCTAAAATTTCATTTAGATCGAAATGGTTTCTAATTTTTCTTTCCTTAAAAAGTCTTTTACTAGACTTCTTATGTTTCTTCCATTGATATTTGGTTTACTTTTAAATCCAATATCTACAAATGCCCTTTATCCAAGTGACCCTTCATCAGTAGATGTATTAAAAGAGGATTATCGAGGAAAAGATCTACAAAATACTGAATACGTTAAATATGATTTATCTAGTCAAGATCTAGGTGGAACAAATTTGCAAGGAGCATACATGAGTGTGACAACTGCAAAGAACTCGAGCTTTAAGGGAGCAAATATGAAGGATTTAATTGCCTATGCCACCCGATTTGATAATGCTGATCTTTCTGATGCTGATTTAACAAATGGCGAACTTATGAAAAGTGTTTTTGACGGAGCTTTAATTGAAGGAACTGACTTTACAAACGCCAACTTAGATTTGTCTCAAAGAAAAGCACTTTGCTCAAGAGCTTCAGGCACTAACTCAAAGACTGGTATTGATACGTTTGAAAGTCTTGAATGCTCAGGATTAAAAGGTTACACTCCTCCAAAGCCTAAAGCATAATTTAACTATTAGGAAAGACATTACCAGGTTCTCTTGAACCTGGTTTTTTGCTGTACCACCATTCCTGCAATTCAGATGAAAATTTTTCAGCAAATAAAGTAATTACTGTTTGAACTGGTTTTGATCCTGGTTCTAAAAGTTCTACTGAATATGAAGGACATTTTTTAGAAGCTATATCTGCTACAAATCTCGAACCTATACGAATCCAATAAGGTTCTTTACTTCGCCAAGCGATCCTGCAGCATGGCCAGGGTAATTCTTCTCTGTCGTACAATCTACAGCATGGTCCTATTATTTTATAACTATACTGACCTCCCAAACTAGATCTAATCGCACCATATTCAAAGAATTCAAAACTATCCATTCCCTTTTATTTTTATATATGATTAGACGATGACAGAAAAAAGCTAAATTACAAGCAAATATAATAAATTATTTATAAATTTAAATTAATAAAGGTCTTCTTCTGCATTTGTATTTATCACCAAATCAGAAGATGGATATGCTACACAAGTAAGAATAAAACCAGACTCAAGTTGATCATTATCAAGGAAACTTTGATCTGGTTGATTAACTTTACCGGAGGAAATCCTTCCTGCACATGTTGAGCATGCTCCAGCTCTACACGAATAGGGAAGATCTATACCTTGCTCTTCTGCTGCATCAAGAATATATTGATCTTCAGAGACTTCAATAGTTGTATCAATACATTCACTTTGATTGATAAATGTAACTTTAAATGAGGGAACCATATTAACTCAAAGTTAAATAGATTTAAATTTAAGATTTTGAAAAGGATAATTATATTTACGCATCAGAATAGTAAGTAATTAAATTGATGCGAATAAATAAAGTTTCTTAATTCAAGTAGATTTTATTGAGCATGCTTGAATACAAATCCAATCTTTTTTAGATACTACCTGATCTATCTTAAAATTATATAAATTTAATAATTTGATAATATCTTCCTTTTGCGATGATATTATTCCACTTAAAATTATTTTTCCATTTTGATTAATTACTTTAGGTATATCTGGGATTATTTCCTTGATAACTCCTGCTATGACATTGCAGAAAATATAATCAAAACTATTTAAAGAGAAGTTATTTATAGTTTCACAAAATGTACCAAGATATATTTGAAAACCATTTTGATTAGCAAAATTAATATTAATATTCTCTTTCGTAGATTTAATTGATAAATAGTCTTTATCAATTGACGATATTTTGTCTGCGCCAAGTTTCCTTGCAGCAATAGACAATATGCCACTACCACAGCCTATATCTAATACTGTTTTAGAAAACATTGATTCCCCTTCCATGATTTCTAAACAAAGCGCTGTGGAAGGATGATCCCCTGAACCAAAAGCAAGTCCAGGATCTATCTTAATTATATTTTTATCTTTTGATTCCTCAGGTGATTTAAACCAACTAGGCAAAATATAAAAGTTTTTTCCTACAGGATGGGGATTCCAATATTTTTTCCAATTATTTAACCAATCATTATCATTAACTGATTCATAACGAAAACAACTAAAATCATGATTATTTGACCTAAAAAGTCTTAAAAAGGTTTCTTCAAGATTTTTAATTCTAACTTTATCCCAATTTGATTTCGGCAACCAAATAAATAACTCTCCTAAATTATTATTTTTATTTATGTAGTTGAATGAGTAACTTGTAATACAAAGCTCTGATAAATTCCAGATTAAGATTTCTTCAAAATTGGCATGAACATCGCAACTTATTAGCCACCAACCTTTTTTATTCATCAAATAAAAATTGAGAAATTATAAAGTAACAGGATTTGCACTATTTATCCCTTCAACCTCAAGAATAGATTGAAGCAGATTAGAAGGGACTGGATCATCTATGCTTAAAACCATTACTGCCTCTCCTCTTACAATTTTCCTTCCAACCTGCATAGACGCAATATTAACATTATTATTTCCTAATAATGATCCTAGTTTTCCAATTATTCCAGGCATATCTCTGTGTCTAGTAAGCAACATATATCTACTTGGTGATACATTAACAGGGTACTGATCTATACTTATTATTCTTAACTCTCCATCAGCAAAAATGCTTCCAGCCACACTATTTTCACCTTTGTCACCATAAGTTGTTAATTGCAAAAGTCCACTCGCAAATTCAGGTCTTGATTCATCTTTATTTTCAATAACACTTATACCCCTTGATTCAGCCTCTAAAGAAGCATTTACATAATTAATCCTATCCCCAAGTGCCTTGGATAATAAACCTTTAAGACTTGCAATAATTAATGGTTTTGAAGGATGTTGAACAAACTCGCCTTGTAATTTAAGCTCTAACTTATCAATCTGGCCTCCAGAAAGTTGACTTATCAAAAGACCTAAAGTTTCTGCTAACTGCAAATGAGGTTTTAGGCTATCCATAATATCAGGACTTAATCCTGGAATATTTACAGCAGTCCTAGCTGATAAACCTAATAAAACATCTCTAATTTGCTCAGCAACATCTACCGCTACATTTTCTTGAGCTTCAACTGTAGATGCCCCCAAGTGAGGAGTAAGTATAAGATTTTTTTTAACTTTCAATAATGGTGAATTTGAGTTTAGTGGCTCTTCAGCAAAAACATCTATAGCCGCTCCACCAATTACAGAATTATTTAAAGCTTCTGCCAAAGCATCCTCATCAATTATTCCTCCCCTAGCGCAATTTATTAATTTTGCACTTTTTTTCATTGATTTTAAAATTTCAATATTGACAAGATTTTCTGTTTCTTCTGTTCTTGGTAAATGTAATGTCACATAATCAGATTCTTTAAATAGATGATCTATTTCAGATAACTTCACATTTAATTGCTGGGCTCTTTCTTGCGATACAAATGGATCATAACCAATAACCTCCATACCCATTGCATTTGCAACTTTAGCGACATGTGTTCCGATTTTACCTAATCCAACAACACCCAATTTCTTTTTAAATAATTCATTCCCAACAAACTTTTTCCTTTCCCACTTACCATCGAAAGTACTTACATTAGCAAGGGGAATATTTCTTGATAATGCTAACATCATTGCGATAGTATGCTCTGCTGCAGCTATCGTATTCCCTCCAGGAGAATTAACGACTAAAACTCCTTTTTGGGTCGCAGCAGTCACATCTACATTATCTACGCCTACACCAGCTCTACCAATTATTCTGAGTCTTTTAGAGGCATTAATGATATCACCGGTTACTTGGGTACCAGAACGAATCATTAATGCATCATATTCTGGAATTATGTTTGCTAAATCAGATTCAGAGATCCCTATTTTTTGATCAACTTGCGCTACTTGAGATAGGATATCAATTCCAGATTGATCAATTGGATCGGTAATTAGAACTTTGGGCATTTAAGAATTGTTCTTTAATTATCTACTTTACTTATCTATAGTAAATAGAGCTTGTTTTATTAAATTGAATCAAGAAATCAACATTTGAGAGGTGCAAAATTGACAAAGTGTATTTTGGTATTTGATGACTTTGAGAAATGTCTTAATCTCATAAACACATTTCAAGAAAAATCAATTTTCCTTTCAGAATCAACAATTATAATTCCTGAAGATAAGCGATTATCAACAGATCAGCAAACAACTATTAATAAGTTTAATTTTATTAAAATAGAAGCCTTGGAGAATATAAGAGTTCTAAACCCAACACTTGATAGGCAATTAAGGCAACAAAATATGAAAAAATGGTTAATGCCTTTTGGATTCATAGCAGGCTTAACATTCTCCAATATGACTAATTTGTCAACTTTTTCTTTCCTTGGATTAGATAGTTTCGGAGAATCATTGGTTGGAGGGGCCTTAGGAACAGCATCAGGATATTTGGGGAGTATTGTCTCCTCTGCAAGTATTAATTTAAATCGTAAGAAAGAGATTCGACCTATACTTAACTTTAATAAAAATGGGAAATGGTTAATGTTACTTGAAAGTCAAATAGGGTACGAACTACCCTGGAACCTAATAAAAGAATCTAAATCAATAGACATTATATTTTTAGAAAACTAAAAGATGAATTTTAATGATCTGCTAATAAATTGCTCATATAAGAATGAGATGGAAGATTTATTAAAAATCACAAATCTAGCATATAAAAATTGGCAAGTATATTGGAGTAATTTTTTACCTTACTTTATTTATGAAGAACTTATTGAGGAGTTGAGTAAATTAAATGATTTATCATTTTTTGTTTATGGAGGTTATGAGAACTTCTCAAGGGCAAAAATAGCTTGCTATAGAAATACAATATTGAATGAAGTGGATGATCTAATTAGTGCATTTCCAGGGAAGGGTATAGAAATAACTGGAAATTTTATGTTCGATAATGCCACTCAAAATGATTTTAGAAATTTCTTAACAAGATACGGAATAAAAGAAAATAGTATTGGAGATGTTTGGACTATAGGAGAAAGAGGGGCTCAAGGTATTATTTCTGAATTCAAAAATGAAAATATTCAAGAAAAATTATTTCTCAGAGATGTAGAAGTTAATTTAAGAATAATTGATTTAAAAGATCTAAAAACTCCTATTCAAAGGATCGAAAGAACAATAAACACAGTTGAGTCATCTACGAGATTAGATGCCATTGCGTCTGCAGGATTTAGATTATCTCGAAATAAGATTGTAGATCGGATTAAAAATGGCTTACTTAGTATTAATGGTAAAAAAGTTACTAAACCAATAATTAATGTAAAACAGGGTGACAAAATAAATCTTGAAAATAAAGGCTTTATAGAGATTTTGGATATTTCAGAAACTAAAAGAGGGAAATTTAAAATTAAATTAATTAAGAAATGAATTCTTTCGCAATTGATTACTTATAATAGGTATCTGTTGAAGAAAAAACTTTAGGGCGATTAGCTCAGTGGTTAGAGCACTACCTTGACATGGTAGGGGTCACTGGTTCGAATCCAGTATTGCCCATTAATACAAAAACCTTTCCTCCACAAAAAGATTTTTATTTTTTTAGATTATTCAAAAGTATTATCCTGATGAAATTAAACCAGATCATAAATCTACATAAAGGATTAACTCCCTTTGTTGTTATTGGTTTAATGAGTTATTATGAAAATTTTTCTTTACCAGCATGGGTTTATTTATCTCTACATGGTACTTACGGCATTTTATGGTTACTAAAAGAAAAGATTTTTCCTGATCCATATTTTAAGGAAGAAATAAATATCATAACTGCAATAACAGGGTTTATTTTCTTAGGAAGTTATTGGGTAGCGCCATTTATTTTAATTTCTTCCGATAAGGTGGTTCCTAATGCGATAATTGCTTCAAGTATTTCATTAAATATCATAGGCGTCTTTTTACACTTTGCTAGTGATTCTCAAAAATATTTCACTCTAAAAGTTAATAAGCAATTGATTGATGACGGCTTTTTCAAAAATATAAGAAATACAAATTACCTCGGTGAAATATTGATTTACTTATCTTTTTCGATGCTCTCTATGAGCTATATTCCCTTTATTATTTTAGTTTTATTTTTCTTTATAGTTTTCTTACCAAGAATGCTAAAAAAAGATAGATCACTTTCCAAATATAATAATTTTGAAAAATATAAAAAAAATAGTGGTTTAATATTTCCAAAGCTTAATGAATGAAGTCAATTTACCAGAGTGGAGATTAGCTATTAAATCTTCTAATCATAAAGAGGGTAAATCAGTTTCAAAAAGATGGATTCAAATTGCAACAACTTCAAAAGATAATTTTCCAAGACTAAGAACAGTAGTTTTCAGGGGGTGGTCAGAAGCTCATTCAATGTTGATATACACTGATCGAAGAAGTGAAAAATTTAATGATATAAATATCAACAACAATGTAGAACTATTATGGTTATTTCCAAAAAGTAAATGTCAATATAGATTAAAAGGTGAAGCCTACGAAATCAAAGAAAATAAAAAATTTTGGGATACTTTATCTGAGAACTCTAAAGCAACTTGGTTTTGGCCAAATCCAGGAGGGAAGTTATCTACACGGAGTGCTTATAACACACCAAAAAAATTGGAACTACCTAGGACTTTTGCTGTTATGGAAGTAAAAATGAATTATGTTGAACTTCTAAAATTAGAAAGGCCAATTCACAAAAGATGTTGTTGGAGTAAGCAAAAAGGATGGAATCGTATTGATATGAATCCTTAAATATTTCTAAATTGTATCTAATTAGTTGAAAATTGATATTATTTCGGTCAAGTTGAGTATAGAAATAATATTTATATGAATTTCTCAACCATTCACGAAAATCCAGTCTTATTTCTTACTTGGGTAACTGCATTTGGAATGTTGATAAGTTTGATAGAAGCTACCCTTAAGATAAAATTTGAAAATTACAATAATATCAAAAGAAGAGAGAGGATGATAAGAAGCCTTTACCCTAAAAAACTAGCTTGAAGTTTCTGATAATAAATTAGATTGTAAAAACCTAAAGAATCCTTCTTTTTTAACTTCCTTTAATTCTTCTACTTTAAGGTTGCCAGATTTTTTATTAATCGTAAGAGTCGCTACTTCAATTTCTTCAGACTCAGATTTTAATATTCTTATAATTACCTCATCTAAGGAGAAAATACCTGGTCCTGTAAGTGTAATACATCCTGCTGCTGCAAAATATAAAAGTAGAAGCTCAAGGATATATATGTTAAAGCCACCTGAAGTCACTACGCCATGATATATAGCAACAGAAATAGTTCCAACAATAGCTAACGCTCCAAATCTGGTAGCAAGTCCAATAATTAGTAGCCAGCTACCCCCAATCTCAGAAAATGCTGCTACGTAAGATAAAAATATTGGAAAAGGTAAATGAAGTGGTCTGACGAAAGCATCAGCAAAATTTTCAATGTTTGCAGTTTTTTCAAATCCATGATGGATTAAAACTGTCCCTGTAATAACTCTAAGAAGCAATAGAGCAGTATCTTTGCTAAATGATTTTGTAAGAATTGTTGAAAGCACTATTAAATTTACTCTTAAGTAAAAATAACTACCCATAAATTGCTTCGTGGATAAAAACTAAAAAGTCATTATAGAATAAGTATTTATACTTACTTAAAATGTGAGATATTGTCCTTTATGTGCTTCTTGGCAACCCAAATTGTAATTTTTAATTTTAAGGTTTTTCATTAATCACCAAAGTCTTTTCTTCTGAAATAAAAAATTATTTATTGATGGAATATCTTTTTTAAACCTAAAGAATCCCTTACTTGCAAATTGCCAAGAATATAAATCCTCATCGCGAACCAAATTTTTAATTGTTTTATTATTAGAAACCTTAAAACGATTTATGAAATCATTATTATCTCCAACACAGGGGTAAATAAGATCTATTTTTTTAATATCGTTTAATTTAGAATTAATTGATAAGGAATCAATAACCTCAACATTTTTGAAGTTAGTACTAAATTCATTTATTAACCTTTTTTTAAATTCAATAACTTTATTGGATATCTTTAATTGCCTATCCTCATCATTAAGAAAAATAATATATGCTTTTTTATATTGATTAATTAATAATTTTAAACTTTTTTGGTTAAGGTCATTTTCGAATAACAACAAATATTCTGATGACTTTTTAAAATTGCATTTGAAAATTTCTTTATTGTTAACTATTTCGAATTCATCTTTTAAATCTAAATCTTTACTAGAAATATGATTAACAACAAATCTATTATCTGAAAATTTTTTTAAGTTTTCAGGAGAAAATAAATACTTTTTACCTTTTGTTTGCAAACCTGCAACCCATCTCCAGCTGAGTAAATTTGAAGCTGCATCACCATCATTTAGATATTCAAAAAAAAGTTTAGCGCCCAATTCCCATGGCAACCCTAGGTTGAATATCCAAGTACTCGCAAACCACATCCTAGTATGATTATGAAGATAATTATTTTCTTTTAATTCTTCGACCCAAAAATTGAAATAAGAAAGATTTGTCTTTCCATTAATAGCCTTTTCATAAAGCATATCATCAAATTTATCAACATTTTTTGAAATAAAATTATCCCATACACATGGTTTATTTTCTAACCATCCTTTCCAATAAATACGCCAATAAACTTCTTCAATAAATTTATTAACATTATCGCTATTATATTTATTCTTTATATCCTTTATTAGATCATACTCTAATAAAATTCTATGAGAAATATAAGGAGAAAGTTTTGATACAGAACTATTTTTATTTGGTCCAAAATCATAATTCCTAAGATAACTATATTTAGAAATTTTTGAATCTAGAAATTTATCCCAATTGTTTTCTGCTTCTTTTAATAATGACATTTTTATAGATATCTTAGAAAATTTTTTATTAAATCATGGAATTTACAATTTACAATTGAAAGTCACTTTAATATTCAATAGGATATTAATATTTAAAAATTTATATTTTGCTTGAACCAAATTTTTTGAGATTATTATTTATTTATTAATAATAAATAAATTTATCAACAAGAAAATCAAAATTTTTAGAGGCAAAAAATGGGAAGCATGATAAATGAAAATTTTAGAAAATTTCAGCAAGATTATAGATATAAGCTATCAAAAAAGATAGAACATTTTTAAAACTTGAGCGAAATTTAATAAGAATAAATCCAGAAAAAAATTACTTTTCACCAACAAATAATTTAAATTTGCCTGAATTATCTAAGGGAGACTATAAATCTTTTTTAAGTAGTTTATTAAAAAAAACCAGATTATGTATTGAGCCAAAAATTAAAGGTAGCAGTATTGCGATTCAATATATATAAGGAAAATTATTTAAAGCAATATCCAAAAAAGGAATAGATGTAACCGTAAAAATAAAAGAATTAAGAAAAATCCCTAAATATATCCCAATAAAACAAGATTTTCAAGTTAGAGGAGCACTTTATGTACCTAATCAAATTTTCGAATTATTTAGGATAATTGTGAATAAATATCTTATAGGAGACAAGGTTATTGACAATAAAATTTTATTCCGTTGTTTCCAAATTATAAATGGAAAAATTAATCAATATGAAACCCTTAATTTTCTAAAGAAATGTGATTTTAGTTCTCCTAATTATTACACTACAATTTTCATAAGCCAAGTCGAGTTTTATAGAAAAGAATGGTTGAAGGACCGTATATTTTCTAATTATCCAAACGATGGCATTGTAATTAAAATAAATAGCAGGAAATTACAACTAATAAGGGAAAAAAGTTTTTCAAGTTTTAAAGATTGGCAAAATGCTATCCAAAACTAACAACATAATCTAAAAGAATAAAAAAAGTATCAGGTCAGATTTTTCGCGAAGTTATTTTTATTTCCTTATTATTCTTTATTAAACAGTCTTATAAAATATTTTATTTGCCTCAAAAACTTTACATCTTTTTTACTAAAAATTATGAAACATAACTGGTCAACCAAAGATATTCCAAATCTCAATAACAAGTATGCATTAGTTACCGGAGCTAACAGTGGGCTAGGTTATTTCACAGCTAAAGCTTTAGTTGAAAAAGGATGTCACGTAATATTGGCTTGCCGAAGTGAAGAAAAGTGTTTGAAAACCAGAGACAAATTAAACAAACTAATTCCAGATGCAAAGTTAAGTTTTTGCATCTTAGATCTCTCAGATTTTCAAAATGTTTCTAATAGAGCTAATGAATTATTAGAAAAATATGAGCACCTAGACTTTTTAATTAATAATGCAGGATTAATGCATCCACCCAAAACATTAAACGCACAAGGATACGAGATTCAATTCGCAGTTAATCACTTATCACATATGCTCTTAACCATAAAATTACTTCCAATTATAGAAAACAAAGATTATGCGAGAGTAGTAACTGTAACCTCGGGTGCACAATTCTTTGGAAAAACCAAATGGGATAATCTAAAAGCTGAAAATTATTATAATAAGTGGGAATCATACGCAAACAGTAAATTAGCAAATGTAATGTTTGCTTTAGAGCTTAATACCAGGTTAAATCCAAATAAAACATTTTCCTTAGCCGCACACCCTGGAGTAGCAAAAACAAATTTATTTAATGCTCAAAAACCAAATCCAAGTCCACTAGAAAAATTTTCTTTAGAACTCTTTAGTCCAATTTTTCAATCTGCTGAAATGGGTGCTTTACCTCAACTTTATGCAGCAACTTCAGAAAATGCTAAAAGTGGAGAACACTATGGCCCAAAATATAACTTCAGAGGATATCCAAAACTATCTCCTCCATCACCTTTTGCTAAGGATAAATTTCAGAGAGAGAGGCTTTGGGATAAAAGTTATGATATTTTAGAACAATTTATTTAGTATTTCTTAACTTTATCAATTTTGAAAAATAAATAAATATATGTAATTCGCTTTCTGAAAGTTTAATAAACTCTTGTAAAGCATCGTGATTTTGAATATCAAATTTTTTCGCTATTTCTAATAAATCTTCTTGATTATCATTTACAAACCGCTCTGCGATTTGAGAAGGTTTTAACCCGTTATCTATTAGATCTCCAGGAGAATATTCCTCCCATTTTTTATAAAACCATTTAAACCATTGATCATTAATATTATCTTGCATGTATTTATAAAATATTTAGTCATTGCATTTATTTTATATAAAAATAAAATAATAAATAATATTTGACTTAAATTATCTTTTTGAAATATCAGTACAAATGCAGGTAATTTATAATTAAATTTGTATTTGATTTTCTTAAAATATTTATTCGGATTTCAATCTAATGAGTTTTTTTAAAAAACACAATAAAAAAAATTATTTAATTATTGGTTTAGGAAGATCTGGATTCTGGGCTGCAAAATTACTTCAACATTCAGGTAATAAAGTTTTAGTTATTGATGAAAGTAATAATAGTGAACTATCAAATTCTCAAAAGCTATTAGAAAAAGATGGTGTCAAAGTTATTTTAGATAAGCCTTTTTTATATGATCAAATATCTCCTTATTTACCAAATCTTAATTATGTTATTTTAAGTCCAACCATAAGCTTGGCTAATGATACTGTCAAAAAATTAAGAAAGCAAAAGATAATGCTATTAGGCGAAATAGATATTGGATGGCAATATCTAAAAAATATTAATTGGGTTGGCATAACAGGTACTAATGGGAAAACGACAGTAACAGATTTATTAAGTCATATCCTTTCGGAGAATCATCTTATGGCTCCTGCAGCTGGAAATATAGGCATACCAATATGCAAATATGCATATGATTTATACAAAGATAAAAAGAATATTGATTGGCTAATAACAGAGTTAAGTAGTTATCAAATAGAAATTACTGATGAATTGAAGCCAAAAATTGGAATATGGACTACTTTTACAAGTGATCATTTAGAGAGGCATAAAAATCTTGAAAATTATTTCAATATCAAGAATAAGCTTCTGAAAAATTCTCAAATCAGAATTTATAATTACGATGATAAAAATCTTAGGAATTCCTCTCAAAAACTCTCAAAAGGTATATGGGTAACTTCTAGTTCTGATTCTTTAACTAAAAAAATTTGTGATTATTGGATAGATAAAGAAGGATACGTAAATGAAAAAGGAAAGAAATTATTTGATACTAAATTTTTTAATTTAAAAGGAGAGCATAATCTTCAGAATCTATTACTTGCTTCAGCAGCAGCTAGAAAAATGGGCCTAACTGGAGATAATATTTCAAATGCATTATTGAATTATAGAAATTTACCTCATAGATTAGAAACTATTTTTAAGAATAGAAAATTTGAAATAATCAATGATAGTAAAGCAACAAATTTTGATTCTTCTTTGGTAGGTATTAACTCTATAAAAAAATCTAAAATAATTATTTCAGGTGGTAGAAAAAAAGAAGGCGATTATAAAACATGGGCTAAAACAATCTTTCAAAAATGTAACTCTATTTTCCTGTTTGGAGAAAGCGCTTATGAACTTGAAAGCCTTCTGAAAAAGGAAGATTTTAAAATACGAATTTATTGCTTCAATAAATTATCAGATCTTATAGATAAAGTATTAATTCATGCAAAAAGAGAAAAAGTTAACACAATTTTATTCTCTCCAGCATGCTCTAGTTTTGATCAATTTAAAAATTATGAAGAGAGGGGAAATTATTTTAAATTTCTAGTTAATGAAGCTATTACAAAAAACAAAACTTTACTAGATTAAGATAATTTAATTTATATGGACGGTCATTACAACCTAAACCGAACTGGCGGTTTAATAGCAAAAACAGTTAATTTATTTTAAGAGATTTAAACTATATGAGTGACTCTAACAACCTTCCAAAAGCGATAAGTCATAAAAAACTTTCATCTTTGCTAATTAATGCCCATAAGGACAGATTTTCTTCTATTGGCGAAAATAATGTAATTGAAACTGAACAGCAAGAATTTGCAGAACTATTAGAGAATTGGGAAGAAAGTACAAAGGATATAATAAATAAAGTTTCTTCTAAAAATAAAAATATATTAAAAGACAAATCTAGTAACTCAATCATGGCACTTGGGGCAATGGAAGTGCATTTAAACATGGCTTTGCAAGCATTAAAAGTTTTTATCAACGATAAAAAAGAATAGATAAACAATTTTTGATGAGTTAAAATTATTGATAAATATTTTTATTAACAATCAAATTCAACCAAAAATTTTTATTTTAAAGTCCAATACGTCTTTTATAATGTTGAATATTATATGGTAGTTAAGATTTTTGAATCTATGAATATAGGCAGTATTTGATTTATAAGTTAATTATTCAAAACAAGCTATCAGCTTTTTTAATATGTAAAATTTAAATAATATTTAAATAAAAGTACTACTTATCTATCCTGTTTTGAGTTTTAGTTGCTTTATCAATTATTTTTTTTGCTTCTTCTCTCGTCAAACATTTTTCAGCTTTTACCTGAAGACTATTCAATTTTCTGTATTGCTTTGTATTTTTCATTATCTTTTTACCAAATATAACACAATTTATATTATTTAGTTTGATTACATTTCCAAAACAATTAACTTAAAATGAGATGCTTTTAATTCAGATATATTTAATAAATTTTGAATTATCACAACAGTATAGGGGGGTGTATAGGATTATTAAGTTTTGTCTTTCTAATAATTAATGGTTCATAAGAATCTAAAAATCGTTTTTGCTTTAATTTTTTATATTTTTCTAATATTTTTAATAATTGTCTATTCCTAGAAAATAATTTTCCTTTATTGCCCCAACCTAGCCACAAATCACAATTTATATTTTCTGACCAATATCTAAGACTTGAATTTATAAATTGGTTATTTAAAAAACCTATAGGATTATTATGGTTTTTTAAATTCTCTGGATTTTTTGATATTAAGGCAAAAAGATTAATTATCTTAAGTTTTCCATATTCATTAAATGATGATATTTTAATTATTTTCTTTGTAGTATTATCTGTAAATTTATTATCTGAAAGAGAAGGATTCAATCCAATAAATACTAATTCTTTTTGATTATTTGAAATTTCAAATTCTAATATCCATCTATATAGCCTGCATTCGCTCAGAAGACACTTTCTACTAATAATTTGAATCAAGTTAAACCAATTCCCCGTGCCATCAAAGTAGCAAGAAAGGGTATCATTGCAAAACAAGCAAGTTCGGTACTTATTATGAATTTAAATCTTTTAACAATGTTATCAGAAATAATAGGTAACTCATTTTTACTCAAAGGGATTGCCCAAAGTATATATGTAGTAGTGGGGTAAAGAGAAAGTAAGCCAACTATTACGTAGACTGAGACTTTAAACCAAAAAATTGGATTACTCAAATAAAATTCACCACCTTGACCAAAATATTTAACTCTTAATATTCCTGTGATTAATATCGCTAAACCAGCTATTCCATAAATTACATCTGCGATAATCATATTTATTACTTCTTTCTTATTTAAATCTACCTTAAGAAAGATTCTTTCATAAAGTAGTGCACCAAAACAAAGAATGATTCCTAGGTAATGAACATATGCAACAAATGCACTTTTTAATGAATCACCACCCGAAGAGAGATCAACAAACATTGGGATGTAGAATTTTATACAATATTAGCTATCTTTTAACTTATTCGTCTCATCGCTATTTACGTTCTTGTTTCTAACAAATTTAAACCTATTTTTCACATACTTCAGTTTTGCTCCAAGCCTCCACTACATCAGGAAAATGTTTTTCCATGCAATTATCACAAACCCCATGGCTAAATCTAATATTACTTACTTTTGCCAAATACTTTTCTATATGTTGCCAATCCCCATCCTTATTTCTTACCTCTCTGCAATAAGAACATACAGATAATATCCCATCTTGATGATGTAAATGAGAAAGAGCATCTAATAAATTTAAACTTCTCTTTCTTAGTTCTAAAAAAGATACTATTTGCTTCGCTAACAATTCCATTACTGAAGATTGATCAGAAGATAAACTACCAGGCTTTCTATCAATTACACAAAGAGTTCCCACTTTATTACCTTCGCTATTCTTTAATGGAAATCCAGCATAAAAGCGAATCTTAGGATCCCCTTTAACTAGTGGATTATTTACAAATCTCTCATCAAGAAAAGCATCTTCAACAATTAAAGGATGATTTTCTTTAATTGCATGGGTACAAAAAGACCAATCTCTTCTTGTCTCATTTTTATGAAATCCAACTTTTGATTTAAACCATTGTCTATCTTTATCTACAAGTGTCATTAAGGAAATTGGAACTTTACAAGTATGGCAGGCTATCTGGGTAATATCATCGTAACAAGATTCTGGTTTAGTTCCTAAAATTCTATATTCAGCCAAAGCCTGTAACCTTCTATCTTCTTCTTCTTGGTCTGAAATTAGATTATTCATATTTATATCTAATAAATACAAACTTTAAACTTAGACTTGCTAATTAAAAACAATTTTTTCTAAATCCTTAATAAAAAAAAATGAAACTTAGTGAATTGTTACCTTAATGAATTTGCTATTGCCACGCCTGCCAACCATCCACTTGTCCAACAATGTTGAAAATTAAAGCCTCCTGTTATTCCATCAACATCAAGTATTTCTCCTGATAGATACAAACCTTTACAGATCAAACTTTCCATTGTTTTAAAGCTAACTTGACTCAAGTCAACTCCACCAGAAGTAACAAACTCATCTCCAAAAGGGCCTTTATTAGTTATTTGATATTCATCATTCATTAAAAATTTAATCATTATTTCCCTTTCTTTAGTGATAATCTCAGCCCATTTCTTATCTTTATCTATATTCATTTTATCTAATAAAAAGATCCATAATCTTTTTGTAATGTATGGGAAGGGCCTTGTATTGTAAAGATTAGATTTACCATTAAATTGTCGTAATTGATTTAATTTTTCACTTAAATCTGAATAACCTAATTTAGACCATTGAATTATTAGTTTGAATTTATATCTAGCTCCATAAAGTTCTCTTGCAGCAATAGAAGATAATTTTAAAATGCCTGGACCACTAAATCCCCAATGAGTTATAAGTAAATCTCCTTTACAGGAAAAAGAGTTCTCATTTATCAAAATTTTTAAATCTAGATCTCTAACTGATACACCACTACATTCTTTTAGAAAATTTTCTTTACAAGTAAACGAAAATAGTGAGGGGACCGGTTTTATAATATTATGACCTAATGAGTCTGCTAATTTATATCCACTTGGATTTCCTCCTGTTGATATAAGTATCTTTTTTGAGAATAAATATTCATCATCAGAAATAAAAACTTGGAATAAATCAGAGGAGGTTTTAATGATTTTTCGTACAAATTTCTTTTTAGAAACTTGTATGTCTATCTCCTTGGCAGATCTTTCAAGGCAACTAACTATATCCATCGATGAATCAGAAACAGGGAAAACTCTATTATCATCTTCAATTTTTAATTTTACTCCCCTCTTTTCAAACCAATCAAATATGTCGCCTGTAGCAAATCTGCTAAAAGATTCGAAGAGTTTAATTCCACCTCTTGGATAATTTCCAATAAATTCTGCTGGAATCCAAGACGCGTTAGTAACATTACATCTACCGCCTCCACTTATCCTTACTTTTTCTAAAATCCTTGAAGTGCCCTCGAGAATAGTAATTCTTCTTACTCCCCTCTCCTTCGCAGTTATTGCGGTCATAAAACCTGCAGCGCCTCCTCCAATAACAATTAAATCAAACTCCAACAATTACTCAAAATATGCTTACTATTTTTAACCTTAGCAATTATATAATTTTAAAAAAAATAAACTTTAAACCCATTTTTAATAAAGTTAAAATCAAAAATTAACATTTTATTCTCATAATTTAATTTTTTAGTTTAGTTTGTTGTAATGGATAGATTATTTTCTTACGTTAAATATTCTGAAGCTAGTTTTCAAATGACTAGTCAATATACTGCACTTTTACTAATAACAAGCGGTATATGGATTCTTCTTTGGTTTGGTTATAGAAATAATAAATTAAACGATGAAAAAAAAATGAAAGAGAAACAGGAACGGATCCAAGCAAACACAGAGAGAAGAAAAAAATTAGATAGCCTTTATCCAAATAATAAATAAAATTACAGCTTAGTAATACATTATTTAATTATTTATGGTTTTAGAGATTGTATTTATTTTTACGAAATCAAAATTATTTAAGAAAATGGTAAAAAGACATTCTTTTAATAAAGGAGCTTAAGAGCCTTTAAAAATTTATATTTGCAATTTTGATTTTTTTATAAGTTTTCTAATTTATTAGTTTACATATACTGGGAAGATTGAATGCTTATTTTACTGATTAATGTCTAATCTAATAAAAAGCATTTAATATGAAGTAGTATCAATTTTTAAATTATTAATTTAATGCAATTAAGGGATTTAAAATCTTATTTACAATATCTTCCTGGGTGTTTAATACTTTTATATGTATTATTTCTAGTTATATCTCAAGTATTAAATTAATTGTAATTTGATTTAGCTATTTTGATAGGAATTTTTTCTGCTATAGGCGCTTCTTTATCATGGACTTATGCATGTTTTATCTGGAGAAGTCAAACAAATCATAATAGACCTTTAGATATTAATTTAATAAAAAACTTATTTGCTTTTATATTTTTTTCTCCAGTACTTTTTACTCTTAAAGATATTATTCAATATAAATTCCTTATTTTATTATTATTAAGTGGTGTTATCGGAATAGGAATTGGGGATTCATTTTATCTAAGATCTTTAAAACTTATAGGCACGAGAAAAACTCTATCTATTGAAGCTTTATCTCCAATAATAGCAGCATTAAGTGGAGGCATTTTTATTAATGAAAATTTATCCATTAAATCTTGGATAGGCATAATAATTGTATCAATTTCATTTATTACAATTTTAAAAA
>CACOIV010000009.1 GCA_902627335.1 uncultured Prochlorococcus sp.
CATTAATTATGGATATGAGATTTAGTAAAAATCAAATTCTTAAAATTTATTTAAATAAAATATACCTTGGTTCTGGAGCTAACGGTATTAATGAAGCAGCAAAAATCTATTTTGGCAAATTCATTCATGAACTAACGTTATCTGAGGTTGCTTTATTAGCTGGATTAACTCCAGCCCCATCAATTTATTCTCCTTACAAAAATTATGATTTAGCTATTCAAAATAGAAATAAAGTTTTAAATTCTTTATATAAAAATGGGTTCATAAATAAAATAGAACTTTATGAATCAACAAAAGAGAATATAAAATTAAATCAAAAATCTGGAAAAATAAGTCTTGAAGATGACAAGTTATTGATTAATTTCATACTTAAGGAGGCTATTAAAAAAATTAAAATAAATTATAATCTTAAACTTGATGATTATATTGTTATTCAATCAAGCCTATTTATGCAATGGCAGAAAGAAGCACAAAAACTAGCCTCTAATATTAAGCCAAAAGATATTGAAGTAGCATTAATTTCAATTGAATCAAATAGTGGATTAATAAGAGCATTTGTTAGTGGGAAAAGTCCACTAATTAATGAATTTAATAGAGTAATGGATGCAGTAAGGCCTTTAGGGTCTACATTTAAAATTATTCCATATATTGGTATCCTTTCTATTGGTAAAAACTTAAATGATTATTATTATGATGAACAAACATGTTGGGATGGGTATTGTCCAAGAAATTTTTCGCATAAATATAGAGGAAAAATCTCATTAATTGATTCATTTAAATATTCTTCAAATATTGTTCCAATAAAAATATCAACAGAAATAGGACTAAAAAATATAATAACCTTAGCTAATCTATTTGGATTAGGTTTCAAACAAAAATTTAATGAGATTTGGCCTTTAGCTATAGGAGCATATGGAGATAGTCTTTTGAATATAAGTAATGCATATTCTGCTATTAATAATGATGGGAAAATAATTAAACCAGAAATAATTGAAAAAATTAAATTTAATAACGAAAAAATTATTTGGTTAAATAAACCTATTGAAAAAAGAATTATGAGTAAAAAAGTTATTAATAATATTAATAAATTACTTGAAAAATCAGTAACAGAGGGTACTGGAATGGCAGCTGCAATAAATGGCGAAAGAGTATTTGGTAAAACAGGAACCTCTGATAATTACAGAGACTTATGGTTTATAGGCTCTATCAAAAATACCACTACAGGTATTTGGATTGGATTTGATGATAATAGAAAAACTATTTTATCTAGTGGAGATGCAGCAAGATTTTGGAAAATATATAAACTAAAATCATTACTAAATAAATAAATTATTTTTTATTCATAATTACAGCTGCATAAAATCCATCACCATTATTTTTAAAACCTGGAAGTATTTGTTTTTCACTGATTAAATGCATATCACTATTTTTTGTTAAAAAACTATTTATTAATAAATTATTCTCCCTTGGGCATATTGTGCATGTCGAATAAACTAAGAGACCATTATTTTTTAAAAAAGATTTACTACTTTCAAGTAATTTTATTTGCATCTCAACTAATTCATCAATTTTCTTGTTACTTAAAGACCATCTTGCATCTGGATTTCTTGATAATGTTCCTATACCTGAGCAAGGAGCGTCTAAAAGAACTTTATCAAAATAATTCAAGAAATCTGGCTTTAATTGTAATAATTCATTTGTATCAGCTACAAAAGTTTTAACACATTTAATTTTAAGTCTTTTTAAGTTATCTTTTAATAAATCTAATCTTAATTTTGATCTATCAATAGCCCATATTTCCCCATCATCTTTTATTAATTCTGCCAAATGTGTTGTTTTTGTTCCAGGAGCAGAGCATAAATCTAATATCTTATCGCCCTTTTTTGGATTTAATAATGGGGCAATCGATTGAGAAGATCTATCTTGAATTACCCACTTACCTTCAATAAAGCCAGGTAATTGTTTTATGGATCTTGCTTTACTTTTTAATTCAACACCAGTTTTAAGATTTTTGATTTCTATCGCAACTAAATTTGAATTTCCAAATTCTTCCATAACATCTTTCTTACTTGTTTTAAGGGTATTTATTCTCAAATCAATTGAAGGTTTTTTATTAAAAGATTTAGCAATAATTTCCGCATTATTAATTCCCACCCAATCAATAATTTCTTGTACTAACCATTCAGGTAATGAATCTAAATAAGCAATTCTTTCTATTTTATTATTTGGAATATTAGGATGATTTTTAGTTTCTATTTTCTTAATTGCATTTCTTAAGATTGCATTAACGACTCCAGATAACTTATTTAAGTCAGACTTTTTAGCGGTCTCAACTGTAGTAGAAATAGAAGCAGAATAAGGAATCTTACTCATTTTTAGTAATTGGTACAAACCTATATGAAGTAACCAACGTAATTTTGGTGGCTGCTTTTTATGTGAAAATTTAGATGTATGGTCTATCCATAAATCAAGGTATTTCCTATACCTTATGCAACCAAATGATAATTCAGTTATAAAAGCTATATCTAACGAATTAAATCTATAATCTGACAATACTTCATCTAAAGCACGATCAGAATATCTACCAGAACTTACCTTTAAAAGGACTTGCCATGATGCTTTCCTTTGCAAATATCCTTCAGTCAAATATATATGAAAATTTATTATAAATATACTAGAAAAATTTTTATCTAGACAATATTTTTAACAGAAGAGTTAAACCAAAAAAAACCTAAAATAGATACAAGCGTTAAATTAAATCCAAGAAAAATATAGATATTTAAATTAGGAATATTTTCTTTAGTATGTTTTAAACTAGCAATTTTATCTTTAAAATTAAACATGGATAAAAGACCTTAACAATATATACGGCAGCCGATATTTATATCACCGGAGTCAAGCAATCTACCTAGTTTAATTGCTAAAGCTTCCTCAACTCTAGAAAAATTAAATTGTTGTTTAGTTATCCAATCTAATTCAGAAGGAGTAATAATACCAGTTGAATTTATTTTTAAAAAAAGTAAACCTAGATTCATTTAATTGAAATATGTAATATTAAACTAACACCTTCCGTTACATTTTGTAATAATATAATAATCTTTTAATCTTTCATTTCTGAGAATAAATAATCTTGATTTTAATCAGAGATTTTTAAGAAAATCTGCTCCTATTGCTAAATGATTATTTAATTTTGAGGTTTCCATTTTATCCAAATTTCTGGTTAACATCGCCAAACGATATTGCTTTCTAAAGTAACTTTCATGATCATGAATAAATTTCCAAAAAAGTGCATCCCAGATAACACACCATTGATCTGATTTATAATCTGACATTTTCTTAATGTAGTTTGAACTTGATATATATGGTTTTGTGGAAAATATTCCTCCATCACCGAATTGACTCATACCATAAACATTTGGAACCATTACCCAATCGTATGCATCTACAAACATTTCCATAAACCATTTATAAACCTCATCAGGATGAATTCTACAAAGCAACATAAAATTACCTAATATCATTAACCTTTCAATATGATGACAATAACCATATTTAAGTATATTTCTTATAACATGATCTATTGGTTCTATCCCAGTAGAGGCATTATAAAAAGATTTAGGAATTTGTTTTTTTGGAAAATTCCAAAAATTTTTTGTTCTCATTTTATTTCCATATTTTTTATAGGTAAGGCAAATAAATTCTCGCCATCCAATAATCTGTCTTATAAATCCTTCAAGAGAATTAAGTGGAATATTATTTTTCTCCGCATACAGAAGTGCCTTATCAATTACATCTTTTGGGGTAAGCAAACCCGTATTGAGAAGAGGTGATAATAAACTATGCCATAAGAAGCTATCATTTTTTGTAATTGCATCTTCATAATCACCAAATAAATTAAATCGGCTTTCAAAAAAATCACTCAACCAATCCTTTGCCTCTTTAAAATTTGTAGGATAAAAGAAAAATTCACTAGTTCCTAAGTATTCACTTTCACTTTGAAGTATTTTCTTTTCCACCTCAATCACAATTTTATTTTTTTGTATATTTTTTAAATCTGGAATTTTTTGATTCTTGGGTAACTTTTTTCTATTTAATTCATCAAAACTCCATTTACCGCCTATTGGTGAACCATTAGAATCAACTAAAATTTTTAAATCTTTTCTTTGATTCTCATAGAATCTGGCCATTAAAGGTTTTTTATTATTTGCTTCGAATTTATTTTTTAATACATCTTTTGTAAGGAACATTGGTGAATTTAAAATATTCACTTTAATTTGATTTTTTTTAAAAAAATTATTTAATCTTCTTAAAATTAAGTAATCATGAGGTTCTATAATATTCACATTATCATAATTTTCTACTCGATATTTTGAAAGATAATCTGAAGTATCAAAATTTTTCTCATTAAATCCATAAATAACTTTAAAACCAGATTTCTCCAAATATTTCCTATAGGAATACATTGCCGAACGTAAAAAAATAATTTTATTTATGTGGTTGGTATATTTGTATTTTTTATCATTTCCAAAAAATAATGAGTCTTCCAACATTAAGATTTCACATTTAAATTCTAAAATCGGATTTACCTCAAAAAGTTGATTAGGGAAGATTATTGAAATTTGCTTCATGCTTTTGATTTCCTATTTCTACATCTTTTGGAGCAGTAAATTACTTCGTCCCAACATAAAGACCATTTTTTTCTCCAATCAAATTTACGTTGACATACTGGACAAATTTTTTGAGGTAGATTTTTCAAACTAGATAGATCTTTTATGAGTAGATTTAAAACGATCCGAGGATTTTAATTCCATATGTTTTGTTTTCCTTCCTGATACTCTCTTTCTCCATACCTTAAAAGATTTTTCTTTAAGATTTTTTCTCATTAATTCAATAGCCTCTTTCTCTTTTAAGCCGAATTGAAATTCTATTGCCTCAAAAGGTGTTCGATCCTCCCAACACATTTCGATAATTCTATCGATCTCTCGAATATCCATGGTTAGATCACCTCTTTACATTTTGAATCACATAAAATTTCTAAAGCATTTCTACCTGTAATCTTTAACCTATATTTTGCCCAGATACCATAAAAAATTTTTAAAAAATTTGAAATAATCGGAATCTTTATTGGAAAATATACCCACCCAAGACCAACCAGTTGATAAGCATATGCTAAGACATCCAGTCCTTGAATTAAGTTTCCATCATGCAAAATGCCATGTAGATTTGACATGGCTTTTTCATAAGATATATTCTGGTAATTTGTTGGATCATAATCATCACTATTGATATCTACGAATTTAATATTTCCAAATATGTCTCTTCCTTTTAAAAAATCGGTTTCCCTGTTGCATAGAGGACAACCCCCATCGTATAAAAAAGTGAGTTTATTTTGCATGCTTTTTATAATTAATATAAAAACTTAATCTTTCAAATGTGGCAAGATAGATAAAAACTTTGTAATTTTTTCTAGAAGTACATATTGTTTTGAGTATGAGAATGAGAAGCTTTATAAAGCCTTAATAATTGCACACACAAATCTAAATGAATTTGATTTATTTTATAAATACCAACCATTGATTAAGGGATACGTCAATGGTTCAAGTTTATTCATCTAAAAGATGAACACCCTCTCCAACATCAGATTTAAAATCGCAATATTTTTCAAAAACTATTCCAACTTTTCTCATTGTTTCCCCTAATTCATCATTAAATTTTTCCCATTCTTCAGTTCCCTTTTCAGGCAATGTCCATCCTTGGGTTTCAACCATGCTAGTTATGACCGTATAGTCCCACTCGATGTATGCCATAAAAATTCAATTATTACTCTTTTATTATAATTTATCTTTTTATTTTCAAAATAATAATCTCTTATAAAAACAATAAAAAATTAATTAATTGAAATTAAAATATAAGCCAGCTATATTTAAGAGGATTAGTCTCTAAGAACTTATAGTAGATTATTGCTATTAATTTATTTGATGTGGTATTGCCTCGAAGATTCAAAAGAATAAAAAGCGTTTTAAATAGAAGGATACAAGATCTAACAGTATTAGTTGAGGGAGTTAATAAACCTCACAATCTATCTGCAATTTTAAGAACATGCGATGCCGCTGGTGTTTTTGAGGCGAATTTTATATCTAACAAGAATGAGGTTAAAACTTTTAACAGTACTGCTCAAGGTAGCCAAAAGTGGGTAAAACTAAAAAATCACTCTTCATCAATTGATGCTGCAAAAAAACTTAAAAAAAAAGGATTTAAATTATTTGGAACAACTTTAAATAAAAAATCTATTGATTATAGAAAATTAGATTTCACGCAAAATACTTGTTTTATTCTTGGGGCAGAAAAATGGGGGCTAAGTGAAGCCTTAATTGCAGAGGTTGATGAATGTATCTATATACCTATGTACGGGATGGTTCAATCTTTAAATGTATCTGTAGCAGCTTCAATTTTGCTTTTTGAAGCCATACGTCAAAGAGACCGATTAGATTTACTTCCTAAAAATGGTGAAGGAATTGATCAACAAAAATATCAAAAAACATTATTTGAATGGGCATATCCTGAAATCAAAGATTCTTATAAAGAAAATAATTATGAATATCCTGAAATTGATGAAAATGGAGAAATTTGTAAATAATTTTACCCTAACTGATCTTCAATGCCTTCTCCTATAAAAGACAGTGCTAAAACAAGAAAAAACATTGCTAATCCAGGGAATAAAGCAGTCCACCATATACCAGTTGGCAAAGCTGCGATCGCTAAATTAAGATCACTTCCCCATTCAGGTATATCTGCAGGGACACCTAACCCTAAGAATCCCAAACTACCCAAAACTAGTACAGCATCTGCTGCATTTAGAGTCAAAAGTATTGGTAGTGGTGTAATTATATTTGGGACAATATACTTTCTTATTACCCTAAAATTACTAGCACCGGAAATTTGTGCTGCCTGAACATAATCAGAAGATTTAATTGAAATTGTCTGATTTCTAATAAGCCTAAAATATTGTGGAGAATAAACAATACATAGAGCAAAGGCTGCATTTATTATTCCTTTACCAAAAACAAAAGCAATAACAACAGAGAGTAAGATGACTGGTATTGAAAAAATAGTATCCATTATCAACGATAATGATCTATCAAAAAAACCTCCGAAATATCCACTTACTAAACCCAAAGGTAAACCTAATCCAATTGCGAAAATTAAAGATAAAAATACGATTTCAATAGCAATATTTGAACCTTGTAAAGTTCTTAAGCACACATCTCTTCCTAATCGATCAGTGCCACATAAATGATTTGATGAAGGTGGTTCATATATTTCATTGTTAAAAGATATAGAAAAATCAATAATATTATTTAGCTCTAATATTTTGAATAATATAGCTATGAAAAGGTATAAAAATAAAATAATAAATCCAGTTTTTCTTATATTCTCAGAAATATTATTAAATGAATTTATTTGAATCAAATTTAATTTAAAGCTTAATAATCTCAATATAACTTTAGATTGAAATCACAAAAAGAGCTATCTTCTTATATTGAAATTTATTATTGGTTAAGTTTCAATACTGCCATAAATGCTTCTTGAGGAACATCCACTTTACCCATAGCTTTCATTCTTTTTTTACCTTTAGCCTGCTTTTTAAGAAGTTTCTTTTTCCTTGAAATATCCCCTCCATAACATTTAGATAGAACATCTTTTCTAAGAGCGCTAATACTTTCACTTGCGATAACTCTACTTCCTATTGATGCTTGTATTGGAATCTTGAATTGTTGTTTAGGAATAAGATCTTTTAATTTTTCAACTAATCCTCTTCCAATCCCATAAGCTTTATCTTTATGAACAATTGATGTTAAAGGATCAGCTTTTTCAGAATTTATAAGGACATCTAATCTTACTAAATCATTTTTTCTATAACCTATAAGATGATATTCCATCGAAGCATAACCTTGGGTTCTACTTTTCATTTGATCAAAAAAATCTGTAACTACTTCTGCTAAGGGTATTTCATAGATCAAAGTTACTCTATCTGTTGTAATGTATTTCATATCCACAAAAACTCCTCTTCTTTCTTGGCATAACCCCATTAAAGTCCCATTAAATTCATTAGGAGCATAAATTTCCATTTTTACATAAGGCTCTTCTATAGAATCTCTTAATTGCGGATCAGGAATTGTTGAGGGATTATCAATAAAAATATTTTCACCATCATTAAGATTTACTTTATAAATAACTGATGGAGCAGTAACAATTAAATCTAGATCGTATTCTCTTTCTAATCTCTCTTGAACAATTTCCATATGTAAAAGTCCTAAGAATCCACATCTAAAGCCAAATCCCATCGCGCTGCTTGTCTCAGGTTCATATTTCAATGCGGCATCAGATAGTTGTAGTTTTTCTAAAGACTCTCTTAAATCAGGATACTGATCGGCATCAGTAGGAAATAGGCCACAGAAAACCATCGGATTCGCTTCTTTGTAACCAGGTAAGGCTTCTTTAGCTGGTGCATTGAAAAGAGTAATAGTATCTCCAACTCTTGCATCAGCTACTGATTTAATTGATGCAGCTAGATAACCAACTTCTCCAGCATGCAAATCATTAACTTTTTGTTGATCAGGGGCCATTATTCCAATTTCATCTAATTCATAAAATTTATTACTTGCCATCAATAAAATTTTATCTTTGGATCTTATTGATCCAGATACAATTCTAAAGTAAACGACAACACCTCTATATGGATCATAATAGGAATCGAAAATAAGGGCTTTAGTAGGCATATTTATAGTATCTTTTGGGGCAGGAATATCATTTACGATTGCCTCTAAAATATCCTCAATACCCTCTCCTGTTTTAGCTGAGCAATGAATAGCATTTGATGTATCTAAACCAATTATTGCTTCAATTTCTTTTTTTATTTTTTCAGGATCCGCCCCTGGCAAATCAACTTTATTTAATACAGGAATAATTTCTAAATTATTTTCTATAGCTAAATAAACATTAGCTAAGGTTTGAGCTTCAACTCCTTGACTAGCATCTACTACCAACAATGCACCTTCGCAGGCTTGCAGCGACCTACTTACCTCATAAGAAAAATCTACATGCCCAGGTGTATCTATTAAATTCAAAACATATTCATCTTTATTTTTTGCTTTATATTTCATTCTTGCAGCTTGTAATTTTATAGTTATACCCCTTTCTCTCTCGAGGTCCATGCTATCAAGAAATTGATCTTGCATATCTCTTTTTGATACGGTGCCTGTATCTTGCAATAACCTATCTGCGAGGGTAGATTTACCATGATCAATATGAGCAATTATACAGAAATTTCTTAACTTTGAAACAGTAATATCTGTCATACAATTGATTAAATAACATACCTATAAATAAATACTAGCTAATTAAAATTATTGGTGGAATCCTAAAATGTCATTATTCCTTCTTTTTATAATTTCTAAATCATTTGAGTTTAATAATGAATTATTCAGTGGAATTAATTTATTGATCTTTTCATCTAAAGCTGCTTTATTTTCTTTATAAAAAATTGATTTTTTTAAAACTTTTAACATAATATTTACTGCAGTACTGGCGCCTGGAGATGCTCCCAACAAAGCGAATAGGGATCCATCATAAGAATTAACGATTTCAGTACCAAATTTCAAAGCACCGCCGCTTTTCGTTTTTTTAATTATTTGAACTCTCTGACCTGCATTTTTCAAATACCAATCATCCTTAAAAGCAGATGGCATGATTTCTTGAAGATCCTTAATCCTTGATGAATGATTTTTAGTAGACTGTAGAGCAAGATATTTTATTAATTCAAAATTTTTTAATCCAACGTCAAAAATAGGTAAAAGATTATCTTTTTGGAATGAATCAAAAAGATCAAAATATGATCCTTTTTTTAAAAACTTTGTTGTAAAACCTGCAAAAGGCCCAAATAAAAGATATTTTTTCCCATCAATCCATCTAGAATCTAGATGAGGAACAGACATTGGAGGTGAACCAATAGGTGCTTTACTATACACTTTTGCATGATGTTTTAAATTTAATTCTTGATTTTCGGAAATTAGCCATTTTCCACTGACGGGAAATCCACCATAATTTTTACTTTCAGGAATATTAGATTTTTGAAGAAGATTAATTGTTTTCCCACCAGCTCCAATAAATACAAAATTCGCTTTTAAAATTTTTTTATTACCATCTTTATTAACAAATAGTTCCCACTTATGATTTTTAATTCTTTTTAAATCTAATAAATTTGTGTTAAAACTAATCTCAACATTTGATTTTGTTGAAAGATACTTAAAATATTCTCTTGCCAAAGCTTCAAAATTTATATCTGTTCCTCTTTTTATTCTGGTTGCGGCAATTTTTTGCTTCTTATCCCTATCCTTTATTATCAAAGGCGACCAATTAGAAATCTCCTCAGATGAAGTAGTAAATTCCATATCTTTGAATTCTCGGCATTTTTTCATCAATTCATATCTTTTTTTAAGAAACGCTACATCTTCGACGTTATTGACAAAACTTATATGAGGAACAAAAGTTAAAAATTTTTTTATGTTTATTTGATCTCTCTCATATAGGTAAGCCCATATATTTAATGATTCTTCAAAATAATTATTTATTAAAAGAGCTTTTTTTATATCAATTAGATTGTTCTCATCTAAAGGTGTATAGTTTAATTCGCAATTAGCAGCATGACCAGTACCAGCATTATTAAATGCGCCAGTACTTTCTTGCGCTGATGTTGATAACTTCTCAATAACTAAAATATTGATTTCTGGAAAAACTTCACTAATTAATAATGCTAATGTGGCGCTCATTATGCCTGCACCAATTAAAACTGCATCATATTCACTATTAAGAGAAAAATTTTTTTCAGTAATCATTGTAAAAAATTTTTTTTTGCAAAAAATGATATTATTTTCTAGTCTAACTATAAGTCAATTAAAAATTATGAGTACTGAGACTCTTGCACTAACAAATGAAAATGTTGAAAAGGTTCTTGATGAACTTAGACCATTTTTAATTTCTGATGGCGGCAACGTTGAAATTGCAGAAATTGATGGTCCAATTGTAAAGGTTAGGCTTCAGGGAGCATGTGGAAGTTGTCCCAGTAGCACTATGACTTTAAAAATGGGAATTGAGAGAAAATTAAAAGAAATGATTCCTGAGATAAGTGAAGTCGTTCAAGTTTTATAGCATTTCCTGAATAAATTAATTGCTCTCTAATTCTTTTGCAAGTGCAGTTTTATAATCTAAACAATCTACAGGTAGGCCTTGACCAATTGAGATAAGAAGCGGAGCTAAAATACCAATAGTAAAAACTAAATTAGCTTGATTGACTCCATTCTGACCAAGAATATAAGTTATTAAATATATAACTGATAAATAAGCATGAAGAGAAATGAATTCTTTGGTTTTCAAAGCTGGCCACCTTAATGTGTTACCTAAAAAATATAGAAAACCAGTCATATCTGATAAAGTTTAATTTGTTTACTAAATTAAAGATTAATACCTAAACACGTTAAATTTTTACAAAATTTACTTTAAATAACATATTAATTAAAAAATAAATTTCCTATCAAAATAATTTTTTATAGACTTTTTTTTAAAATTAGTTTTATAATAATTATGTAGCGTTGCTACTATTCGTTCACTCCAAAAGGAGCGCAGTCCGAGCTATACCATGGAACGGGGGATAGCCGTGTTGTTATCGAATTATGACTACACTTATTTACCGAGGAAAAACCTACGAACAAAACAACAAACCATCATCTAAGGAAGTTGTTGAGCTCACCTATAGAAGAAACATTTACAAAAAAAGACAATTAAATGTTTCATCTAATAATGAGAAAATTGATTTCAATTACAGAGGTGTAAATTACCAAAAGTAATTGATTATAAAATTCCTCCCCCTTTTAGGGGGTTTTTTTTTAGCTATATTAAGATAAACAATTTAAAAGATGGCAAATAGTTGTTGCGGTAATTCTGAATCTGAAAATATTCAATTCAATCATAAAGAAGCGATACAAAATAGATACGGTTCTGCTGCGATAGAGAAAGAAAGTTGTTTATGTACGCCAGTTTCATTTAATCCAAAATATCTAGATGCAATTCCTCGAGAAGTAATTGAAAGAGATTATGGTTGTGGCGATCCAACAAAATATGTCAAGCAAAATGATGTAGTCTTAGACCTTGGGAGCGGTAGTGGAAAAAATGCATTCATTTGTGCCCAAATAGTTGGGAGAAATGGAAAAATTATAGGGGTAGATCAAAACAAAGACATGCTAAAACTTTCAAGAGATTCAATAGAATATGTCGCAAATAATATAGGTTATAAAAATACTCAATTTATTGAGGGATCTATTGAAAAACTTGATGAATTAAATAATGAAAATCAACCCACTATTAAATCTTCATCCGTTGATATTATTTTAAGCAATTGCGTTTTAAATTTAGTTAATCCAGAATCAAGAAAGTCATTATTAAAAAATATCAAAAGAGTCCTTAAAGCGAATGGGAGAATTGCAATCAGCGATATTATTTCTAATAAAAAAGTGCCATTAAGTTTACAAAATGATCCGGATTTATGGAGCGGATGCATTAGTGGAGCCTGGTATGAACCAGAATTCATTAGTGATTTTAAAGAGATTGGATTTAAAAATCTTAAATTTGCTGAAAGAAGTTCTGAACCATGGAAAATAGTTGAAGATATAGAATTTAGAACAGTAACATTGGTTGGAAATATATAAATAATATAAATGACCACCAATTTAAGATCATTAATACCAAGTTTAAAAGATAAAATTTATTTTAATTATGGTGGACAAGGTCCCCTACCTACCCCCTCTCTGAAAAAAATAATAGATAGTTGGGAAAAATTACAAGAGATTGGTCCCTTTACTAATGATGTTTGGCCATATATAAATAATGAGGTCATATTAACCAAGAGATTAATAGCAAAATCAATGGGAGTAAAAATCAAAAATATAGCTTTGTCAGAAAACATTTCCTCCGGAATGGTGTTACCTTTGTGGGGCATAGATTTTATAGAGGGAGATGAAATATTAATAAGTGATTGCGAACATCCTGGAATTGTTGCAGCCAGTAGAGAATTATGTCAAAGATTTAAATTAAAATTAAATATTTTTCCAATTCAAAAAATAAGTAATATAAATGACAAACTAGTTATTCATGAGGTAAAAAAATACCTAACTAAAAATACAAAAATATTTATCATCTCGCATGTGCTTTGGAATTTCGGATATGAGGTACCTTTAAAAGAATTAAAGTATGAATTAGAAAAAGTTAACAAAAATTCCTATTTAATAGTTGATGGAGCTCAAAGTTTTGGACATATAGAAATTGAGGAGAAAGTTAGATATTCTGATCTTTATGCAATTACTTCCCATAAGTGGGCGTGCGGTCCAGAAGGGTTAGGTGCTTTTTACGTTTCAGATAGATTTATTGGCAGAACAAGACCCACCATAATTGGATGGAAGTCCCTAAAAAAAGAGCAAGGTATTTATGAACCATCTGATAATCTTTTACATGAAGATGCAAGAAAATTTGAGATTGCTACTTCTTGTATACCTTTGTTAGCGGGCTTAAGAGAATCATTATCTTTGTTTGAAAATGATATCCCAAGTAATAAAAAAAATAAAATTATTTCAGATATGAGTAATAAATTATGGTTTGAATTAAATCAATTTAAAGATATTGAATTAGCCCTTAAAAGCCCTCTTAAAAATGGGATCGTAAGCTTTAACATAAAAAGAGTTATTGACAAAAATCGATTTGTTAAAAAATTAGGTCTTAAAAAAATTTGGATAAGAGTTATCGAAGACCCAAAATGGTTTCGGGTTTGTATTCACCAAATAACACAAGAAGATGAAATTGATTTATTTTTAAATGAATTAAAATTATTAATGAAATAAAATTTTACCAAGGAATTTCTTTTCCATCCCAGGCAATAAATTTGCCTGAGTCTGTTGGCTTTTGGTGTCGTAAAATATCAATCATGTAATTTGATGTATCTTGTGGGGAGAATAATTTATCTTTTGGAACAAACTTATGAAACGGTTTTGATAAATTTGTATTTACCGTTCCAGGATGTAAAAGAGTAATAATAGCTTTCGGATATTTTCGTGCCCATTCAATACTTAATGACTTAAATAATTGATTTTGAGCAGATTTTGCCGCTCGATAAGAATACCATCCTCCAGTTTTATTATCAGAAATACTTCCAACTCTTGCGCTAATAGATGCAAAATTAAACTCTAATTCCTTATTAATAAATTCTTCAATAGTTTTAGCTAATAATATAGGAGCAAATGCATTTATAGAAAAACTCTCACTCAAATTTTCCCTATTAATATGTTGCAATCTTTTCTCAGGATTAAGCTTTTCGCTATGTAATCTTCCTGTGGCATTAAATACAATTCTTAAATTTAATTTAGATTTACTAAGTTTTTCTTTGAAATCTTTTAAAGAATTTTCATTCTCAATATCTAGCTCCCAAAAATTTTTAAATACATTTTTTCTCCCACATAATACAACCTCTAGATTATTCTCTTTGGAAGCCAAATCTTCTGCTATTTGTTTCCCAATTCCACCTGCTCCTACTACTAAAGCTAAACCTTCCATACTTACAAAATATTGTTTATTTATTTTTAGTCGATATTTTGCAAATTCGCGTTTTTAGAGTATAAATTTGATTAATCAGAGGAATTTAATTTATCAAAAAGAATTTTCTCAGCTATTTTTTTATCATCAAAATCTATAATTTTATCTTTTAATATTTGATAATCTTCATGCCCCTTACCTGCTATCAAAATAATATCATCCTTATCTGCAAAATTAATGGCTTTTTTAATCGCTTTATATCTGTCAATATCAATACTTATTTTATTTCTATTTGTTATTCCTGATAAAATATCCTCAATAATTTTCTGTGGATTTTCTGTTCTTGGATTATCTGATGTAATTAAAACATAATCTGAAAATTTTTCTGCAATTTCACCCATAATTGACCTTTTCTTAGTATCTCTATCTCCTCCACACCCAAAGATTGTCACCAACCTTTTGCCTTTAGAAAAATCCCTTAAAGTCTGAAGAACATTTTTTAATCCATCTGGAGTATGAGCATAATCAATAAATACTTCTGGCAAAAAATTAGGGTTATTATTTGCGATTATTTTTATTTTTTCCAGTCTTCCTGGAACTCCTGGAAAATCTCTAATTTTATTACTAATATCTTTAAGATTAAATCCAAGTTTATAAAGAGTGGCAATTACTTGGAGGGAATTCATTAAATTGAATTCTCCTACTAAAGGGATAAAAAGTTCTATCGCTTCAGTTGGTGTGTGGAACAAACAATAAGATCCATTTATAGTACATTTCTTTTTTGATACGTAAAAATAATTTGTTGATTTTAATTTATTATTTTTATCACTTATTGAAATCAATGAGGAACTAGATTTAAGTTTTTCAAATAATTTCATACCCCAATCATTATCCGCATTAATAATGGAAAAGGAATTATCTTTAGAAAGATATGGTAACTTGAATAGTTCCATTTTAGTCTCAAAATATTTTTTCATATTTTTGTGATAGTCAAGATGATCTTGAGATAAATTAGAAAATATAGTAGCGTCAAATTCACATCCTGATATTCTTTTCTGAGCAATCGCATGTGAACTAACTTCCATTATTGCGAATTCTGCATCAGCTTTCAGCGCTTTTTGTAATTTAGGTTGCAATTTATCCGCGAAATCAGTGGTGTGGGATGCACACTCAGAGAAGCCAGGCCACCTATTGAATAAAGTTCCAAATAAAGCGACCTTTCTCCCTAATTTTTTTAAAAGATACTCCAATAAAAAAGCTATTGTAGTTTTACCATTAGTCCCAGTAACGCCTATAAGTTTTAGTTTTCTTGAGGGCCTTCCATAAAACTCAGAGATTATTTGACCATAAATATAATCAAGTGGCTCCTTAAGAACTAATACTTTTTTATTATTTATTTTTCCTATTTTCTGTTCTAAATTCGCACTTATTATTGCTGCCTCTGCTCCGTTGTTAATAGCATCTTGCCAATATACCCCTCCATCAACATTTATACCAGGCAAACCCAAAAACAATGAACCTTTATCTACATCTATAGAATTAAAACTTATATTTTTAATCTCTGGATCTACTAATAAAACTGAAGGTACTATATTGACCTTTTTAAGTAATTTATGCAGAGTAATCATTAAATCTATTTACTTGCTTTTAATAAAATAAGATTAATATTATTTTTCAGCCAATTATCTAGTTGCAAACCTTTTAATCTTGGAGATACTCTTGGTAATTCAAAAATTTCTTTCGATTCATTTAATTGCAAGCCAAGCACTGGGACTTGATGATCATATTTCTTAAAATCATTCTTATATAAATCGAACCTATCAATATCAATTTCAAATATTTCTAACTTAGGATTAAAATTATTAATATTTATTTTATTCAAATCATTTTTTAATTTATCGCAAATACAACAACCTTTTCTTGTGTAAATAAATAGAACCATTTTTTTTAATTCTTTAATCAGGAACAGGATCACATCCACATGGAGTTAGAGGATGACATTTACTTATTCTTTTTATTGTTAACCATCCACCTTTCCAAGGACCATGTTTTGTTATTGCCTCATATCCATAAGAACTGCAAGAAGGAATAAATCTACATCTTGGAGGGAAAAATGGTGAAATAAATTTCCTATAAAATGTTATTAGAAAAAGTAGTATCGCACTAATTATATTATTAATGATTTTAATCACAGTAATGATGTAAAATGAAAGTTCCAGCGATATTAATGATAATCAATTTATCAATTTTTTATTGCAAATTTCAACTTATTTTAAATTATGTCAAGATACCGCGGCCCAAGATTAAGGGTTACGCGTCGCTTGGGAGAACTACCAGGTCTCACCAGGAAGGCTTCAAAAAAGTCTAATCCTCCAGGTCAGCACGGCCAAGCCCGTCGCAAGCGATCAGAATATGCAATTCGTCTAGAAGAAAAACAAAAACTTAGATTTAACTATGGTGTTTCCGAAAGACAATTAGTGCGTTACGTAAAAAAAGCAAGAGCGCAAGAAGGCTCAACTGGTACCAACTTACTTAGACTTCTTGAAAACAGATTAGATAATGTCTGTTTTAGATTAGGATTTGGTCCGACGATACCTGGATCAAGACAACTAGTTAATCACGGGCATGTTACCGTTAATGGTAAAGTTTTAGATATAGCTGGTTATCAATGTAAAACTGGCGATGTTATCAGTATTAGAGAAAATAAGGCTAGTAAAAAACTTGTAGAGGGCAACATAGAATTTCCTGGACTAGCTAATGTGCCGCCGCATATAGATCTAGACAAGCCAAAACTAACAGGAAAAATAAATGGCAAATGTGACCGAGAATGGGTTGCACTTGAAATTAATGAACTGTTAGTGGTGGAATATTATTCAAGGAAAGTTTAATTGGATGTACGAACCCTCACAAAAAGTGAGGGTTTTTATTATTTTTTTAAATGAGCAATAATCAAAAGAAAAAAAACAAAATAGGTTTAAAAACAATTGCTATTCATCATGGTGAATCTTTCTCTGATGAAACTGGATGTGTAATGCCTCCTATTTTTGCCACATCAACATTTGAACATGGTAATAGAGCTAATTTTGATTACACAAGGTCAGGTAATCCAAATTTTTCCATATTAGAAAACGTTTTAAAGGGAATAGAAAATTCAAATTATTGCACCGTTTTTAGTTCTGGAATTAGCGCTGTAACAGCGATAGTATCTAGCCTTAAAAGTGGAGATATAATTCTATGTGAATCAAATTTATATGGATGTACAATAAGAATGTTTGAAAAAATATTCAAAAAATTTGGTATTCAAACTTCTTATTTTGACTTTACAAACAAAGAATATATTCAGCAAATTTCTAAAGTTAAACCCTCATTAATTTGGCTAGAAAGTCCAACTAATCCTTTATTGAAGATATTAAATCTTAAAGAAATTTGTAGTGAAGCTAATTCAAGAAAAATCCCTGTTGTAGTTGATAATACTTTCTGTACTGCAGTAATCCAAAGGCCTTTAGAACTTGGCGCAACTCTATCATTAATTAGTACAACTAAATTTATTAATGGGCATAGTGACGCACTTGGCGGAGCAGTTATTACTAATGATGAGTCATGGAATAACAAAATGATTTTTTCTCAAAAGTCTCTAGGTTTGAATCCGTCCCCATTTGATTGCTGGCTTATAACAAGGGGTTTAAAAACTCTCCCATTAAGAATTGCAGAACAAACTAAAAATGCACACTTTATTGCTAACGAATTAAATTCGCATAAATTAATTGATCAACTCATATATCCTTTTAATAAAAATCATCCCCAATTAGAATTAGCAAAATCTCAAATGAAAATTGGAGGTTCAATGATTACTTTGAAATTAAAATTAAATAAAAATGATACCTTTGATTTTTGTAAAAAATTAAAATATTTTACTTTAGCGGAGAGCCTTGGAGGGGTCGAAAGTCTTATCTGTCACCCGACAACGATGTCTCATGCATCGGTTGATAAAGAAGTTAAAAATACTATGGGGATTAATGACTCTTTAGTGAGACTTTCAATTGGATGTGAGGATGGCAAAGATCTATTATCAGATCTTTTATTGGCTTTAGATAGTTTCTAAATTGTGAAAGATTTACTTAAACATCCAATATGGGAAAGTTCAGAATTAGGAAAGCCTTTACCAGATAGTATTCATGCTGTTTCAGTGGCACTCCCAACATGGAAAGATATAATCAATTACGAAGAAAAAATACCCGAGTGTATAAATTCATTAAGATCAATTTATCCACGATTTGGGTTAAATCCACTCTTAAAGAAGTTATCAAATCAATTATTACATGAAAATTCATTGAATAATCATGATGCTTGGCCTTATCCAAATAAATATTTCGCTATAAAAGCAAAAAAATATTGTGATAAATATACAAACTGCAAAAATTCTTTTATAAAAATGAAGGGATCCCTACACTTTTTAATAACCACAGAAGCAGCGTCTAACTATGCTAGTACTTTTTGGCAGCATACCGGTCTCGGAGCTTCATCTCGTCAAGCAGCTATTGATTTAAATTTAGAATTATTACCAGAAAAAAATCTTGTAAATGAATGCAAATGTAAATTAATTGAAAGGATTTCAAGCTCTATAAATACTGATCCGCATTTAATTTATTTAACATCTTCCGGAATGTCAGCATTTCATACAGCTCTCGAAACTATATATAAGATTTTCCCTAAGAGACCGACTTTGCAGATCGGATTCCCATATGTTGATGTACTTAAACTTCCAAAAAATATTTTTTATGGTGCTCATTTAATTACTGAAGAAAGCACAAAAGATATTGGACTTGAAATTAAAAAAATAAACCCTTCTGCATTAATTATAGAGCTTCCTAGTAATCCACTTCTGAAATGCACAAATATTAAAAAAATTGCAAAAATAGCTAAGGATTTAAATATTCCTGTGATAACAGATGACACGATTGGGTCAAACATAAATATAAATTCTTTAGAAGTATCTGATATGGTTTTTACTTCATTGACTAAGATTTTTTCTGGAAGTGGTGATATTCTTGCAGGATCCCTAGTTTTAAACCCAAAAAGTAAATGGCTCGATAAGTTTAAAAAAGTTTTGGATAATATATGTTTACCAGAATTATCTGTTAATGATTTAATTTCATTAGAAAAGGCCAGTAGAGATGTTGAACAAAGAGTTTCATTACAAAATTTTAATTGCCTGGAATTAAAAAAAAGATTAGAAAATCATTACGCAATTAAAAAGGTTTACCATCCAGAAAACTGTAATAATTTTAATTCAATAATGAAAGTCAATGGGGGCTATGGGTGTTTACTTTCTTTTGAATTAAAAGATGGTCTTGAAAAAACCATTAGATTTTATAACTCTTTACAAATATCAAAAGGTCCAAGTCTTGGAACACAATTTACAATTGTATGTCCTTATGTCCAATTAGCACATTACAACGAGCTTGATTGGGCAGAAAAGTTTGGAGTTCCACCATATCTAATAAGAGTATCGGTTGGCTGTGAGGATATAAAACTTTTATGGGATAAGTTTGTTAGAGCTCTTGAATGTTAAAAATTTATAGATCTGACTGTAAAGAAATTTATATACTATTTTTGGGATAAGTAGTTAGTATGAAAATACATTAAATTAATAAATAATGTCAAAAATCTACGAAGACAACAGTTTTGCAATTGGAAATACTCCTCTAGTAAAACTTAAATCAGTAACAAAAGATGCTAAAGCAACAGTGCTAGCCAAGATTGAAGGAAGAAATCCTGCTTATAGTGTCAAATGTCGTATCGGTGCAAATATGATATGGGATGCTGAAAAAAGCGGAAAACTAACAAAAGATAAAATTATTATTGAACCAACGTCTGGAAATACTGGAATTGCTCTTGCTTTCACAGCATCTGCAAGAGGTTATAAATTAATTCTTACAATGCCAGAATCAATGTCTATAGAAAGACGGAGAGTAATGGCTGTGCTTGGTGCAGAGATAGTTCTTACTGAAGCATCAAAAGGTATGCCAGGAGCTATAGCTAAAGCAAAAGAAATTGCTGAAAGTAACCCTTCCAAATATTTTATGCCTGGCCAATTTGATAATCCAGCAAATCCAGAAATTCACTTTAAAACAACTGGCCCAGAGATTTGGGACGATTGTGACGGAGAAATCGATGTTTTAGTCGCTGGAGTAGGAACAGGCGGAACCATTACAGGAGTTTCAAGATATATTAAAAATGAAAAAGGTAAAAACATCACCTCTGTTGCTGTTGAGCCCTCCCATAGTCCTGTAATCACACAAACTCTTAATGGAGAGGAAGTAAAGTCTGGCCCTCACAAAATACAAGGGATAGGAGCAGGATTTATCCCTAAAAATCTCGATTTATCTATTGTGGATAAAGTTGAACAAGTTACGAATGATGAATCAATTGATATGGCTTTAAGACTTGCTAAAGAAGAAGGTTTATTAGTTGGGATTTCATGCGGCGCGGCAGCAGTAGCAGCAATTCGACTTGCAGAGCAAGATGAATATGCTGGTAAAACAATAGTTGTTGTTCTACCAGATTTAGCCGAGAGATATTTATCCTCAGTTATGTTCACTGAAGTTCCAACTGGTATTATCCAAGAACCAGTTAAGTCCTAAATTTAGAATCATCCAATAAAGCATCTGGGCATATAAACATTGCATCACCATAAGAGAAAAATCTAAATTTTTCTCTTATGGCTTTTTTATATAAATCTAGTAATCTCTCCCTTCCAATCATTGCACTAACTAAAAGCAATAAGGAACTTCTTGGTAGATGAAAATTTGTAAGCAATCCATCAACAACTTGAAATTTAAAACCTGGCTTTATAACTAAATCAACACTTTTATTTATGGGGCGGATTTGTTTCGCAATATGGCAATAACAACTTTCAAGAGCTCTAACACTCGTTGTTCCAATTGCTATAACCTTTTTACCTTTTTTTTTAGCGGATTTTATCTCCTCAATTACATCTAGGGAGACATTGACAAATTCTTTATGAAGTTTTAAATCCTTTAGATTTTCTTGATCAATGGGTTTAAAAGTTCCATATCCAACATGCAATGTTATGGGCAAAATTTTTATACCTTTATTTTTTATAGCTTTGATTATTTTTTTACTTAAATGCAGGCCTGCCGTTGGTGCTGCAACTGCTCCTGGATTTTTAGCATATTGAGTTTGATATAAGCTTTCATGAGACACTGATTTATCTATTTTTTTTATGTAGGGAGGCAATGGAACTTCTCCATGAATATCGAGCAATTTATTCATCGATTGAAGATTATTATATTCCTCAGGAAATTTTATAAACCTTCCTCCAGTATTTTTATCAATACCAATTATTTCAAGTTGAATATCATTACTATAGTTAGAATTTAATTTTAAGAAACAACCTTTTTTTAATTTTTTTGCTGGTTTTGCTAAACACAACCAAATTGATTCTTTTACAGGCTCTAGCACCAACCCTTCAACTAAAGAAGAATTCTCTAACAAAAAAGATAATCTTGCTTTCATAACTTTTGTGTCATTAATTATTATTAAATCTCCTTTGTTTAACTCATCCACAAGATGGCTAGTTAATTGATTAGTAGATGAGCTATCTTCTGAAAGAATATCTCTTACTATCATCATCCTAGATGTATGTCTTACTTTTTTAGGTTCGTAAGCGATCAATGAGGGATCAAGTTCATAATCATATGAACATAATTGATTATCTATTTCTTTCTTGTTTTTTAAATTCAAAAAAATTATGTAACTAATTCATCTGGAGAATTTTCAATCAAATCAGCTAACTCCTTAAGAAAAGCTGCACCATCAGCTCCATATATAACGCGATGATCTGCAGTAAGGTTCACTTGCATAACTTTTTCAACAGAGATTGAACCATTATCATTAGCAACTACCGTAGGTTTAGAAGCTGCTATTGCGAGTATTGCGCCGGTTCCAGGAGGAAGTATTGCATCAAATCTATCTACTCCAAACATTCCTAAATTTGATAATGTAAATGTTCCCGTTGAGTACTCGTCTGGATCAAGTTGCTTAGATCTAGATCTTTTAACAAGATCTTTCCATTCTCTTGATAATTCAAATAAATCTGTTTTACTAGGATCTTTTAATACAGGAGTAATTAAACCCCCATCCTCCATCGCTACAGCTATGGCTATATTTATGGAATCAGGATATTTAATACCATTCTCTGAGAAAGAAGCGTTTACCTGAGGATGATTATTAAGAGTTTTAGCTACTGCTTTGGCTAAAATAGCAGTCATTGTAACTCCATTTTGTTTAACTTTTTTATAAAAGTTATCTAAATTCTGTGTTTTTATAGAATACCCAACTCTAAAACATGGGACACCTAAACTTGACTCCATATTTTTATTTACAGCTTTTTGCAAAGTATTAAATTGCACAGTTTCACCCGGTTTACCAAAACTATTACCTATCTCCTTAGTTATACTTTTTGCCACCTGATTATTTATAATTCCTGCAGAATAATCACCTTCGCCAATCCAAGGAACTGCAGTGGGTTGGCCTTTTGCTTTCAGTACATCCTCTGCTTGTATTCTCCCATGAGGTCCTGAACCTCTAACTTTTGTTAAATCGACTCCATTTTGTGCAGCTAATTTTTTTGCTTTTGGAGATGCAATTACTCTTGAAGAACTATTTGCTGTAGAGGCATCTATTTGTGATTCATTTTTAATTATTTTCTCTTCAACCTTATTATTCTTTGGTTCTTCTCGTTTTGCAGTTTTAACAGACTTTACTGATACTTCTTCACTCTTATTCTCTAATTGGATGTCTTTTTTATTTTCATCTGATTGAATTTTTACTGTTTTATTATTTTTTTGTACAGAAAGTATTTCATCTTCGGTTTCGACAATTATACCTATAGTCTCCCCAACAGGAGCTGTACTTCCTGCAGGCATTAATACTGCTGCTAAATAACCATCTTGAAAAGATTCAACATCCATATCAGCTTTATCTGATTCAACGACTAATACAGATTCACCTCTCTCAACTTTATCTCCTGGATTTTTTAACCACTCTACTATTTTTCCCTCAGTCATTGTAGAACTAAGAGCTGGCATAAAAATTTCGTGAGACATAAAAAATTAATAATAGCAAGTAGTTTGATAGCTTAACCAAGAAAGTCTCTATAATTTTCCACCTGGGAAGCTTTTAAAACCATTAACTTTATTATACGAAAACATGTAAATAAGGGAACTATAGAAAAAAAAGAATTTAATAATTACTTAATTGAATAAAAGATTTTTTAGCAAAATTTTTGAATAATTATCGAAACCTTTTATTATTTTCTTATAGGATAAAAAATAATACTTACCCTAATGTTTCATACAACAATATCGTCTCAATTTTAATTATGTCGCTTTCGGTCAGTGTATAGTTATCTAGTTTCCATTCAACATACTTTATACAACTTTCAAGAGAGGGTGCTTCATTCCTTTGTTTAATCCATTCCCTTATCCAATCCGATAAAGCAAATGTAATTTTAGTTGTAAGCATATAATTGAATTTTTAAAGATTTTCTATCGATTGTATTATTCCATCTTTAACAGTTATTGAGACTTGCATCTTCTTAATTAGATCATCCCCAACAGAAACTTCGCAAAAACTATCAACTTGTCCTTGTTCAACAATATCATCTAACTTTAATTCACGTACTTGATTTTGCTGCTGAAGTAAGTTTCTTTTTTGTTCTTCTAATTCATTCCTTTTACCTGCAACTTGTTGCTGTATTTGTCCTACTTGTTCTTGAACTCGTGGGTCTAAGGGATTTATAGATTGAGATCTTATATTACTCACAACCTGCTGCCCCTCTTGTTCTAGTTGAGATAATTGTTGATCAGTTCCAGATATAGCTTTACTTAATTCATTTTCAGCATCCTCTTTCCAGGTAGATGTTACTACTGCTTTTATAGAGATTGAACGTTTAATAGTGAGAGTTTCTTTCTGAGTCATAAACAATAAAGATTTACTTTTATATATTAATTAGTTATTAAATAATAATTTCACCTTTAATTTGTTTTTTATACATTTCTTTTATTTCAAGATCATATTTTTTTTCTATCTTTTTTCTTTTTTGCTTAAGGGTTTGTGTTAATAAATTATTTTCTAAAGAAAATGGCTCTACAAATATTAAGTCAATTATTTGTTCTTCTAACCTTGAACCAGATCTATTTTTTAATAAAGAATTTATTTCTGACTTAAAGTATTTTTTAATTTCAAAATTCTGATTTATTTGTTTGAGATTTTTTTCAGAAAATTTATTCTCTATGAATTCAAGATTTGGCACTATTAATGCAGAAAGATTTTTTTGATCTTGTCCTAGAAGCTGTACCTGAGAAATTAGATTAGAACTCAAGATTTCTATTTCTAAAGGATTAGGCTCAATATTTTCTCCACTTGAGAGAACTATCGTATCTTTAGCTCTTCCAGTGATTACCAGAGAACCATTTGGAATTAAGAATCCTAGATCTCCTGTATCAAACCATCCTTCAATGGATAAGACATCTAAAGAGGCTTGCATATCATCAAGATAGCCTTCAAAAACTTGGGGACCCCTAACGAAAATTCTGCCGATTTCTCTATAGTTTAATATTGAATTATTTTCATCAATAATTTTCACTTCTGTAAAAGGTAAAGGCTGTCCTGAACTCCCCCTAACATTACATGAAGTTCTTCGGCATGTTAATACTGGACTAGTTTCAGTTAATCCATACCCTACCAAAACATTAATGCCTAATGCCTCAAAAAAAAGATCCACATGGCAAGGCAAAGCACCTCCTCCATTAATTGGGAATTTAAGATTCTTTCCACAAAGTTGCTTTAAAATACTCGGCCACAATAGCAATGATGCAAACTGATGAAATGGGAAACTTTTTATTACTAAAAATAATGAAATTAACTTTGATATTAAACTTGTTTCATAAAGATCAATATTTCTTATCTTTCTTAAATTTTTTTTATAAGTAGAACTATTTCTAAGGAATAATTTAATCATATTTTTTTTGAATTTGGGCATTTTTTTAAGAGCACTAAAAAAGCCATCATAAATAGCTTCCCAAAGTCTTGGAACAGTAGCCATTACCGATGGTCTTACTTGCTTGATATCATCCTTCAAAAATTTTGGAATGGTATAAAACTGTGAGCATCCGCACGAAAAGAAAAAATACTCTGCACTACGCTCATATGAATGCCATATAGGAAGAACACTTAGTACAGAAGTCCCTGGTTTAGGATCTGCAATGCAAGCTAAATTAGTTATCTGATGCAAGAAATTAGCATGCGATAAAGGTACCCCTTTAGGTTTACCTGTAGTGCCTGAAGTATAAAGAATAGTAGCTATATCATCTGCACTGCATTTATCAATAAGTTCTTCGTACCGCTCCGAGGTATTTTTATCCCCAATTTCTAAAAATGTATTCCACCCTAAAAAATCTCCAAAAGATTCATCTTCTAACACTATTAAAAATTTTAAGTTTTCTACAATTTGATTTTTGATAGATAATTTCTCCCAAACTGATCTAGATTGAATTATCAAACCCACTGATTTTGAATGCTGAATAATATATTCAATCTCTATGGCAGGAGAATTACAACCTCTTACAGCATTAATAGCACCTATTCTCATAATCGCTTGATCTGCAATTAACCATCTTGGAGAATTTTCAGAGATGAGAGCTACAACCTCTCCTCTTTGTAAACCAAGATTAAAAAAACCTTTAGATGCTTTTGTTATTTTTTTGTTTAATTGACTGTAATTAAATTCCTCTTTATTCTTTCCTCTTAAATTTTTAACAGCTAAAACATTTCCATTTTTGTGATTTAAATATTCCCACATTTGATCTACATGATCAAGCTTCTTTATAAAATCTCTACTTTGCATAAAGGAATCATCTTTACTTTGTACATTATTGGCAGAGAAATATGCTAGATCTTTCATATCTATAATTAAAAACAGTGGTGAAAATTATTAATAAATTTATTCTGATACAAAATTTAAATTAAACTCTGACTCAATAAATTTTTTAACAATCCTTTTTACATCAAAAGTTTCTAAATTTGGATGAAACTCGGAAACTTTCGTCATAAGGCAACCCTCTATTCCACAAGGAACAATCTTATTAAAATTACTTAAATCACAATCTATATTTAAAGCAAAGCCATGAATTGTTACCCATCTCTTACAACCAATTCCTATTGAGGCTATTTTTTTATCATCACACCAGACACCTGTATACCCTCTTTTAGTAGAGCCTTTTATTTCAAAATAATTAAGAGTATTAATAATTATTTGTTCAATTTTTCTTAAAAACCAATTAAGGTCTTTTTTATAATTCTTAAGATTAAATACTAAATATACAACTATTTGGCCAGGCATATGACAAGTAACCTCCCCTCCTCTATTTACCTTATAAAGATTAAATTTATTTTGATTAAAAGAAAATAAAATATTTTTGTAATTACCCCCTCTACCAATTGTGTAACAAAGTTGATGTTCTCCTATCCAAACTAAATCATGAGATAAATCACCCTGAATAATAGACTTTTGATAATACTCTTGCATTTTTAAAACCTCATTAAAATATGAAATTTTATTAGGTTGTTTAAGTATTGATGTTCTATCAATCATATTTATGTAGATTAAAAAAGAAGCAGAAACTATTATTGATTATGAAAATTCTAATTCATAGTAAAAATCTTGAACTTACAGAACCTTTAAAAGAATACACAAAATCCAAGATTTCAAAAGCAACTCATCATTATAAGGATATCGTTAAAGAAGCAGATATTCATCTATCAGTAGAAAAAAATCCTAGAGTTTCCTGTCAAAACGCTGAAGTAACAATTTTTGCTAATGGAATAATTATAAGAGCCGAAGAAAAGTCAGATAATCTTTATTCTAGTATAGATCTTGTAGCTAATAAACTTTGTAGACAACTAAGAAAATTTAAAGAGAGACAGAGCATCTCAATTCATAACCACAAAAACAACCAAAAAATATCTGATTTTGAAAAGAACCATTATCCAAAATTAGAAGAAAAAGATTTTTTAAAGGATGGTATCAAAGGGGATTTACCTGATCCCTTTATCAAAAATAAGTATTTTGAGATGAGTCCAATTTCAATAAATGAAGCTAGAAAACAACTTGATTTAATAGATCATGATTTTTACTTTTTCAGAAATATAGAAAATAATGATCTGCAAGTGATTTACAAAAGAAACCATGGAGGCTATGGATTAATCCAATCAAAATAAATTTAATATGTCAGAAAGTGATTATGAACTTAATGAAGTAATTCATGCAACTTTATTAAATCCTTATTTATCAAAAGAAATATTTAAGATAAATTGTGAATTAATAACAAAATACAATATAAGAAATATTTCCACTTCTTTATATTTTTTAAAATACCTAAAGGATTCAATTAATTATAAAGATTGTAAAATAAATGCCTTGATTTCATATCCTCTTGCAGATATACCCTCAAAATTCCTCTCTGAACTAATCAATTATGCTAAAGAATTTGGTGCAAATAGAATTGAATTTTTACCAAGATTTTTTTACCTATCAGATTCTAAAGAGGAGGATTTTGCTAGAGAGATTGAAATATTAATCCAGTCTGGCCTACCTATATCTTTGATTTTTAATTACCATAGATTAGATAAAGAAGTTTTATATAAAGCCATAAATATATCTCTTGAGATGGGTATTTTAGACTTTCAATTTGGTGATGGATTTGGACCTTATATGAACAAAAATGATATTAATCAAATAATAAAATTAATAGGAGATAAAAGTAAATTGAAAATTTCAGGTGGTATAAAAAATTTAGATCAAGTTATTGAAATTCTTAATTATGGAGCAAGTTCAATTGGAACATCAGACTTTCATATTATTTTCAAAGATTTAAAATTACTTAAATGAATTCTCATAATAAATTAAGAGGTTTATGCATAAAATCAACCCCACTTGGTGAGAATGATCGCTTAATTACAGTACTTTCTGATGAACAAGGGATTATAAGATTAGCAGCACCTGGTGCAAGAAAACCCAAAAGTAGTCTTTCTAGTGCAACTCCTTTGACACTTTTAGATTTTCAAATTGTTGGAAGAAAAAGTCTCAAAAAAGTGAGCCAACTAAAAATTATAAAGAGTTACAGTAAGGTCGGTTCAAGCATAGAATGTCTGGCTGCAGCTCAAGCTATAACAGAATTGACATATCTACTTATAGGTAGCAGTGATACTCAAAGTAATTACTTATCTACAGTTCTTTTTCACTTAGAAAGAATAAGCGAATTTAAATTTTGTGATCAGAATGAATATATACTCTTGGCAATAAGTATACAATCTTTAATTCATCTTCTCGCTATTGGAGGTTTGAGTTTACCACTTCATTATTGCTGTAAAACTGGAAAACAAATTAACCCACCTATTGGGAATTGGGAATGGAGTTGTTACTTTATACCAAATGAGGGATTTTCCATAATAGAAGACAATAGGAGTCTCCTTAAAATGAACGCCTCCGAAATTGCATTAATGCAAAGGTTATTCTTTCCAGAATTACCAATTAAGAAAGATGGAGAACTATTAGGCCCAGAAAAAGTATGGTTAAGAATCCTAAAAGTAGTAAGTAATTGGATACCTGCTCAATTAGGAAAAGAATTATCCTCTTTAAAAATTTTAAGAGAATTTTATGAATAAAATTTAAATATTATTTTTTTGCAATTTTAAATTTATCTCTTTTGCTATTAATTTAATATGTAGTATAAAGAATTCTGTGGTTCATATAGCTTGGTTAGGTAAGAAATCACCATTTTGCGGCAATGTTAGCTATGGCAAAACAACAACAGAGCATTTAAGAAAAAGAGGATATAAAGTAAGCTTTATTCATTTTGATAATCCAAATAATAAAGAAGAATCAGAAGATCTATTTTTAGCTAATGATCCAGAAGTAAGTCTTCCTTATCTTATAAAATCACAAGTTTATACTATACCTTCACCCAGAGCAGAAAAAAAACTAAAAAATTCTCTAAAAAAACTTAACCCCGATATTGTGCATGCAAGTTTAACTTTGTCACCTCTAGATTTCAGATTACCTGAAATTTGCCAACAAATGAAAGTACCATTGATTGCAACTTTTCATCCTGCATTCGATTCAAAAATTAGAAATTTAACAGCAAGCACACAACAATTAACTTACCAACTTTATGCTCCATCATTAAATAAATATGATAAAATTATTGTCTTTTCATCATTACAGAGAGATGTATTAGAAAAACTTGGTATTAATAAAAGTAAACAAGTCATAATACCCAATGGGGTTGATCATAATATTTGGAAACCAGCATTATCTTTCAACCAAAAATATTTATTAATTAAAAAAAAACTAGGTGATTATAGAATTTTTTTATATATGGGAAGAATTGTTAACGAAAAAAATATTGAAGCTCTTCTAAGAGCTTGGCGCCAAATAAAGAAAAAAAATTGCAAACTCTTGATCGTTGGTGATGGTCCAATGAAGCCTATACTTGAAAATAATTTTTCTGATAAGAAAAATAATGATTTGATTTGGTGGGGAGAAGAATCTGATCTTGAAAAAAGAGTTGCAATTATGCAAATTGCAGAGGCATTTTTTCTACCAAGCTTAGTTGAAGGATTATCTTTATCTCTTTTAGAAGCTATGTCTACAGGAACAGCTTGTATAGCCTCTGATGCAGGAGCTGATGGTGAAGTATTAGAAAATGGAGCGGGGATTGTAATTTCAACTGATAATGTTACAACTCAATTAAAAACTATAATTCCAATTCTAATTGACAACCCCAATCTATTAAAAACACTTGGTGAGAGGAGTCGAAAGAGGATTTTAGAAAAATATTCTATAGAGAAAAATATTAACTCTATAGAAAAAATTTATAAGGAAATGTATAAATAATAAGATTAGCTAAATTCTTTACTTTTTTTAGTAGCAGCAATTATTGCCTCTATAAGAGCAGATCTTAAACTTTTCTCCTCTAAAACTCTTAATGCGGAGATTGTCGTACCGCCCGGTGAAGTTACCATATTTTTTAAATCGGATGTAGTAATTTTTGAGTCTTTTAACAACAATATTGTCCCTAGAATCATATCTAAGACAAGTTCCTCTGATAATTTTTTTGAAAGACCTCCATTTAATCCTCCATCACTTAAGGCCTCAACTATTAATGCAATAATTGCAGGAGAAGATGAAGTTAATGCTAAGAAAATATCAAGATATTCTTCAGAAAATTCAAAGACCTTACTTGAATTTTTAAAAAAGTTTTTAACAAAGTTTTTTTCATCCTCATTAATTCTATCCCCCCAAGAAATAGCAGTTAATCCATTTCTTATCGTAATTGGAATATTTGTAACAGCCCTAACACATTTATGGTTAGGGAATTTTTTTTCTAATTTACTGATAGAAATCCCTGCGAGAATAGACACAAGAATATTATCTGCATTTTTTTTAGTATTAATTTCTTCAATATTCTCTAGTTGTTGAGGCTTAATAGAAAGTAATTTAGTGGGGCAATTCCATACTAAATGTGATTTGTCAGACGATACTGGAAAAATATCAATATTATGTTTGTAAAACTTTTTTATATTTTCAAAACTTTTTTGAGAATTTACTAAGCATATTACTTCATTTGATTTTATTAATTTCTGATCGAGTATAGGAGTAATTATTGCTTTAGCAATATTTCCAAATCCTATTACACCTAGCTTATATGACACCTTTTATGAATAAGCTGATAATTTAGATTCGCCCCAGGCAGGTTCAGGGGCAGAGTTGGTTTCTAAATCTGATTCATAACTTGATTGAATTTTTTTAGAGGGCGAAGCCTCTTCTTGAAAAGAGCTTGTGACACTTACACAACTTGGTGCAAATAAAAATATACTTTCCCCTATTCTTTCTTGATGTCCATCAATTGCATAAGTTCCTCCTGCTACAAAATCAACAGCTCTTTGCGCCTGATCAGGATCCATCATTGTAAGATTTAGAATTATAGTTTTTCTCTCTCGCAATGCCTGAATAGCTTGAGGCATTTCATCAAAACTTCTTGGTTCAATGAGGTTAACCTCAGAAGATGTACTTGAAATACCTGGCATTCCAACAACCTTTGATGATTTATTCATAAATTCAAAAGGATTTGAATTTGAAAGAGACCTCAAATTTTTATTATTTTGTTTGGATAAATTCTGAGAATTAAATTCATCTTCAGAGACATAATCTAGTTCATCAAAATCATCATCCAAATAGTCATCGCCTGCTACAACTGCTTTTAATCTAGAAATAAGTGACACCTTTAGATCCTCTCTGAATTTTGAAAGTTAAAACAAACTAGGTAATTTTATTCAATTAAGAAATCTACCTATACTTAAATAACGTTAGTTATGATTTATCGCAAGTTAAATACTAATAAATTTACTTAATATTACTAATTAAAAACTAAATAATTCTGTCTCCAAATATTAATGAACCTAATCTTATCCATGTCGAACCTGCTTCAACAGCTTCTTTCCAATCTTGGGACATGCCCATGGAACATTCTGTTAATAAAAGGGAATCTGCTAAAGATCTACATTTCTTAAAAAGATTGAGATTATCTTTTGAACTAAGTCCTTTAGGATTCATAGTCATTAAACCAATTAATTGTATTCCTTTAATTAATTTGATTTCATCAAAATTACTTACTAAATCTTCTCTATACATTCCTCCTTTATCTGGATCATCTGACAATTTAATTTGAATCATTATTTTTGGAGTTTTATTAAGTTCAATAGCAACTTTAGATATTTTTTGCAATTTTTTTAAAGAGTCTACAGAGTGTATATAATCAAAATTTTTTACTATTTTTGTAATCTTATTACTTTGTATTTTTCCAATAAAATGCCATTTTAATTTTTGATAGCTTATTAGATCATGCTGCTTTATTTGGGCTTCTTGAACCTTACTTTCCCCAAAATGTTGCTGCCCTAAATCATAAAGACTTTGTATATTTTTTGAATTTGTATACTTACTTACAGCCAGTAAATTAACATTTTCAGGTAACTGTTTTTTTAGTGTTAAATAATTTAAATTTTTCAAATAACTATATAAAAGTTTGTTTAAATAAATTTTCCCATTTGGGCAAATCTTCAGAAGATTGCCTTCTGGCTTTTTGTAAATTTATTTCTGCTTGATTTCTTGCATCTAAATAAGGAATTACTTCAAATAAAATTTCTCGCTCTTTAATAGTTACTAAAAAAAACATTTTCTGTGCATATAGTGTCGCATACAAATCTTTATCCTCATTAGCAGGAGAGACTTGATATAGCATTCCAAATGTCGGGTGATTTAGATAGCGCTCTGAACTCAATTTTAAAAATGTTATTTATAGAGAACCATACTGTTTTCTGAGATAAATTGCTATGTAAATGAACAATATAGATAAGAAATTTAGGAATATAGTAAAGATTCTTGGTTTCTCTAGAGGTCTAAATCTATTAATTTTTATTTGCAAGTCACCCTTTGAAAGAAGAGATTCGGCTCCCTGATCAACTCTTAACAAAATATTTAAAAAAATTCTTTCAATAATACTCAAAAGAACTTTAAATGAATTTTTTAAACCTAACTTTCTATAGTTAATAGATCTCACTGAAACTGATTTTATGATATTTTGAAATTCTTCTTGAACTAAAGGGATAAATCGCAAAGCTAATAGCAGTTGAAATAACCATTTTTCAATTGGGATTTTGAATCTCCTTAAAGGATTTAAAAACCAACTTAATGCCCATACTATATCTTCTTTTAATGTAGTCAAAAGAACTAAATTAACGCTTTGTACAACTGTAAAAATAAGAGTTGAAGTTTTGATACCTAATTCAATTGCTCTTCTCGAAATGCTGTAAGGACCGATACTTAAAAAACCAAATTTTTTAAGAGATATCTCAAAGACATTCCAATTTGAATCATTTGTAAGATTTATAGCTAATTCATTTGGATCTCTAATTAAAATATCTAAATTAGAAATATTTGATGTCGCAAAGATAGATAATATTCCTATAAAAAGTGCAAGAAAAAGCAAAATAGTAATAGATCTAATCCAAATCCTAAAAGGCAATAAACTTATAAATGTAATTAGCAGCAAAACTGATGCTAAGCTAATTCTCCAAATTGGTCCAGACCAAATTGGACTAATAAGAAAGATTGAAAGAATAATCAACTTTAATCTACTATCAATTTTTTTTAACCAACTTTTATTACCATCAACATATTGCCCTAAAGATAATTCAGTAATGAAATTCATAATGTACCATCAATTAAACTAATTCCTTTCTTTGTGATTTCTCGATCTAATGTTCTTTGCTGTTTACCTCTCCAAATTAAAATTATAGGAGTACCTTCAAACCCTAAATTAATTCTGAATTGCTTTTCAATATATCTTCTATAAGTACTACCAAATAACTTAGGATCATTTACAAAAAGTGTAAAAGTAGGAGGTTTATTCCTTACTTGAGTTCCATAATATATCCTACCTTGTTTGCCACTCCTTTTTGTAGGAGGATTTTTCCAACTAATTGCTTCCTTTATAACTTCATTTACAACTGAAGTTGTTACCCTTCTTCTATGCTGATCAACAGCACTTAGAGCAAGTCCAAATAAATCCTTAACTCTTTTTCCCGTTAAAGCAGATATGAAAGTCATTTTTGACCAATGCAAAAAATAAAGTTTTGATCTGAATTCTTTTTCGACATCATAAATTGTAGAGCTATCTTTTGAAATAAGGTCCCATTTATTAACTACTATGAGACATGCTCTGCCTTGTTCTTCGATTCTTCCTGCTAAGCGTTGATCTTGCTCAGTTACTCCATCAACGGCATCTAGCACTAAAAGGCAAATATCACTTCGATCGATTGATTTAAAAGATCTATTTATGCCAAAAAACTCTGGGCCATATTTAACATTTTTTTTTCTTCTAATACCAGCTGTATCAACTATTTTCCATATATTATTACCTTCTTCAATTATGCTATCAATTGAATCTGTAGTTGTACCACTTATTTCACTTACAATTGCTCTTTGATTGCCACTCATTACATTTAGCAGACTTGATTTTCCAACATTTGGTCTACCAATAATTGAAACACAGATATTATCTTTTTCATCAAGGATATTTTTTTCAGGCAATTCATTAAGAACTAAATCCAGTAGATCTCCAGTACCTGATCCATGAATTGCAGAAACTGGATAAGGTTCTCCCAATCCTAATTTCCAGAATTCAGAAGCCATCGACGCCCCTAGGATTGGAGACTCGCATTTATTAACTACAATTATTGTCTTATGTTTCCCTCCTCTTAACCATTTTGCAATTGAAAGATCGCCATCAGTAAGTCCTTGCACACCATCAACAATAAATAAAGCTAGACTAGCTTCCTCTAAAGCGAGTAAAGTTTGCGTTCTAATGTCTGGCAAAAATTCACTATCATCATCAAAAACTAGACCACCAGTATCAATAACTTGGAATTCCCTTCCCCCCCACTCAGCGACATGATAACTTCGATCTCTTGTAACGCCTGGTGTATCATATACTATCGCCATGTTACTTTGGCACAACCTATTAACCAAAGTAGATTTACCAACATTTGGACGCCCAATAATTGCTATTGAAGGGAGAGACAAAATAAATTTATCCTTTAGTCGTGTTACTTATACAACTATACATTTTTTGATGTTTTCTAACTTTCTAAAAATATTAATAATCAAAAACATTAATAAAATAATTATCAAAATACTTTTTAAAGCATTCCCTTCTAAAGTTTTACATTCTTATCAAAAGCAATGAAAAATATGGTAATTCATCAGAATCATTTTTAGAGGCTTTATCAATCAATTGATTTTCCATACCTAAATTTACTGCTAAAACAGCTTTATCTAAAATATTATTCGCCTTCAAAACCTTTTTGACACTTTTCCATCTTTGACCAACTTTCATAATTGCCAAAACGGAATTTTTCTTATCTTTTATTGAATTAATTAAATCATCAAAATTATCGGGGCATTCTAATATTTCCAAAGTTTCTCCTTGATTAATCAGTTGAAAATTGCCTAGTGCCGCCGCTAATGAAACTGATGAAATTCCAGGAATTAAATTTATTTTTACTTGTGGATAATTTTCTTTTATCTCATTTATTATGTAAGAGGAACTTGCAAAAATAGAAGTATCTCCCAAGCACAGCAGTACAACTTTTTTATATCTAGAAATATTTTCAACAATTATTTCCGCTGCTTTTTTCCATATTTCTTGAGGATTATGATCTTTTCTTCCCATAGGGAAGATAATGGGTATTTTCTTTTTAAACCTTAAATATTTTTTTACTATTTTCAGTGAAAAACTTTCTTTATCAAATCCAGATACTGGGTAAAAAATAACTTTTGATTTTCTAATAGCCTTTATTGCTGCCAAAGTTAAATAATTTGGATCTCCTGGACCAACACCAACGACGGTTAAAAGTGCATTATTTTTCTTAGAAAAAAAATTTTTTTTAAAAAATATATTTATCTTTTTCATAATTAATTTACTTTAGTCTTACATTTACTAACTATGTATTCTTGGCATTGAAAATGTGCTAGAAAGTATTTCTTCCTCTTTTTTTAGTAGTTGATCTAATCTTTTAAAAGTTTCTTCTTTATCAAATTTGCTTTGTGCGAGTTTCCAATATACTCCAAAATGTCTAGCTTCACTCTCAACTAAAGATTGATAAAGATCTCTAGTTGCGCTTTCTTTTGAATTCAATGCAAGAATGCTTAATCTCTCATGACTTCTTGCTTCAATTATTCCCGCTATCAAAAAGCTATCAAGCATTCTTAAAGGTTCTTCTTTCCTAATATTTTTTGCAAGTTCAGCACCATAAGGAGGAGGTTTTAAAGCTTTCAATGAAATTCCTCTTTCTTTAAGGAAAGACAACATTTTTTCGAAATGTTCTAGCTCTTCTCTGGCAATTGGACTTAAGACTTCAGAAAGATTTGGCTCTGTGGGATATCTAAACATTAATTGTATTGCCACACCTGCAGCTTTTTTTTCACAATGCGCATGATCAATAAGTATTTCAATAGGATTTTCAATAGCCATTTTTATCCATTTATCTGAGGAAATCACACTTAAATACTTGATATGAAATGATGGCCTTTTAATATCAATTATCACAATTAGTTATCTCTTAAATGATTAATAATTGCATCCAAGGCCAAAAAATAACTATTAATGCCAAAACCACTTATTATTCCGAGGGCTTTATCAGTCAGATATGACTCTTTTCTAAAATCTTCCCTCTTAAAAATATTAGATATATGAAGCTCAATGAATGGAATATTTGATCCTACTAATGCGTCTCGAATAGAAATTGACGTATGAGTAAAAGCTCCAGCATTAATTAATATTCCTTTTACTTTTTTTATGGAGCTCTGAATCTTATCAACAATCTCTCCTTCATGATTACTTTGAAAGCATTCCAAATTTATCTTATTTTTATCAGCAACATCTAATAATTCAGATTCAACTTGGCTTAATGTTTTTGAGCCATATATTTCTGGTTCTCTTGTCCCTAATAGATTCAAATTAGGACCATTTATTAATAAAATATCCATTCTTAGAATGCCTATCTTTTCAAATCGTATCTATAAAAAAAGAAAAAAACCAAAACATTTGTGCACAAAGTGACCATTAACTGATAAATTTTTAATTGTGGGGGTCGGTGCCCGAGTGGTTAAAGGGGGCGGACTGTAAATCCGCTGGCTCTGCCTACGTTGGTTCAAATCCAACCCGGCCCACTTATATTTAGCCCTTGTAGCTCAGCGGTAGAGCACACCCTTGGTAAGGGTGAGGTCTCGGGTTCAAGTCCCGACGAGGGCATATCCCAAAAAGCAGCTTCTACAAGGCTTAACAAGAAATTCAAAAGTTGTTAAAGTACAAGTTAATACTAAATGATAATTAATTAGTACGATTAAGATTATTTCGGTCTTCCTTAGTAAAAGTGAGGTTTTGGGTTCAATTCACGAAGATAGCTCTTTCCTAGATATGAATAGATTAAGGGATCATCATTTAGCTCAAAATTAGATATATTGATTAGAGTTGTCCATAATTATGCCTCTATCTCCATATAGGATGCACAGAATTTATATTGCAGCGACTATGAATTATGGTCTAGGTTCCGATAACCCTGAAGAGATAGCCTATTACAACAGAATCAAAAAACAGATGGAGGATATGGAAAATGATTCAGTAAAAAAAGGTATACCCCTAAAATGGCATGTCCCTTAAAGTATAGATAAATGAATTTAAATACTTTTTTATTAATTGATGGAAGTCTTATGCTTATTGGTCTTCCTTTATTAATGATTCTTAAAGGCAAAAAGAAAACTCTCTAATTTAATCGCAACAATTATCCTTCGTTAATGAAGCAGTCCAAGAAGATTCATTCATCGTTGAAAGGTCAACTCTGTGAGTTGCCATCCAATCACCATTAGCTTCAACAAACTTTTGTACATTACCTTCTGGAGCCTGATGAATAACAATAACCTTTTGAGGATTATCCTTGCTTACACCTCTATAAAGTGGCTTGATATCAAATTCTGCATGTCTTTTTTCTGCCTCTTCACTTTCAAATATTGCAACCCACTCATTGAAAGTACTTTCAATTTTAAAAGTGAAAACTGAGGTAACGGTGCAAGACATAAAAAAAAGGAGCTATATGCTCCTTATTTTATATAGGGTGTCAATGAAACAAATTACCCCATTTCTATAGCTTCATCAGCAACTTGCTTATTTCTTTTAATTACCTCTTCATCATTTAAAACAGCTGTTATATTCCATTCAACACCAAATTTTGCTCTCCAGATACCAAAATGTTTTGATATTGCTAAATGATTATCTGCCTTGAAGATCACAAAAACCTCACCTGTCTCAGGTGCATGGAATCTACTTATTAATTCAAATCCATCAAAGTTATCTTTAGGAGCTCCAGAAGCAATATATTTTTCAAACACTTTATAACCCTCAGACTGAGAAATCCCATCAGGAATTAATCCATGCACATGATAATAAGCCATTAAAAAAAAATGATAATTAAGTAATTAATTTAAAAAGATTAATTCTAGAAGTGTTTAAAATATCTCTAAATTAAAATTTTATAGATGTCAATTTTCAAATATATTAGTCTCAAATTACCGCACTCTTCTGGAATGATTTGAGAGTATCTTGAAGATTAATAAAAAACGATAATAATCAAAATTTAAAATTAATAGAATTTTGTTTCTTTTGATGCAAATAAATTTTTAAATTAGGTTATTATTCGTTTAATTAAACATTTAAAAATGAATTCTGCTTTAACAAAAGTTTCAAATTTAAAAATTAGTAGATCATCTAAAGTTGCTATTACAATTGCTTCATCAAGTTTCTTCATATATGCACTAGGGCAAGCACCTATCTTTAAAAATATTTTAGCAGGAGCATTTTCTTGTTCAGGATAATTTAAAATCTTAAAGGTTGACACCTTATCAAAAAAGAGGGAGTATATCCCCTTTTTTTATTAATAGAAAGAGGATATCAATAAACCAAATATAAAGATTATTTATCAAAAAATATTTGATTAATTTATATTTTTTGCTTTGATGTAAGTAGAGTTTTTTCTTATTATGCAAATTTCATTTTTTGCAAAATTAATGTTCTTTTTAGCTCTATACTGTATTTCTGATCTTTCAATTAAAAATAATATTTTAAGAAAAGCCGTAAGAAGAGCTAATAGAGCTAAACCAATTAATTAAAAAAATTAAAGGATTAGATTGATTACTAATCGCAATAAACTGAACAATGCTTACTAGTTGGATGATCCTTACATTCATTCTTCCAATAATCAAATTTATCTTTTTTTACAAAATCAATGTCTCTAAAGTTTTTTTTGAGTATTGTAAATTGATTAAATAATTTCATTTAAACCTCCAAACTTTATAACTATATTTTCCTAAATATTAATTGAAATTTATAGGGGGGTTAGAGGAATAATAAGGTACGGGAAAAGGAACATTTTTTTTTTAACATATTCTTAAAGCTGACCTAGAGTGAAAATAGATTAGTCGAGATAATTATAGAAATTCGACTTTTCTACCTATGAATCTTACTCCTTTTAAGATATGACTTACTACATTTGCTACGACAAAGAGGGTAAAACAATTGCTCGATGTCAGACCATTCAAGATATTGAAAATCTAAAAAAAATGGGAAGGCCTATTACAGATATAAGGCAAATGAAAGAAGAAGAATCCGTTGTTTGCTCTTTGACAGGTAGCCCTTCCGATTACAATATGGATTATTAAAATAATCTTCAAATGATATCTACAAGACCTTTAAATTTTTGCGAAACTACAATATTTTGCTTACATTTAAATTAATATATGAAAATTAAGAAATTTGATTGAATATGTCTGGTCAGTGAATATTATGGTTTTAATTCTTCTTCTTGGAGTGGGTTGGGGACTATATTTAATTTTTACGTATGATAAAAAAACTACTATATAATCCAATCCAATCCAATAATATTTACATTCCTATAATCATTTCCTAATAAATTTCTTCACTTCAAATCAAAGGATAAGCCATTAGAAATTCAATATCTTTCTAAAATAGTATTTAAAAAATGCTAAGAATCTATATAAAAAAATTACCCGGAAAATAGTTAACTTTCGAAAAGTTATTTGTGACTTCAAAATCTGAAGGAGCAGATATTCTTATTATAAACCATTTAATATTAAGAAATATAACCAGATGATAAAAATCTTTTTTCACAAAAAAAGCTGAAATGACTGCGATAACTTACAAAATTAGTGTTTTATGTAAATGTTTGGATATCAGTATTTAAACCTATTTTTCTCAATGTAGACTTATTTAAAAAAATTAATTATTAGGGTCATATAAGAATAAACAAAAAATATGTCTCACGCAGTAAAAATATATGATACATGCATTGGTTGCACCCAATGTGTTAGAGCATGTCCATTGGATGTTTTAGAAATGGTTCCTTGGGATGGCTGTAAAGCTGGCCAAATTGCGTCTTCCCCGAGAACAGAAGATTGTGTGGGTTGCAAAAGATGTGAAACTGCATGTCCAACTGATTTTCTTAGTATAAGAGTCTATTTGGGAGATGAGACATCAAGGAGTATGGGTTTGGCATACTAATTTAATTCCTATAGTTAAAGAAATTAAATATATTTATTAGTCTTCATTTATTAATTCATCTATTTCATCTGCAATTATTTCCCTAATCTCCTCTACGGTGTGCCTAGCATCATATTTCTCAAAAATATATATACCAGCTGCAAATCTTAAGTTAGTTTCACTTAAATCAAGACCTAATTTCTTTAGAAATAATTTGCATTCCTTAAAAGATGGTTTTTTTTCTTTGATAAATAAATTAAATTTATTACGTATTTCTTTAGTCCATTGATGATCAAGATTAGGCTTATTATCATCCATTGCTTCAAGAAGGCAACTGATTAGAAATTGGAATAACTCCTATTTTACCTAATTTTGCGAAAGTAATTATTGATTCCATATATGTGGCGAAAAGGGCAAGCAATAAAAATGCAATTAATTTAATCATTTAGAAAATTAATATATATACTTATAAAAACGAATTAAACAACTACGTCAAGAAAACAAATATTACTTTTAAAAGTTAAAAAGATAGAAAAAAGGCACGTCATTTGTATTCTCAGATAGTTTGGTCTAAAAAGTAAATCAGCATAAACACGGATTTACTTATATTTCTATCCTGAGGTAAATTCAACATGTTGAGTTGGAGGCAATCTTCAAAATGATTGAAAGTCCGCCTGAAATTTAGTGTTTTCCCGAGATTGGGATTATCACGATAAATCTAGTTCATCAAAAAGTCTGATAAGACTTCGCTCTATAATTACCAGCGACATCAGGAGCAAGAATTATCGTATTGTATCCCTGAATCCTCTCAGTTAAATATTATGATTAAATAGTATTTAATCTGCGAATAAATAGCTTTAACTAGCAAGTTATAATTTAAATTGATTCCAAGAAAGAGAACTGTTTTATCAGTTCTCTTTTTTAATATATAAACTCATAAAATTTATAAACTTTTAAGATATTTATAATTTAAGAGATTTCTTTTAATAGGTAATATTTCGAGATATAACTATAAAAAATAAGCTTTTTTTAGTTTATCCATCTAATCTATCTGCATAATCTCTTAAAATCTCGGCCATTTTATGTGGGGGGATATCTGTCTGATATTCCCTACACAAATCAAAGAATTTATCTAGAAAATCTTTTGTTTTAGATGTCATAAATTTTTAATATCAAACATAATTCTTAGGTTAGCTATTAAAATGAAGGATTCAAATAATGAACTTAGAATTTATAAAATTGAATTCTACACATTAAAACTTTCTTCATAATCTAGAAGCATAATTTCCTGAATCTATTTTCAATTAACTCTAAAAAATTTAATACCTTCAATTTACTTTTATATTAAATTCATTTGCTAAAAGGGGTTATTTTATAGCTTGCTTTTTACCGCAAATCTTCCCTATAAAAAACATTAGACATCCTAAAAGCAAAAATAAGAAGATATTTAAAATAAATTTAATATAAAAACCATCTTGAAAAATAAAAAAAAGTTTTGAGATCCAAGAACTAAAAGAAGTTAAAGATCCAGAAAATCCAAAACCAATTAATAACTTTATATTTTTAGAAACTTTTAATTCACTTAAAAAACCTAAAATGAAACAGCCTAATATATTAACTATAAAAATATCATCTATTTTCCAACTAGATATAGCTCCAAAAACAGCTCCACATGAAATCATTGAATATTTATTTTTTAATATTTTTATAAACATTTAATTAGAAATTATAAGGTAACCAAAATTAAAAAATAATATCCCTAACACTATTGAGAAGATTATAAGTAAAGTGGACCTTTTCAAATTATTATTTAATATCAACATGTAAAAATCACTTATAAATGTAGAAAAAGAACTTAAACTTCCAGTGAAAAAAAATAAAAATAAAAATATTAATTCCTCTTCAATTTTCAAATTAGTTTTAATAAAAAATGGAAATAACAAACCCAAGATAAATGAACTAAATAAATTAATAGTTAATAATCTATACTCCCTATATTTAAGAATTTCTAATTTTCGAAGAAAAAAGTATCTTATATTAGCCCCAATGATTGCTCCTAAAGCAATTAAAAAGATTTTTAATAATTGGATAATATCCATTTAATTAAAATAACTTACTTTTTGGGTGAGCCGCCTCTTCCAGTTATTACTTTAATTATTTGTTGAATAAGATTTGATTTATTTCTTTTATGGCTAGTATTCTTTGATAAATGAGATAAATCTCTATAAAATCTCCTTGTAACTTCATCTTCTTCTTCTGAAGGCCATAACAAATTTGACCCCTCCTCAAATTCTTCAAAATATCTATTTTTTGATTTCTTATTCATTTTTTTCAAAAAGTTCTAAAAATTCATTTGTTTTCATATGATGAAAGCTTTTTTCTTTTATTGAATTGATTGCTTTTTCATAATATCTATATCTCTTTTGATAATCACATAATAATATAATTACTCGCCAACGTTTCATATAAAATCTTCTCTCAATTTCATCTATCTTAAAATCTTCTGTTTGAGATCTATATTTATTATTCATATATTTTTTTTCTATCCACTCGAAAAGATCTTTTGCTTTTCCTTTAATTTTTCCATTTAGTATCCAATTTTTAATATAAATATCATCTCCTTCTTCAAGGATGAAACATTTTTCTGCTGAAGGCAAAGTTAAGTCATGAAATCTTTCAACAAAGTCTTCTATAAGTTTCATAAAAATTCTTTTTATAAATATTTTAAATGAATTGAATTACTTATTTAATTAATTCATAAGTTTAATCATCTTATGAACTATTGCGAATAGATAATTAATACATCATTAAAAGGCAAAGAAGTATTAATACTTTTTCCTATCTCGTACCATTTTTTTAGTTCGCCTTCAGACAATTTATAAAATCTTTTTGAATATGATGTATTTAAAATTGAAGGTTCAACTCCAAAAATATCCCTAATATCACTGGGTTGATAAATTTCATCCAAATTACATTTATTCCATAATAATTGTTCTTTATTTGCTAATTTTTTATATATTATTTCTGGAATTATAACTTCCTCTGTCCAATCAGTTTCATATTTTTTTTTATCTTTAATAAGATCTTTCGCTTGCCTAGAATCTATCTGAATCAAAAAATTCCTTAAATTTTTACTATCCATCAAATGACAAATTAATCATTTTTCAAGCTTACACCTAATCTAAGAGCTAAAGTACCTGCAAAAATTACAATAAGTAATCCAAAAGCCATTAATATTAGTTGCTGTGAAGTTTCCATAATTTATAATAGTTATAGCTTATAAATATAACGTAATTTTATTATTTATTCAGTATATTTTGTAAAAAAAGTAATATTGTTGCGGGTTAAATATTCAGTATTAACTTCTATTCGCATAAAAATTGATATATTAAAGCACATTAGGCAAATATTTAATGCAAATAATTCTTCTTTTATCACTTTTATCATTAATTTTTATATTGGGTTCTATAAGTTTAGAAATCTATATGTTTAATAATGCTCCTTTCTTAAAAAATCAAGAATTTAAAAAACCGCTAGATACGAGCATCTCAATTATTATTCCAGCATTTAATGAAGAGAAAAATATCATTAGATGTCTAAAAGCTTTATCTTCAATAAAAAAACCATGTACAAAAATGGAGGTAATAGTAGTTGATGATTTAAGCGATGACAATACCATTTCAAGAGCTGAAAACTTTAAAGAAGATTTTAAAAAGAATTCAATTGGGATGAAAGTTATTTCTGCAGGTCAAAGACCTAAAGATAAAAATTGGGTAGGGAAAAATTGGGCATGCTACATAGGCACAAAAAATATAGATTCAGAATGGTTATTATTTCTAGATGCAGACGTTGAAGTTAGCGAAAAATGTATTTTTAATGCTTTATCAAAATCTCAAAAAGATAATATTGATTTACTATCATTAGCACCAAAGGTTAATTGCAATTGCCTTGCAGAATGGATTGTCCAACCCATAATGACAAGTTTACTTATAATTGGATTTCCTATTTCAAATACTAATAATCCTAAAAGTTCAACTGCATTTGCAGCTGGACCTTTTATGCTTTTTAAAGCAAATTCTTATTTTAAAATTGGAGGTCATGAAGGAACATTTAATAAGGTAGTTGAAGATTTAGCTTTAGCAGAAAAAATAAAAGGCAGCAAATTAAAATTAAATTTCTTGATTGCCATTAAAGATGTTTCATTAAATATGTATAGTGATCTAAGTGCATTAATTGAAGGTTGGAGTAAGAATTGGTTTTTAGGAGTAGATAAAAATATCTTTAAATCATTATCAGCTTCTACTTTTGTGTTGATATCAAATACTATTCCTTGGGTAATAATAATGTTTTGCACAACGTGTTATTTATTAAATGAAAGATCTTTGATCGTAAATATTACATTTCTTATATCAGCTTTAGCAATCGCTTCATATGGTATTAAAAGATATTGGTTAAGAATTAAATATAATATCCCAAATGATTTATGGTATCTAAATGGAATTGGAGGATTAATAGTTACTTATATAAGTTTTATCTCAATTTATAAAACATTTACTGGTATTGGATGGACCTGGAAAGGTAGAAAATTAAATAAATAATAAAAAAAATTTAAAATCATTATAAATAAAACATTTATTTTTAAAATTCCAATTAATTTTTCTGCTAGAAAATAAATAGAGTATAAATCATCTATGAAATCAAAAAAATTGAATTTAGAGTATGTTTCTCAAGAAAGAAAAGAATTATTTATTTATTTTTTTGCTAGTGCTGGTCTAATAGTATTTCTTGCTGAATTTTTTAATTATTTATACCTTCATAATCCAAATTTTCATATGTTTGTTCAAAGTAAAGGAATTTTTCTTTAAGTTAAGGAATATCTGTTTAATTCCCAACAATTAATATCAAAGCTAGTTTCTTTTTTTAAAGCTTTTTCAGCTAGACATTGTCCAATAAGTGGAGCAAATTTAAAAGCCTGCCCAGATCCTCCCGAAAAAACAGTTATATTTGCTTTCGGTTTATCAAGGATAAAGTTTACATCTTTAGTCATAGTATAAGGACTTACAAAAATTTCATCACAAGAGATTACCCCATTCAGATTATTGAAAATAAATTTATCTAACATATCTTTCAAAGGTCTTATGAATGGTTGATCCATAACTGAAGAGTCATTTCCTACTAGTTCATCTGGGGACCAATCAATACCAACTTTTATTCTAGGTAAATTATTTTTATTTCTGCTCATAACAGGAAATCCGTAGTACAAACCACCATCTTCATTGCGGGCTTTTTGAAAACAAAACCATTGTGGGTAATCATTTATGAAACTCTCCTCAACAATATAATGTCCCCAAACCATTGGCCAAATTTTGACATCTAATTTTAAACCTAAAGGTTCTAGCAAGCTATTCGACCACATTCCAGATGCAACAATAAGCTCATCAAAAGCGACTTCAAAATTATTATTAATTAGCAGAGTTCTATTATTTTCATCAATCTTATTAATTTGACAATTTTCAAAAATATTATTGCCATTATCTTTAATCGTTTTGATCCAGTATTTTATTGCAATTTCACTAAAAATAGCACCTGCACTAGGCTCAAAAAGGCCAACAAAATCATCTTTCGCGTTTATTGGGAATCTCTTAGAAATCTCATCTGATTTTAAAAATTCGTATGGAATATTTTGTTCATCCATTACTTTTTGAGCGCCAGGTATTGATCCCTCTATTGTTTCTTCATTCCAAGACTCACCATAAAATAGTAAACCATGTTCCTTTCTCAAAGGATTTTCTGATTTTATTTCTTGTAAGGCCCAGAGCCTATTAGCTTCTTGAGCAAGTTTACATAGTACGGGATCCGAATACATTTCCCTATACATTCTTGACTCCCCATAACTACTTCCATCGATATGGGCAAGTTTTGAACTTTCAAAAACTGCAACATTTTTAAAGCCCATTTCACTAAGAGATGCTGCTGCACTTAATCCAGCCATACCTCCTCCCACAATTGCAATATCAATATTTTTTGGAAGATCTAAACTTTGCATTAAGCTAAAAAGGTCTTACCTATTATTGTATCTTGCTCATTTTGAATTAATTCTAAAGTTTCTTCAGTCGTTAAACCACTTTGAATCAGCGAAAGAAAAGCAAAACATTTATTTCTAACTGAATCTTTAACGAATTCATACACTTTTTCAGAAGTAGCTTTGCTCCACTCATGTGGCGCATACCTCTCTATGGAATCTCCAATTACTGCTCCAGCATTTACCAATGGATCAGGTATTATGGTTATTTTTGCCTCTTTTAATTTCTTTGGAATAATTTCATTTATAAAGGGCGCATTAGCTGCTGGGATGATCGCTTTTTTATCTAAAAGGAAAGATGCATTATAAGTATTTATAAGACCAGAAATAGAGCAAGGGAAAAGCACATCAAATTTATTTTTATACCAATTAGCATCATCACCTAATGAAATCGTTCCTTCGATATTTGTCTTACTAACATCTTTATCAACAACATAGGTTTTAAACCCTTTTCGAACTAATTCACTAGCTACTATTTTCCCAACAGCACCACATCCATGAACCAGTACCCCATTAGACAAATCAGAAGGGAAGCATTTATAAAAAGACTCAAATGCGCCAACTACACCTTTTGCTGTAGCAGTACTAGCATCAACTTCACTATTAACTGCAGCAAGTACATGGGGAGTTAACTTAAAAAGTTTATGCATATCCTTTTCAGTAGTATTCAAATCACAACCTGTAATCATTTTTCCATCTAAGTTTTCAAGTAAATTTGATGTTATAGAAATTAATTTATCTTTTACTGAATGAATATTTGATGATCTTGCAACAATTTTGCCTCCAGAAAAACCCGTAGAATATAAATCATGTTTTACTTTCATTAAGTTTGCCAAACGAAAACCATCTCTAAGGCAATCAATATCAGTTTCGTATGAAAGTAATCTTAAACCTCCATTAGCTGGTTTACTATTTTCATTATTTTCAGCCACAATAAAAACAGATAAATCTTCACTGATATGTTCTGCTAGAACTCCTATTTCTCTCTTTTTTAAGGTTTGAAGATTAATCATTACACTTTCTCCATCATTAAATGATGTTCAACATAATCCAGGCTCCAATTATTGGGATCTAACTTAATTCTCTTTTTAAGTCGTTCAAAAAGGATATCCACTGGATTCTCTTCTCTTGAAGAAATATCACTTAAGGCAGCAATAAAACTATGCCTACTCCAACTTCTTATCGTCTCCATTAAACCAGAAGCAAATTCGTCTAAATTATTATTTTTTTCCCATTCTTTTTTATATGGACAATCTACATAAACGGTTCTTTCTTCTATTAATCGTAGACCATTTTTATAACTTTCAGAGTTTTTATTATTAAGAGGACTTAGAAATTCCTCAGGAGATTTATAAAAATTTTGTATAGTGCCTTTTTTATATTCTTCACGTGTTATGAGTCCCTCTTCTAATAATTCGTGCCATATATTATGAATTTGATCATGCACATTTAGTGTCTTGCCTCCATTATTTCCTAAATATCTATTATGAGAGTCTCTTGATAAATTTACTGTAAGCAACTTTCCCCCAACTTTTAATTCTTTACTGCGCATAAATAAAATTTGATTCCAATCTAAAAGAGCCTGCTTTTGGAAGTCTTCAAAAGCCTCTTTATTACCTGAAGCTAAAACATGAGTATGATTATGCAAACTATCAACTTTTATATTAAGCCAATGCATTGCTGTAGCTGAAAATCCAAAATCAAGAAATTCCGAAGGCACTAATTGGTCATAAAAGCTTCCGCCACAAAGGAAAGAGGAGTAATTTTGATAAGAATTTGAATGAACTGAAATATTGTTCATTAAGGTTTTATTATCATTAGAAAACAAGTCATTTCCAATTAGAGAGACATAAGCCTCAGGATTAGAGATTTTGACTTTTTTAATTAACTTACTCCAGAATTCAATAGCTGTTCCACCATCAGCAGCTCCGAAATCCATCATCAGAATATTTTTAGAATTAATCCCAGCTATGCAATCTAAACCCCAATCAGTTGCCAGATCTATACATAACTTAGCCCCAGCAGTTTGCTCACTGTAGCCTTTTGTCATTGAGATAACCATCAAATATAAAGGAAACATTAAGAACTAAATCATGCTACAAAAGAATTTTCCTTTTTGGGTAATCAATTTTCTGATTGATCTAAAAAGCACATCGCAATAAATCAATTAGCTCATAAGAATTTGAATTCACTAATTCTATGTTGAAAGTTAGAGCATAAAAATACTTTTCATTAAAGAAAAAAGGATTTAAATTAAAAGAAAGCTTATTTTCATGCCAAAGATTTTTAAAAAGAATAAATTTGCACTAATAGCTGCAAATATTTTTTTAATTACTATATGGGTTACGTTATCAAAACAGATAATTGATCTATTTATTACTGATAGTTCTCCATTTTATATATATAAATTAGGAGATTTGATAAGATTTATTCCTCCTTTATGGGTTACATATTATTTATGGATTGTCAGAAAAGGTTTTAAATAAAAATTGATCATATTGCTGAAAAGATTTAAGCAAAATATTATCTTATTTAAATCTATATTCCTTGAAGAACAGGTGTAAGAATACCTCCATCAAAATCATCATCATCGTCATTACTATCTTCAGAAAAAATAATTTGACCAACTTCTAGACCACAATATAAGCAAAAGATCCATATAAACATATCTCCCCCTGTAAGACCTAAAGTCCAACTAATAATTAAACCTATAAGTAAGCCAATACCAACGATTAATATTTGCACTAATAAAAAAATTTTGTTTAATCTAGCTAACTACTCTCTTTTCAGGAGTACTTTTCTTATCCTTTCAATGTGTAATTTGATTTAATCTACTAGATAAATATTTATCTCTTAGTAAATAAAAAATTTAAAGAAACTCCAAATAATACTAATAAAGATGAACCTCCTACAAAAATGAGCAAATCAAAAATAGATTTATCACTATTAATTTTTAAAAAGGTCAACAAAAATATTAATGTTGGCAACAATAAAATCAATTTAGGAATCAAATCCTCATTCCACTTCTTTAAATCCATTTGATTCTCATCTTCTTTTAACTTAAGCAAAGTTTCTTCCAAAGATTCTTTTTTCTCAGACATATTTTTATTAATAATTTTTTAAATTAGATTTGCTAATACAAGTAAAGATTCTAATCCTTTAAGTTTTTTTTGGGCTCTTATAATCATTCCTCTTGATTCTGGCACGCAATCTGCATGTAATGATTGGGCCTCTGAAAATTCACTTTTAGTAAGTTGAACACATTTTTCTAATCTTTCAATAATATTTCCTCTTAAGTTTTCAGTCCTAACAAAAAGATCTTTTTCAACAATAGTAGAAAGTATATAGGTGACTGCTTCATGTTGTAGATTTTTTAATTCCATTTTGAATAAGGGGAGATACTTATATTAAGACTTTAATTAGATATAAATACCGATGCTTTATTCTTAGCATTTTGGCAGATTAAATTTAGATCAAAAATATAAATGAATTTAATCGCAGGGTTTCAATTTATTCTAATTTTGTTTACTTTTGGAATTATTAATTATTTTTTAATGCTTAGGAGATATGAGAAAGATATTAAAAAAAATAAGAACCTTCAAATAAAAAAGATTGCACAACTTTATCCAAAAGGTACTTTTATAAGCACATAAAAAACTAAGATTTCTCTGCAGGTATTTCCATCTCGCTTTGAATAATCAATTCCTCTGCGGAAGAAAATTCTTCATCTGAAATAAGACCCTTTTTCTTTAAAAAAGATAGTCTTTTTATCCCCGCTTCAATTGTTATACCTTTTTTTTCTTTTTTCATTTTTAAATTCAATTAGTTGACAATAAAAAAACTTGTTTTTTTTGTCAAGAAAATATGTACAAAAAACAATCCGATTTTATCTTTTTCATTATTTAAAGCAGATATTTTTCAATTTAATACGATTAATTTCAATAGATAATTATAATCATCAATTTTTAACAAGTTAATAATTTATACTTTTCAAAAGAAAAATGATTTATACTCAAACAAGTAAATTTCTTTGTTATGGGTTTAATACCATTTAAATCAACTGATAAAAAAGGGAAAGCCAGTGGGAAAAGTTTATTCGCTCTTGCAATTTTTCTTTTTGCAGTAACGGGTTGGGCTTTAATATTCAAATAAAATATAAATACATATTTCCAAAAAATATCTATTTTATTAATTTAATTTCAGTAAAAAATTTTCTTTAATTTTAGTTTTGGTTATTTTTAAATAATTACTTAAATAAAATTCATCTTATTAATAAACGTTTTTAAAACAAAATTTTTAAGATAATTACATGAATCCATTAAATAAAAATCAAATTTTAGCTGCATCATCTGGATTAGTAGCTTCATTATTAAACTTTCTTCCTGGATTGGGAACTGGTTATATTTATCAGAGAAGGTGGCGCCCCTATTTTTTGACCCTAGGAGCTGTTGCAATTTGGTTCGCATTAGGTATATTTATGCAGAATGGCAATGAGCCAACAAATATTGAACAATTAATTGGGATTCTTGGATTACTTTTTATATCATTAGTTACGGTTGTTGAAAGTTATTTAGCACATAAAAAATCTATAAATTTAATTGAAGAGATAACTTCAAAAAGTTCAACTGAGAAACCTAAAAGATGGTTCCAGAGATAATTTCCTAAAGAATCTATTTTGAAGGGAAATATTATTGTTTCTTTAATTTTTGACTTCTACTATCAATAATAATTGATCTTAATCCGAACATTAAGACAGTTATCGAAAGCACTGGAATAACTACAAGAATAAAATCCGTATTCATTACGCTTCCTTGGCCATAAAGAATATGCATCAAATATGAAATTGTAGACATATAAAAAATGTATCTAACTTCATATTTAGCAATCTTTTAATTCTTATGGAAGGTTTTTTCTTTATTCCTTATATTTATTTTCTTTTTATTCTAAAATCTGACATAAATCATAAAAAAGATAATTAATTTCCCATCGTTAATAAATTTATTAACTATGGAGCAATCTAATGTTGATTAATACCACCAATTAAAAGTTATTGTTACAGAGGTTAATTAAACATAATTTTAAAAAGGATTTTTAGAAAACTATTTATTAGTCCTAATTAAAAAATTTTAATCTTATTTAATTAGCGTTATTTATTTCTTCAATTTCATTGATTAATCTCTCTTTTAATTTCAAGGAAATTAGTCCCTCCTTATAGCAATCATTTACATCATCAATTGGAGAAGTTTTTTTATCATGTTTTTCAATCCAACCTTTAGTGCATTCTTTACAGGCCAAATCATTAAGTTCCTTTGACTTAGCAATTAGATTTAAATTCTTCATCTTAAAATTTTCCTTATTTATTTAATTATTTTAGTAAAAGAATTTAATCTCTTTTTCCTTTAATCCATCCCAACCTGCCTCGATTAATAAATTATTCAAGGTTTCCTTATCAAAATGTTTAGAACCTGTCTTAACGCATCTATTTCTCATGGATTTTGTTACACCACTTCTTTTCCTCTTATTTTCAACATCCATTATTTTTTTATAAAGTTCCAACATTTTTGTTGGAATAGGTGAGCCATCTAAATCTATACCTTTAGAAATTGCTTCATCAACGGCTTTCATTCCTAGATTATCCATTTTTTTAAAGAATACATTTTTATAATACTTCAAATGAGATTCTGTCAAATTCTTCAACAATAATATTTTCTTATTGATTTTGTAATTCTTTTAAAACTCTAATAGCTTCTTTTATGTGAGCAGGTCCATTTAATAAATCTCTATAAATATGTCTTACATAACCCAATCGATCAATAACATAAGTAACTCTTCCATCAAGAAGACCTAAAACTTTTGGTACTCCAAATATTTTTCTAAGCGAGTCATCAGTATCGCAAAGAAGAGGATATTGAAGTTTATTTTTGTTTGCGAAGGCAAGATGGCTAGCAGTATTGCCATTGCTCACTCCCCAAACTTCAGCACCCAAAACCTTAAAAAGATCATATTTGTCTCTGAAGCCACACACCTCGATAGTACATCCAGGAGTATCATCTTTTGGGTAGAAAAATAAAACTAAAGGTGATTTTAAATTCTTATTAGTTCTTTGGATTCCATTCTGATCAGGTAATAGAAATTCAGGAACTTTGTCTCCTATATTCAAGATAATTATGTAAAAATATATCTTAAGAAAATATCTATTCTTTTAGTGACTTTAAAGTAAAATATGGTACAAATTATTTTTTATCAAGTAAAAAATTTAATTATCTAGTAATCTACCCTTTGATTAGGAGTAAATACAGAGCAATATTTCTTAACTATAATTTTCTTTTCAATTTCTTTATTGGATTTTAACTTTAGTTTTTCAATAGCATCTGCAGCGTTAATTTCATTTAATCTATATCTAGCACAGGTGTCTAAAACCTTAAACATCTTCGTTGTCACTGCATATAAAGGATTTAAATTTATGAAAAGTAAATTTAAAAAAATGAATAATTTCATTATTTAATTAATTTGTAAATTGAATATTTTTATTCTTAGATAAAGGATCTAAATTAATAATCTAACAAAATTAAAAAAAATTGAAGTCTTGAAATATCTTTAAAATAATGGAAATTTTACATACAACACTTACTTTATTAACTTATTTTTGATTTATTCTAAAATTAATAATAATTGGACATTTAACTATTTTGAAAAAAATTATTCAAACTCACAAAAGATTAATTTCCTGGTACCAAAAAAAATTAAGATTAAGTGATTACGCCTTGCTATGGTTTGTTTTCTTTAAGGGATTTTTTCTAGCGATAATAATTAATTATATTTTGTTTTAAAGAATATATTTAGACATTTACATATATAGTCAAAATTAATTATGTGAATTTTATAAATAAAATTTATATAATCTAATTAGTTGCTTTGTTTGTCATGAATATTTTTGGAGTAGGTTTGCCTGAAGTCACTGTAATACTTGTTTTAGCTTTATTAATTTTTGGACCAAAAAAATTACCTGAATTAGGAAAGCAATTAGGAAAAACATTAAAAAGTCTTAAAACAGCTTCAAATGAATTCCAAAACGAAATTAATCAAGTTATGAATGAATCTAATGAACAATCTTTAAATGAATTAAGTAATATAGAAGATTCAAAAAATATCAACGATATTGATATATCTTCAGATGAATTTAATAATGATAATGTTTTAGAAAATAATAAAGATAATAATGAATCTCTGAATAATTAAATTAAAAAATATAATTAAGTGACAAAAGATGGAATTCTTCTCCGTTTTTATTCAATAAAACTTTATAATTTTCATTAAATTAACTTTTAATATGGACGCACAAGCTATAGGAGACTATTTTTCAACACTTAGTTATCATGCTCCAGTCATGATAATAACAACAACAGTTTTCTTCTTTATAAGAAGGAAGTTTATTATGGATGGTAAGCAGCAGTAAATTACCTTTATGATTAAAAGGCCAATTACTCCAGTTTATGAGTTTGAAGAAGCGTTAAAAAAAGCTGAATTATCTGAAAAAGATTATGAATTAATAGAATATATTCGTTATACAAGTGTATTCACTCAGCCTAGTTTAACCAAAGACCTAAAAATTCCTACAAAGCCTCCTATTCTTACTAAAATTTGTGAAATTTGCAGAAAAATTGGAACCTTTATGCCTGAACATTTTGCAAAAGTTCTAAGTTGGTCTATCCAAATTAGCGAGCATAATACTAGGTGGGATGGACATTTAATTTGCGCTGAAGCTTACACAACAGATAATATTCCTCTTAGCCCGTCATCAGGGACATGCCTGTTTGATGTTCTTGTTGTACATAAAGAATTATTTATAGGTTTTGATTAAAACATTTCTTTAAAGAAAATAATAAATAAAATCAAGTTAAGAGATTATTGCGAA
>CACOIV010000010.1 GCA_902627335.1 uncultured Prochlorococcus sp.
ATCGATGACCTCCCATCATGGCTATGGTGGAATGGGAGCTTAGATGATTCACCAGAAATTTTTGATTATTTTTCAAAGAAAGGAAAAAGATTGATCATTGATACGGCAAATGGTTCTTCTGAAAGATGTATAGATATTCTTACTAAGGTATTAAAATCTAAAAGAGCAATAAACGATTTAAATTGGGTTAGGCTAAAAAGTTGGAGAGAATCTTTAGCAATGATATTCGACCCTCCCTCTAGAAGAAATTTACTTGAGCACATAACCCAAATAGATGTAGATATCGAAGGAGATAATATGGTTCAAGCTTTATTTTTAATCTCATGGATTAGCGATAAATTAAATTGGCAACTTGTAAAAGCTAAAAAGGAAAACGAAATTACACTAATTAAATTTAAAAGGGACAATGGAGATTACATATTAACTTCCATAAATCCAATGCCTATTGGGAACCCTAGTATTCATTCAGGGCAAGTTATAGGCTTGAGATTGATTTCAAAAGTAAGTAAAGATCCCAAAAAAAATACATGCATAATCCTTGGATCAGAATCAGCGGAATGTATGAGATTAGAAGCTGGTGGCATGGCGGATATGCACCTCATCGAAGAAGTTGTCCCTAGTTTTCTTTTGTCTTCTGAAGCCGATGTGAGTAAATTATTGGCAAGTAGTAGAGGAGACACCAGTCCTTTGTTTGAAAATAGCATAAATATAACCTCAGAAATCTTTAAAATTTTAAAATTTTAAAGATCCATGTCCTGCATTATTTCAGCACCTGCAACTGGTAATGGAAAGACAACAGTCTCCCTATTGATATCAAGTTGGGCATATTCAAAAGGATTAAAACTTCAAACATTTAAAGTAGGTCCAGATTATCTAGATCAACAACAACTAAGTTCCATTGGTCATCCAATATGTAGAAACCTAGATATTTTCCTCAGCGGAGAGAAATGGATAAAAAGAACATTTATTAAATATGCAAGTGAGATGGACCTAGCACTCATTGAGGGGGCAATGGGGCTCTTTGATGGACTTGGATCAACTGATTTTTCTAGCACAGCCAATGTTGCAAAGGTTTTAAAATTACCCTTAATATTTGTCGTTGATGCAAGGGGTAAAGTAGCTTCACTTTTACCTGTATTTAGAGGGTTTAAAGATTTTGATAATGAGGTCTCAATAAAAGGAATCATTTTTAATAATGTAAACTCAGTGAGACACCAAAAATTGATTAATGAAGTTTTTAAAAATGAATCAATTCAAGTCCTTGGTTTTCTACCATTTAATAAGAGAATTGCTCTAAGTAGTGGGAGATTAGGTTTAACTTCCCCAAAAGAGTCAGAAAAAATAATTGATGTAGATTACTTTGCAAACTTTGCAGAAAAACATTTAAACATTTCACAAATAGTTAAATTATTAAAGCCTCCTGATAAAAAGAATTCCAGGTTTGAATATTCAAATTTAATTACGTTAAAAGATAATAGACCAATTGCAATAGCCGAAGATAAAATATTTCATTTTCAATACCCGGAGACGAAGGAATATCTAAAAGAGATTGGTATACCTTTAATTCCTTGGAATATATATGAAGATGAAGAGATTCCAATTGAAGCAAAGGCATTAATAATTCCAGGGGGTTTTCCTGAAAAATATGCAAATCATATTAGTTCTTCAAAAAGAAGCTTGGATTCTTTGAGGAATTTCTATAAGAGGGGTTTTATTTATGCAGAGTGTGGAGGCATGATGCTTTTAGGTAAATCAATTCAAGATCAAAATGGATACCAGTTTAAGATGGCAGGAATATTACCCTTTAAATTTAAAAAGGGAAATTTATCTGTTGGCTATAGATATATAAAAGGAAAAGAAAAATCACTACTTTTAAGTGAGAAACAATTTCTTAGAGGACATGAATTTCATTACTGGCAAATCCAAAAAGACAATTTTATTTCAGAGAAAGAGACCAAAGGTACATCAGAATTTAGACCCTCTTGGGATATCAAATCATGGGGTACTAACTATATAGAGGAGGGTCTAGAAAATAAATACATACATGCGAGCTGGATACATTTGCATTTTCCTAGCAATACACATGCATTGAAAAACTTATTAAAAATTACTCAAAGTATTTTTTAGAAATTAATTGAAAATCATAGAAAAAATTTCATAAGGAGAACCAAGATAAACAATTCCAGGAAGAGTAATTAATGGTCCCAGAAAACTTCCAACAACAACCTCTAATTTTGTATGTCCTAATGATTCCTTGAGAAAAATCTCTTTGTTTTTATCTAATTCCCTTGAAATCTTATTTATCTCAATTGCCTGCATCCCAGCTGATCTACGAATGCCGCTCGCATCATACATAACTATCAGCGATATTCCTACTGATAAAGCAAATGCAGGATTATCGAATCCTAATTCCCATCCTATTCCTGCTGACAATGCGGAAATTAATGCGGAATGACTTGAAGGCATCCCACCTGTTTGAAAAACGATCCCAAATCTTAATTCACCCTCAGAAAACAAATTAAATATTATTTTTAGAAGTTGAGCTGTTAAACATGATATTAAGCTCCAAAAAAGTAGTTGATTTTTTAATAGTTCTGATAACTCTGCCATATTTGAATAAATTTTTATCTATCTCTATTAGTAATAAAATCAGCAAGCGCAACTAAACAAATTGCATCTTCCCCCCATGGCATTATTGCTTCCTTCGCATTTTTAACTAAACTTAATGCTCTTCTTTTGGATTCCTCCAATCCAAGTAATTTTGGATAAGTGGTCTTATCAGCCAAAAGATCTTTACCCGCTGTTTTTCCTAAAATCTCACTATTAGATGTCACATCTAAAATATCATCGATGATTTGGAATGCCAAACCAATCCCTCTTGCATATTTAGTAAGAGCATCAAGCATTTTTGTGTCTGCTCCAGCTATCATAGCCCCAGTCCTTACACAAGCTTTTAAAAGAGCACCTGTTTTATGTAAATGTATATACTCTAGAGTTTCAAGATCAACTTCTTTACCCTCGCACTCTAAATCAACTACTTGACCACCTACTAATCCTGGAGCGCCAGCTACCAATGATAGTTCACCTACAACATTTATAAGCCTTTCAGGGCTTACTCCAGGGCTTCTTAATGAGACCATTTCAAACGCTCTTGTAAGCAATGCATCGCCAGCAAGTATTGCGATAGCATCTCCGTATACTTTATGGTTTGTAGGTCTTCCTCTCCTTAAGTCATCATTATCCATTGATGGTAAATCATCATGAATGAGTGACATCGTATGGATCATTTCAATAGCAACTGCTGTGGGCACTGCAAAAGTTGGATCACCTCCCGCCAAAGAGCAAGATGCTAAACATAAAATAGGTCTTATCCTTTTTCCACCCGCTAACAAAGAATATCTCATTGATTCCCTAAGTATTTCAGGTTTTTCTGGTGAGAGTGAAAAGTCAAGAGCATCTTCAACGACCTTTTTCGTCTCTATCAGATATTTTTCAAAATCAAACTCGGAAGAATTAACTTTATTCATTATCTAAATTCTTAAATTTTTTAAAATGTTTTTTTGTTTCATGGTAAGAGATCTTTCAATGTTGAATTAAGTCCGCACCTTTTTTGCCAACTATAAATTGTGTTTACTAACAACATAGTAACTGTCATTGGCCCGACGCCTCCAGGAACTGGAGTATATGCCAATACTTTAGATACAACATCTTCTAATTTTACATCCCCGCATAATTGAGTTGTACCATTATTTGAACTTTTTAATCTATGAATCCCAACATCGATGACGACAGCACCCTCTTTGATGAAACTTGAATCTATGAAATTTGGCTTACCTGCAGCTACGACTAATATATCTGCCTTATTAGAAATTTCCTTTAAATTAGTTGTTTTAGAATGGGCAATTGTTACAGTCCCATTTAGATTTAGCATCATTAAAGCAATTGGTTTACCCACAAGAAGGCTTCTTCCTATAACTACAATTTGTTTACCTGAAATTTTTATTTTTTTGGAATTTAAAAGGTTAATAATTCCTGCAGGTGTACAAGATCTTAATCCAGATTCATTTTTTAATAACTTCCCAACATTATTTTCATGTAATCCATCTACGTCTTTAACGGGAGATATTTTACTAATCAATTTTTGTGCATCCAATTGTGAGGGTAAAGGTAATTGCAACAATATTCCATCTACCTCAGCATTTAAATTTAATTTATTTAATAATTCCTCTAAGTCTCTATTGCTTACATCATTATCTAAATGAAAAAGCAAACTTTTAATTCCTACCCTTTCGCAGGCCTTTTCTTTATTTTTTACATATACTCCACTAGCGGGATCATCCCCTACCCTAATTACAGCTAAGCTGGGCGGTCTTTCCCCTTCTTTAGTACCTTTATGAATATCATTTTTTAATCTTTCTTGAATCTCTAGAGATAATTGTCTTCCATCTAATTTTATTGGCATTTTAAAAAAGTTCTCCTTTTTTATATAAGATGCCTATAATTTGGAGAAAAAGAAATAGATTAAAATATTTTCTGTGCAAAACCTTACATGGCTATTAAAGAAAATAAATATTTTATGGGTACGAGGACAGCTACCATCTAGGTTACCAACTCCATTCCAAAAGATTGATAATTTAATTATTTTTCTGATTTGTATCCTTATTTCTATAATTTCATCATTTAAGCTTCTGGACTTCAAACCCTTAAATCAAGAAATAGTTTTTTCTTGGTCTGTAACGTTTCTGGAGATTTTGTTTTGTTGTATATCTTTGATTTATATTTCAAAGAAAGAAAATCCCACTATTAATGCGAGGCAAATAATTCTTATTCTTGGTTTATTATTAATTGCTCAAGGAATTAAATTAAACTTTTCAAACTTTAGTCCTTTATCAATAATTGTTCCTCCTGCTCTAATTATTTCCCAGGGCATGGGCACCTTAACTGCTCTTACATGGGTATCAGTAGCTTGTATAAATTGGCCAGGTACAGTTAATTTAGTAAATAACAATTTATTATTAATAACCTTTATTTCCGCATGCATTGTATCTATTCTTGGTGGAAAAATTAGAGGTCGGGCACAACAACTTCAAATATCAATACTCGTCCCTTTTGGAGCACTTCTTAGTCAATGGATTATTTTGTTTGCAAATGGTAAAAATTATAGATATTACAATATTCCAAATTTGTTAATAAGTCCTGGGGATATTTTTTCGGATTTTATTTTTTTAGCAATTCTTATGTTGGTTACAATTTTAATCATGCCAATTTTGGAATCAATTTTCGGATTATTAACAAAAGCTAGACTTCTTGAACTTGCTGATCAAGAAAAACCTTTATTGAGAAAACTATCCGTTGAAGCACCTGGAACTTTTGAACATACACTTTTAATATGCGGCTTAGCTGAGGAGGCCACAAGGATAATAGGAGGAGATGTTGATCTTATAAGAACAGGAGCTTTGTATCACGATATTGGAAAACTTCATGCGCCAAATTGGTTTATAGAGAATCAAACTGGATCTACTAATCCTCATGACAAGCTTGATAATCCCACCTTAAGTGCAAAAATCTTACAAGATCATGTTGATAAAGGTTTGAATTTAGCAAGAAAATATAGACTTCCAAAACTATTAGCAAGTTTTATCCCAGAGCATCAAGGTACTTTAAAAATGGGATATTTCTTTCATAAAGCAAAAGAAAAAAATAGTGCGGTTTCAGAAAATATTTTTAGATACAAAGGCCCTATACCTCAATCCAAAGAGACCGCTATTTTAATGCTTGCAGATGGTTGTGAAGCTGCATTAAGAGCAATGAAAATAGATGCTACTGACCATGAAGCAATTACAATAATTTCTAATATTATTAAATCAAGGGAAAATGATGGTCAATTATTAGAAAGTAATTTATCAAAAGCAGAAATTTTTCTTATCAAAAAGTCATTTTTAAATGTTTGGAAAAGAATTAGGCATAGAAGAATTCAATATCCCTCATCAAAAAACAATACTTTTTCCTAAAAGTTACAGTCTAATTTTCCTTCGATGCTTTGGAAGGCACCAATAAAGTAATGCTATAACACTTAATAGAGATGTTGCCAGAGTTATTCCACCAAGACCTATAAAATCTCTAAGATTAATCAGTCTTACTATTGAATAAGGTAATGCCCCTGAAATTACCATTGAAAGTGAAATCAAAGTAAGAGTAACGCCCCATTTTTTTTCTGCTAATAAAGCAGATGAAGATACAATTCCAACAATTGCTGCTGGCCATCCCAAGCTGATAGCTAAAGTGATATTTGCAACTTTTAGAGGGGGACCATAGCTTATTACTAATGCTATTACGGGTAAAGCTATGACATTACTAATTAAACCTATCCAGGATAGGGACCAATAGCCAATTATCCTATCTCTCATTGAATATTTAAATACTATTAAATTAAGATTAACACTTATTAAAATAAAAGACAGCAAACTATTAATTGAAAAAATTAATAACTTTAAATCAAGTTACACTTTTCCTTTTTTTTCAACAGTATCTTTCTGCGGGTGTATAGAGTCTTTTTTCTCAGTAAAGATTAATCTATTTAGAGCATTTACATAAGCATTAGCTGATGCAACTACAACATCAGTATCGGCTGAATGTCCAGAATAAATTTTGCCGTTATTCCTTATCCTAATAGTCACTTCACCAAGAGCATCAATTCCTTCAGTAACTGACTTAACAGAAAACTCTATAAGCTCATTAGGAACTTTAGCAAGAGTATTTAATGCTTCACAAACCGCATCAACAGGCCCTGTTCCTAAAGCGACAACAGTACTTTCAGTAAGTTCCTCAGTATCATACAAAGTTATTGTGGCTGTAGGCTTAGATGAATTTCCGCAGCTTACTTGTACAAGTTTTAATTGAAATTTGGATTCAGGAAGTTGAACTTGTTCACTTACAATCGCTTCTAAATCTCTATCAGTTATTTCTCTTTTCCTATCAGCTAACTCCTTAAAACGTGCAAAAGCATCGTTTAAGTCTTCTCTACTTAAGTCATACCCCATTTCTTCTAATCTTGCTCTTACAGCACTTCTCCCACTTAATTTTCCTAAAGAAATTTTATTATCACTAAGCCCAACAGTTTTAGCATCTATTATTTCATAAGTTAATCTATTTTTAAGAACTCCATCCTGATGAATTCCTGATTCATGTGCAAAAGCATTTGCTCCAACAATTGCTTTATTGGGCTGTACATTCATGCCAGTCAAATTAGAAACCAAGCGTGATGTCTTTGTGATTTCTTCAGTTCTTATAGCTGTTAAGGGGGTTGGAGAATCTTCACTTCTATTAAAGAATTTATTGTAAAAACTCTTTCTAACATGTAACGCCATAACTAGCTCTTCAAGAGATGCATTCCCGGCCCTTTCTCCTATCCCATTTATTGTGCACTCTAGTTGCCTTGCTCCGTTCTTCATTGCCTCTAAGAAATTAGCGACTGCTAAACCTAAATCATTATGTCCATGAACAGAAAGTACCGCCTCATCAATATTCGGTACATTTTTATTTATATCAGCTATTAATTTTCCGAATTCGGTTGGAGTCGTAAAGCCAACTGTATCAGGAATATTTATAGTAGTTGCTCCAGCAGAAATCGCTAATCCAATAACCTCATAAAGAAATTCTGGATCACTTCTTGATGCGTCTTCACAAGAAAATTCGACATCATCTAAAAATGATTTAGCATAACAAACCATTTCTGGAACTATTGATAAAACGTCCCTTCTTGATTTCTTAAGTTTATGTTCTAAATGTATGTCACTAGTGGCAATAAAAGTATGAATCCTTTTTTTTGGAGCAGGAGTTAGTGCTTCATAACATGCCTTTATATCATTTTTAGATGCACGCGCAAGTCCACAAATAATTGGTCCATTTTTACCACCTACAACTTCAGCAATTTTATTTACAGCTTTAAAATCTCCTGGGCTTGCGAATGGAAAGCCTGCCTCTATGACATCTACACCTAACCTTGCTAATTGATGAGCGATGGCTAACTTCTCTTCTAGATTTAAGCTTGCACCTGGAGACTGCTCCCCATCCCTTAATGTGGTATCAAATATTAGTATTCTGCCAGGATCTTTGGACATTTGATTACTAATTATTAACTATATAGTAATTGAATTAAAAAATAATTACTAGAATCTAACTAAAAAATAAATCATATTTCATTATTTATCAAAAAATTAGTTAAATTATTTTATCAAAAACGATTTTTATACATAACTAAAGTATTCTTTAAAAAGTTATTCGAAGATTTTGATCCAAAATTAAAAACTTTAAATTTAAAATTTAAAATTTCATATAAATGCTGGAAAATAAAAAAGAAGAGAACTATTTAGGGAAATTAGCATTTGTCCTCCATGCACACCTACCCTATGTTAGAAAAAATGAAAAGAATTCCTTAGAGGAAGATTGGTTATTTCAAGCAATTTTAGAATCCTATTTACCTTTACTTCAAGTAATGGAATCATCTGAAAAGCTTAATGATAATGCAAAATTGACAATAAGTTTATCTCCTACTTTATTATCCCTTTTGAAAGATCCAGAACTCCAAGCAAAGTTTCCTGAATGGATAATGACAAGAATAGATTTACTTAATGAAGTATCAAAAGAAGATAAGGCATACTCTGAATTTCTTCTAAAAAGATTACAAAAGCAATTAAATGACTGGGAGAAATGCAAGGGAAACTTAATCCTAAGATTTAAAAATTTATCTAAAACTGGCTTCTTAGACATCATGACTTGCGCTGCTACTCATGGATACTTGCCAATATTAAGAGAAAATGAGGAAACGGTAATTGGGCAAATAAAAACGGCTATTAATTTTCATGAAAATATTTTTGAATTAAAGCCACTAGGAATATGGCTACCTGAGTGTGCATATTATGAAAATCTTGATAATATCCTTCTTAATTGTGGAATAAGATATACAGTGCTAGATGGACATGGTATTTTAAATTCAAAACCAAGACCAAGATATGGCGTATATGCGCCAATCTGTTCAAGAAAAGGGGTTGCTTTCTTCGGAAGAGATAGTGAATCAACTCTTCCTGTTTGGTCATCAAGAGAAGGTTTCCCAGGACATGGCTCTTACAGAGAGTTTCATAAAGATTTAGGCTGGGAACTGCCTTTATCTAAATTAAAAGAGAAAGGAATATCTTCTAGTAGACCACTTGGATTAAAATTTCATAGAATAACCAATAATCGAACCACTCTCGGTGAAAAAGAATATTATGAAGAGAGAGAAGCACATAATAAAGCTAAGGAAGATGCAGAGAATTATCTTCTTCAAAGATCAGTACAACTAAAAAATTTAAAAATATCAAGTTCATTTAATCCCATTTTAGTGGCTCCATTTGATGCTGAATTATTTGGGCATTGGTGGTATGAGGGTCCAATATTTTTAAATCATATTTTTAAAAATTCATTAAAACATAAAATAAAATTATCTCATTTAAGAGAAATATTAACCAACAAACCTCAAATTCAAATCTGTGATCCCTCTCCATCTAGCTGGGGACAAGGTGGATATCATAATTATTGGTTAAATGATAAAAATTCATGGATTGTTCCTGAGATAAGTAAAGCAGGAGAAACTTTCACACGAATTGTTTCAAGAAATTCTTTTGACGATACTAATAAAAGGATCTTAAAGCAAGCTGCTCGAGAATTACTTTTAGCACAGTCTTCAGATTGGAGTTTCATTCTAAGAGCAGGAACTACTACCGAACTTGCAAGAGATCGAATTAATAGACATCTTTCAAGATTTTGGCAACTTATTGAATATCTTGATAAAGACTTGGAAGATTATAATTTCTTAAAGACAATTGAAGAAGAGGATCGGATATTTCCAAAGGTAAATATAAGTGATTGGGAAAAAAGAATTCAGGACTAATTAAACACATTTATCCCCAACAATTGATTTCATAAAACCTAATTTTTGCAAAATGTTTTAGAAAATAAACAATATAAAAGTATGGACATTTTTAGTTTTAATTACTTCATAACTGTCCACAAATTACATTTCATGCCTCATGGCACTTACAGCTAAGCAGTCAGAAAACTTGGTTATGAAAATCGCTCTACTATTGCATAAAGTGAAAAAAGATTGATAGCTGAAGCATTATGAAATTTATATCAAGGAAAAAAATCTTATCTACATCCAAAAGGCTTTAAGCCTTTAGATCAATATCTAAAAGGGATTTTGTAAAAAAACCAAGTAATCCTTTTAGAAAGATGAATCATTTTAATCCTATCTCCCCTACTCTAATAATCCAAGTCATAGACAGATTTACCAGCCTTTCTTTTTATTTGATAATTGTCTCAAATTAAGAGAGGGGCTCTAGTTTCAGTAAATAAGTAGGTATAATCTTAAAATATAAGATTTTTAAAATAGCAATTGGTTTAGAAATTAAATTTTAGACCAGCTGTTACTGCAAAATAGTGAGTTGCATCATAATTTACTGTTTCAAAACCTGGTTCAGATACTTTATATGAAGCAAAGTTCTGATAAGTAGCTTCTGAATAAATTGATGTATTATCTGCCAATAGATATGCCATTCCACCTTTTATTGCATAAGAAAAAACAGTCTCTGATGCACCGTCTAAACTATATTCTGTACCTGCAATTGTTGCTATCTGATCGTCAGAGGATAGGGAGGAGAAACCCAGGCCGATTCCTGCATAAGGGGTAAATTCTGTATCATTTGAAAAGTCTTTAAAACCGTAAAACATATAACTATGTACATTAGACTCAAGATTGGGAGTAATTGAGGCTGTTACTCCAGTCCCACCAGTAGAAACACTAATTGAATCAGTCTCAACTTTAGCTTTAGAGTAATTAAATTCAAATCTTAATTTATCAAATTCTTTTCCGAAACCTATTGAAAATAAACCAGTATTATCTGTATCAAAAGTAGCATCATAATTTGTTCCATCAAGATTTGAATCACCTTCAATATCGCTCGGGTATGCAATTCCTCCACCAACGGTAAAGTAAAAATCATTTTTTTCTTCTGCAAATGCTGGGGCTATAAAAGAACTTAATAAAAATGTAGTTCCAATAAGAAGTTTTTTCATGTCAAATTAATTTTTAAGAAATTAGCATATTATTGTTTATTAATCTTAAAATATCTCGAACATAAAATATTCATCTAATTATTACTATTACAAAGTTGAGAGTTTAAATATTAATGATTTTATGCAGGGTAATTATTTTCTATAAATATTAATTATGAAATTAATTATGAAATTAATTATGAAGCTCAATATGAAACTTACAATCAATTTGAAGAGCTATTAAATATGGAATCAAAGCTGATGATGTTACTAGGATTAGAAATCAAAAAAGATATCGAGGCTAAAGCCCTAGATATCTAATAGATTAGATATCTCTATAATTAATGTAAAAGGCTGCCTTCAAAGTTGCCTTTTTTGTTACTAATATTTTTTTCATTATCTAATTATTCACATAATTTAAAAGAAGAAGTAAGTTTAGGAGATATATCTAAAAATAATTATTAATTCATTATGAGAAATCTCACTATAAAAAATAAGTCTACAAAAACCATTTTAGATTTCATTGCCAGAGTAGCAATTTCATCAATATTTATATCTGCTATTCCAGGTAAACTGTTAGGCTTTTCAAAAACAGTTGAGTATATTTCATCAAAAGGGATACCTGATCCGATTGCCTCTATTCTTTTAGTAGGAGCAATCATCTGCCTTATATTAGGTTCTGGCTTTTTTATTTTTGGCAAAGATCAAAAAATTGGAGCAATTTTCTTATTACTATTTCTTATCCCAACAACGATAATTTTTCATGTATTTCCATTCCATCAAAGAGCCGTATTTATAAATCTTGGTTTAATAGGTGGATTGTTAATTACTGCATTAAGAGAGCAACAATGACTCGAATTACTTTGTTTTAAGTTCAGGCTCATACACAGCACCATTGCAAACTGCTACTGCAATACTTTCTTTAGATGCTTTATCCCAATTTTTTAGTTCTTTCTCGTTTTTATCAATCCATTGGAATGTTTTTTTAAAGCATTTATTCCAATAAAAAGCTTTTTTTGAAACAGGTATCAAGGAGATAAAAATGAGGACTAATGCAGTTGTAGATGTAATTACACAGCATTTAATCACTTTTGGGCCTTTATTAGTTGACATATAAAAAGAGGTGTTTATACCTTCTAGTGTAGATCAGCAGTCAAATTAAATTAATTATGGAGGTGCATATAATAAAAACTTTTTTTCTAGAAAATTATTAAGGATATTTGTTCACGATAAAAAGCCAGTTTGTATCCCTTCTAGCTGACTGTTGACGATCTTAATTGAAAAAATTTAGAAAAATGTATTGTTTGATGAAGTAATACTTAAAACAACTGCAAGAAAAAAAATGTAAGACACTGCTTTTAAAGGGACATTTCCTTGATTTTTAGAGATGAAATCCATTTATACAAAACCTGGAATAATTTGACCTGTAGTTAGATAAGCTCCAACAAGAGCAATAAAACCCATCATGGCAAATCTTCCGTTAAGCCTTTCAGCTATAACCTTTTCCTTCTCAATTTTTTTTGATTCTTTCATTTGACCGTTTGCTTGTTTAACTAAGAAACTTTTTGAAGTATTGTTAAAATATTTTAACGACAAGACTGAATTAGCGTAAGTATAATTACTTACCCACATGCCCTTTATAAGCTGAGCTTATCTTTTTAAGATTTAATATTAGTTAGAAGTATATTGAAAATTTAAGTAGCATCTAATAAATGTGCTTAAACCTTTATTATTAAAAGTCTCTATCGTATAGAAACGAGCACCCAATTTAATTTTCTTTACCAATTCCCCTTAGATAAATAAGTTCTTTCCCAGGCTTCATTCAGCATCTCTTCGTATTCTTTTATTAGTTCTTTCCCAGGCTTCATTCAGCATCTCTGCGTATTCTTTTATAAGTTCTTTCCCAGGCTTCATTCAGTATCTCTTCGTATTCTTTTATAACTTCTTCAATAGTTTCAATCCTAGGCCCTTTCCAAAATAGCCTTGTTGAAACTCTTAAAATAATCAAAATTTATTTCCAAATAGTCGTTTTACATGTGTCTATTATTTTGATATTTCGAAATCTTTTAATCGATCTCTTTGTTTATTTATTAGGAATAATTCTTTATATTAATTTCATTTATTTATGAATATATAGGCGGAATATAACCAAATTAATAATATGCCAATAACATTGTGCTTACATAAAAAAATTCCAAATTTTACTTATTTATGGTTTTTAATTATTTTTTTCTTCTTCTTTACTAACCATGGAAAAAGATTGATAATAACAGTCTTTATTTTTTTAAGACAATAAAATAACACGATAAAGCCTAGAATTATTAATAAAAAAATTACTAATTTCATTTATTTTTATCTTCTGGCTAGAAAAATTATTACTGTCATAGTACTCATGGCAACAACACCGAAGTTCCAAAGAGTTGAACTATATTTATTAAATTGTCGAACCCAACAAGGAATTCCATCTGACATAAAAAGGAGAGTTAACCCAAATAATAAGACTGTTGGTAAGCCTATAGCTATAAATAATTCCATTAAAAATAGGGGTTTTATACCATGTAATTTATACGGGCTGTCAACCAATAACACTGTAGGACTTTATAGTTATCTGCCAAAAAGGGTATATTAAGTCAATTTATTTTAAGCATTCCTAATTTTATTTTTAAAGGAGACTTTATAAACATTTTGGACATTACATAGATTAATTTTGGTAATGGTAAGGTATTGGTCAAAAAACCTGACCACTCTTTTGTTGATAATTGAAAAAAATTAAGAAAAAAACTTCTAAGCATTTTTTCATCAAAACTCATCAACCTTTTAAGACCATACTGATAAAGTTTATGCCTTTGTTTTAATTCGAAAGGCCATAAAACATCCCAACCTTTTTTTGCTAATTCAATAGAACTTAAATTTGGATCTTTTAAAAAAATCTTTAATTTTTGAGCAAGCATAGGAGATCTTCTTAAAAGAGATCCGACCATATATCCAGAAGCAGGATGTACCATACTTGCGGCTCCGCCAAATGCAAGAATTGCTTGATTTCTCAATGGCAAAGGAAGATTCATAGGGAAAAGACAATCTTCTTCATGAAAAATTTCTTTAATTTGAATATCTTTATTACTAAGTCTTCTAAAAAGTCTTTTCTTTAAAAAATCTTTGGATAAAGGTGGATAACTTGCAAGTGATGTTTCTTCAACGAAGAAAACATCATTCCCCAAATCCATAGCATAAAGAAAAGATGGAGACTCTTGAAGTTCCTTCTTGCTTAAATGATCAGATCTATAATCCATTAAAACAAATTGATCTTTTTGAACAGGTGGCGAAGAAAATTTACCAACTATTCCATATGCTGCCTGTTGAGCGACCTCCTTTGAGAATGGCCTTTTGATAAAATCACTTCTATGACCACTTGCATCAATAACTAATCTAGATTTGAATTTAAATCCAGATTGACATTGAACCTCTGTAACTTTATTAGAAGAAAAAATTTCTAACGCTTTATCTTCTATCCATTCAATATCCTCACATCTTCTAAGTAATTCATTTTGAAATGCACTTCTGTCAATTAATCCATAATCATAATGATGCTCAGTGGGTATATTACCATTTTCACTTGCTCCATTACCAAAAAAACTTACTGTTTTAGACCATCTATGAGACAAAAGAGAATCAAGATCTAATTCCTCAAGTTCTGAAGCCCAAATTCCATATGTATTAGACCATTTAACTTTTGGAGATTTAGTAGAGATACATTTTATTAGTAAATTTTGACCAGCCAATTGAGAAGCTAAACATAAGGCTGCTGGACCTGAACCTAAAATCAAAATATCAAGTATTTCCATATGAATTAAAACATCAGTAAATCTTATGCATATTCTTTACGGAGAGTCTTCCTCTTCATTTTTTTCTTCATCAATTTGTTCATGTGGGACAAGGACAACCTCGGCTAAATGATCTCCTTCATCAAGCCTTTGTAACTTTACACCAGTAGCAGCTCTTGACTGTTGGGATACTTTATCTGCATTTGTTCTAACGATAACCCCTCTTTCTGTCACCAAAAGAATTTCTTCCCCTGCTCCAAGAACTTTAAGCCCTACGAGAACATCATCTTTAATCCTAAATTTTATTGCTCTTAGTCCCATTCCTGCTCTCTTTTGTAATCTAAATTGTGTAACAGGTACTCTTTTGCCTAAACCAAAAGAACTTGCAACTAAAACCCATGGGCCCACTGAAAGATTGATATCTTGTTCTTCATTGTTTTCATCATCTAAAGGATCCAATACAGAAAGTTTTTCCACCAACTCAGATGTCAAAACATCCATTGAAACAAGCTTATCTCCATCTCTTAAATTCATAGATTTCACTCCTCTAGCAGTCCTTCCAAGTGGTCTTAATTCGTTTTGATCTAGTCTAAAGTGAATTGTCATTCCTTTACTTGAGCCGATAAGGACACTATCGCCTTCACTAGAGGCCCTTACCCAAGTCAAGGCATCACCATCTTCTAAACTAATTGCAATTAATCCATTTGAACGAATTTTTGAAAATGCTGATAATGGGGTTCTTTTGATAAAACCTCCTTTAGTAAGCATTAATAAATAATTTTCATTATCAAAAGATTCAACCGACAGCAGAGAAGTAATTTTTTCTTCTCTTGGTATGGGAAGTAACTGAACAGATGGAGTCCCTTTAGCTGTCCTGCTGGCTAAGGGGACTCTATATGCCGGTAATGCATAAGCAACTCCTCTATCACTAAAAAGCAGCAAAGTATCATGATCATTGCAACTTATAAACAACTTAACTTCATCATCTCCTTGAGTTTTTGTACCTGCTTTCCCTCTTGACCCTCTGCTCGTAGACTCAAATTCACTTACTGGCATTCGCTTTAAATAGCCAGCCTCACTTAGCAAGACTACTGATCTTTCATTCGCTATTAAATCAATATCATCTAATCCACCTCCTAAATTAAGAATTTCAGTTTTTCGAGGAGAGGCAAATCTTTCACTAATTTTATTTAGTTCATCAATTATGATACTTAAGATTTTTTCTTTATTTTCCAAAATATTTTTATATTCTTTAATCTTTTTAGTTAATTCTTCATGCTCATCCTTTATTTTATCTGCTTCCAAAGCGGTTAATCTTCGCAGTTGCATTTGCAAAATCGCATCTGCTTGTGTTGTTGATAAATTATGGTTTATTTGAAGCTGTTCACGAGCAGAGGCCGTATCCTTTGCTCCTCTAATAAGATTAATTATCTCATCCATACTATTTAGTGCCAACAATAAACCTTGAATAATATGATCTCTTTCTTCAGCCTTTCTTAGTAAAAATGAAGTTCTCCTTCTAATAGTTTCAACTCTAAAATCCAAAAATACATCAAGCATTTTTCGTAAAGATAAAGTTGTAGGCTCTCCATTAACAAGAGCTAGGATATTTGCACTAAAATTATTTTGCAAAGGAGTTAATTTAAAAAGATTATTTAGCACTACTTGAGGATAAGCATCTCTTTTTAATTCAATAACAATTCTCATTCCATCTCTATCACTTTCATCCCTGATATCTGAAATTCCATCTAATTTCTTATCATTCACTAAATCTGCAATTCGTTCTATCAGTCCAGCTTTATTAGTTTGAAATGGTAATTCTGTAATTATTACAGCATCTTTCTCAGGTCTTCCTGGAGCTTTAATTTGATGAATTTCAGCAACTCCCCTCATTGTAATTGAACCTTTTCCTGTTAAGTAAGTCTCTTGAATACCCTCTCTACCAAGAATTTGTCCTCCTGTTGGGAAATCAGGTCCTTTAATAAGTTCAAATAATTCTTTTTCCTCCATCTCAGGGTTCTTTATTAAACCTTTTAATCCATCAATTAACTCTCCTAAGTTGTGTGGAGGAATATTTGTTGCCATACCAACAGCTATTCCTGAAGATCCATTTAACAATAGCTGAGGAATCCTTGCTGGTAAAACAGTAGGTTCTTGTTGAGAACCATCAAAATTATCAGAAAAATCAACAGTTTCAGATTCTATATCCTCTAATAAACTTTCATCTGTTAAAGATTGCAATCTAGATTCTGTATATCTCATCGCTGCAGGGGGATCATTATCAACTGATCCAAAATTTCCATGCCCATCTATAAGTGGCATTCGCATAGAAAAATCCTGAGCCATTCGAACTAGTGCATCATAAACTGCGGTATCCCCATGAGGATGGTACTTACCAAGCACCTCTCCAACGACTCTGGCGCATTTCCTATATGGCCTACTACTTGTTAAACCAAGTTCATACATAGCGTAAAGGATTCTTCTATGAACTGGCTTCAATCCATCTCTAGCGTCAGGCAATGCTCTCCCAACAATAACGCTCATCGCATATTCGAGATAAGAACGCGACATTTCGTTCCTCAAATCCGTTTGAATGATGCGATTGTTATCTTCACCTAAATCATTGTCATCAATGCCTTGGTTATCAGCCATATAGAAATCTTTTTTCTAATGATAATCGCTTTATGCCATATTGAATAAAAAGATTTTTTAAAAAAATTTTCAAATACTCACATTAGATGCATAAATAATGAAATTTTTCTTTTTTTCTTAAATAATGTTGGCTTTATACTCCTTTAGTTGTTAGCTTATTCAGAATATATTGTATTAATTTCGTGAATATTAACATTGGCCTAAACAAAAAAGTTAGGAGAGCTTATGGGATTGATGAAATTGCTCTAGTCCCCGGAGAAAGAACTCTTGACTATGAATTAACAAATCCTGCTTGGAAAATCGGCAATATAGATAGAGATATTCCCATAATCGCAAGTGCCATGGATAGTGTTGTTGATGTCAAAACAGCAATTGAGCTTTCAAAATTGGGTTCATTGGGGGTATTAAATATGGAGGGCATTCAAATGAGGTATGAAGAGCCGGAAAAAGTACTTGAACAAATATCATCTGTCGGCAAAGATGAATTTGTTCCGCTGATGCAAAAGATTTACCGTGAACCAATTAAAGAGGATCTTATTTTCAAAAGAATCAAAGAGATTAAAGACTCTGGAGGGATAGCCGCAATTAGTGGAACTCCTCAAGCTGCAATTAAATTTAAAGAAGCCATATTAGAAGCCGATCCAAATCTATTTTTTTTACAAGGAACTGTTGTCTCTACTAAACATTTGGGAGTTAATGGACAAGAGACATTAAATATTCATGAGTTATGCAATACCTTAACTTCCCCAGTAATAGCAGGGAATTGCGTGACATATGAGGTTGCAAAACTTTTAATGGAGGCTGGAGTTGAAGGTTTAATGGTCGGTATTGGTCCAGGAGCAGCCTGTACATCAAGAGGTGTATTAGGGATAGGAATTCCTCAAGCCACTGCTATTTCTGATTGCAGTGCAGCCAGAGATGATTTCTATAAGCAAAGTGGAAAATATATTCCAATAATCGCCGATGGTGGAATTGTAACAGGTGGAGATATTTGTAAATGCATAGCCTGCGGTTCTGATGCCGTGATGATAGGTTCTCCAATTGCAAGAGCATCAAGTGCACCAGGACGAGGTTTTCACTGGGGAATGGCGACTCCAAGTCAAGTATTACCAAGAGGAACTAGGATTGAAGTTGGCTCAACTGGTTCATTAGAGAGAATATTAAAAGGTCCTGCTTTGTTAGATGATGGGACCCATAATCTTCTTGGAGCAATAAGAACATCAATGAGCACCTTAGGAGCTAAAACTATCAAAGAGATGCAAAAAGTAGAAATTGTCATTGCTCCAGCACTACTAACTGAGGGTAAAGTTTATCAAAAAGCTCAACAACTTGGAATGGGCAAGTAGAAATCTTGTTAGAGAAAGAGAACAAAATTTACAATTAGAGCTATTATTAGCAAATGGGGGAAACCCCATACTCCTCACACACAAATCGCCCGATTTATCGGGCTTTTTTTAATACAATATGTTACTTATACATTTTATATCTGTAATGAAATCATCGGTAAGAAAAATTAGCTGCTAAATTTTCTAAAGGAATATATAAATTATGTCATCAGCTCCTGCCGTCACTGACTCTTCATTTGATAAAGAAGTTTTGCAAAGCGATTTGCCTGTTTTAGTAGATTTTTGGGCTCCTTGGTGTGGACCATGTAGGATGGTTGCTCCAATAGTTGAAGAAATCTCTAAAGATTTTGAAGGTAAAATTAAAGTATTTAAGCTTAATACTGATGAGAACCCCAATGTTGCTAGTCAGTATGGCATTAGAAGTATTCCAACATTAATGATATTCAAAGGTGGTCAAAAAGTTGACACTGTTGTAGGTGCAGTACCCAAAGGAACTCTTTCAAGCACTTTATCTAAACATCTTTAAGACCAAATCGTGAGTAAAATTGGACTAATTGATTACGGAATGGGTAACATCCATTCTGTCAGAAAAGCTATAGAAACTCTTCAAGAAGAAGTCTTACTTATAAAAAATAAGAATCAAATCAATCAATGTAAAGCTCTTGTAATTCCTGGGCAAGGCGCTTTTGATCCAGCTATTGAAAATTTAAATAAGACAGATTTAATTTTTAATATAAAAGATTGGATTCAGCGAGGTAATCATTTTTTAGGTATTTGTTTGGGCTTACAAATACTTTTTGAAAATAGTGAAGAGGGTTTTAGCAAAGGCCTTGGATTAATTAAAGGCAAAATTAAAAAGATACCCCATATCGAAAAGCAGAAAATTCCTCATATTGGATGGTGTAATCTTATTCAACAAAAAGAAAGTAAATTAATAAAAAGTAATTTAGATAATAATTGGGTTTATTTTGATCATTCTTACTACGCATCTCCAACTAATGAAAAAATAATTTCTGCAAATGTTGAATACGGATCCATTCATTTAACCGCTATCATTGAAAAAGACAATTTAGTAGCTTGTCAATTTCATCCAGAAAAATCAGGGAAAACTGGCGAATCAATATTATTAAAGTGGCTTAAAACTATTAATTAGTCTTTTTGTCATGAAGACTCACTTAAAACTTATTGGAGGGCAAAAGATTTATAGCCCTAAAACAAACCTTACTAGGCCTACAACCTTAATGGTAAGAGAAGCAATTTTTAATATTTTAGGTAGAAAAGTTACAAACTCTTTTTGGTTAGATTTATATAGTGGTTCTGGTTCAATATCATGTGAAGCCATAAATCATGGTGCAAAGAAATTAATTGCTATTGAAAAAAATAGAGAAATCGCGATGATTTGCAAAAAAAATTTATTATCAATGATTAAACCTGAAGACAAAGATATAAAAATTGAAATTATTTACCAGGATGTTTTTACTTGGATGAGGCAAATCCAAAAAAAATCTACCCCTTCAAAGATTATAAATTTCGAGAAAGAGAAATTCGATTTTATTTATTTAGACCCTCCCTACAAAGAATTTTTAGATAAATCATTATTAAATTTAATATTTACATCAAATTTCATAAAGAAAAGCTCAATAGTAATTTACGAGCATTCAAAAAATAATTTTATCGAAGGTAGCGATATATGGAAAATAATTGATAAAAGAAAATATGGTCAAACTAAGGTTTCTTTTCTAATCAAAATCTAACATTCCAGAACCACGTCTATATTGATTCCAGGCACTTACAAATAGGCCTAAAAGGGTTATAGGAACTAATCCTAAAACAATGCCACAAAGAAGAGGTTCAATCATTACAAATTTTAGTTCTATATAATTTTGACATATTTACGATTTTTTGTGAAAAAATCTTCATCTTATGCAGCAGAATAATTGCAATAGGAAATTTATTCTTTACTAATAAACAAAAAGTTAATATATATTTAAGGGCTTACTTAAATCTGCAAAAATTTGACCTCTTGTGATTAATTTTGATTCATTGGATAATCGATCAAAAAGCAAATGATAAAATCCATAGAAAAAGCTATGAAGATTTGTTATGAGTAATTTTTTAAATTTTATTATTATGCTTTCAAAGCAATTTTTGAGAGAAAAAAAATATTTTACTTAATTTAATAGATAAGCTTTAGTTAATTCGTAGTTATTAAATTTTTACAAATTGGAAAATACTCAACAACAATATAATTTAAAAATCATATTGGTCGAACCAAATGGTCCAATAAATGTGGGGAGCATAGCAAGATTATGTTCAAATTTTAATGTTAGCGAACTTAGAATCGTCTCTCCTAATTGCGATATATATTCATTAGATTCAAAGAGGATGGCGATGAAGGGAATTTCATATTTAAATAATTGTATGGTCTATGAAAGCCTGAGTAATGCATTATTAGATTGTGATTTAGTTTTAGCGACTTATGGGAGAATAAGTCTTTCAAAAGATGAACGACAGACCTCACTTCAAGAAGTTTCACAATGGATTAATAAATTCAAAAATATAAAAAACCTTGCCATAATTTTTGGAAGAGAAGATAGGGGTTTGTCAAACGATGAGCTTCTTTTAGCACAAAAAGTTTTCACTATAGAAACCAGCAATAATCCTTCTTTAAACTTATCTCATGCAGTATCAATTGTTCTTTACGAATTTTGCAAAGAAATAAATCATAAAAATATTAAATATAATAAGGATATTAATTTAGCAAGCCCAATTCATATAGAAAATACATTTAAAGATTTAGATAAACTACTTTTAAAAATTGGATATCTTTTACCACACACTTCAAAAAGTAAAATAAATAAATTTAAAAAATATATCCTCAAAGCAGAGACATCTAAATTGGAATTAGATACTCTAAGGGGTGTTATCCATCAGATGAATTGGGCTTTGAAAAATAATGAAAAGAAGTAATTATTTATCTTTTAAATTAAAGAAATTATTATCCATAACTCTAAAAACTTTAATTTTATTTATTGGATTAAATATTTTCTTAACTACTATTTTTGTTCTAATAAAAGAACAAATCCAAGAAAACTTTCTTAGAGAGACAAGTTTTTTAAACCTTAAAGATATAAAATAAAATTTAAAAAATTTATCTTAAAGGATATTTACTAATAACATTATCTGAAGTAGCATCAAATGTCATAAATACTTAAGAATAAAAAGAAAAGTGAATTCATCAAAGAAAAGAAGGGTATTTCCTTTTACAGCTGTAATTGGTCAAGAAGAAATGAAATTAGCACTACTACTAAATGTTATTGATCCAAGAATAGGAGGAGTAATGATAATGGGTGATAGGGGAACTGGTAAATCAACTACCATCAGAGCTCTGGCTGATCTATTACCAGCAATAGAAGTAGTAAAAGGAGATCCATACAATAGTTCACCAAATGATCCTGATCTACAAAGTCAAGAAGTCCTAGAGCGATTAGAAGAAGGCAATCAACTCGAATTGGAAGGCAAGCAAGTTCCGATGGTTGATCTTCCATTGGGAGCGACTGAAGACAGGCTTTGTGGAACTATTGATATTGAGAAAGCATTAAGTGAAGGCATAAAAGCTTTTGAACCCGGTCTACTAGCAAAAGCTAATAGAGGTTTACTATATGTAGATGAAGTAAATTTGCTGGATGATCATCTTGTAGATGTTCTTCTTGATTCTGCTGCATCTGGCTGGAACACTGTTGAAAGAGAAGGAGTATCAGTCAGGCATCCTGCGAGATTTGTTTTAATAGGATCTGGGAATCCAGAAGAAGGAGAACTTCGTCCTCAATTACTTGATCGATTTGGGATGAGTGTTGAAGTGAAAACGGTTAGAGATGCTGATTTAAGAGTTAAAGTAGTCGATCAAAGGACTTCTTTTGATAATGATCCGGAAACATTTTTCAATAATTTAGAAAACAAACAAAATGAATTACAAAAAAAGGTTATTGCCGCACAGGAAAAACTTAATTCTGTAAAAATTGATGAAGATCTAAGATTAAATATCTCTGCAATTTGCGGAGAACTTGATGTAGATGGATTGAGAGGGGATATAGTTACAAATAGATCTGCTAAAGCAATAGCTGCCTTTGAAGGAAGGGATGAGGTATCAGAGGGAGATATAGCAAGGGTTATAACATGCTCATTAAGGCATCGATTAAGAAAAGACCCATTAGAACAAGTTGATTCAGGAGAAAAAGTTATTCAAGCATTTTGCAAAATCTTTGAAATAAATGAAACAGATAATCTTTCAAAATTTCAATTAGCCTCAAATGAGGAATAAAATTGATAATAATTGGAATTGACCCTGGGTTAGCAAGAGTAGGTTATGGAATTATTGAAGCTACAAATGGTAATAATAAACTTCTTGATTGTGGCATAATAGAAACCCCAAAAGGTAAATTGGAAGAAAAAAGGTTATTAGAGATTTTTCAAGATTTACAAAAACTTATCAATAAGTGGAAACCAGATTTTGCTGCAGTTGAAAAATTCTTTTTTTATAAATCAAGCACTACTATAAGTGTCGTTCAAGCTAGAGGAGTTATTATGATGACCCTGGGGTTACTAGATATCCCAATAAGTGAATACGCTCCAGCTAAAATCAAGCTTGCTGTTAGCGGTTCAGGTAAAGCTAATAAGAAAGAAATACTGAATGCAGTTATGTTAGATCTTAATCTAAATTATGCGCCAAAACCAGATGATTCAGCAGATGCTATAGCAATAGCTTTAACTAAAATATATGAAGAACAATATTGACCCATAAGAAATGAATATTGAACAGCTAAAATTTATTGAAAGAAAGAGATATAGATTTCTTAGAAAAAATAATAATGAAAATGTAAAAAATGATGTTAAAAAAAATGTAAACAAATTTCTAAATATATACTTTAAAAATAGAGAGATTAAAGATTACTTAGCAATATATTGGCCTCTTAAGGATGAAATTGATTTAAGAAATTTATCAAAAAACTTTTCAATCGCGTTCCCAAAATGTTTACCTAATAAAACTCTTCAATTTTATGCTTGGGAAAATTCACCTTTTGAGAAAGATTTTGAAGGTATTCCATCTCCACAAAATAATTTAATATTAAACTATAACCAAATATCTATAATTTTTGTTCCATGCCTTTCAATTGATAGAAAATTGACAAGATTAGGATATGGAGGAGGTTATTTTGATTATCTTAGATCAGACTACCTTTGGAGTTCAGTACCTTGTATAGGAATATTAACTTCAAATTGTATAAGTAAATCTTTATTACCTAAAGCAAAATGGGATCTTCCATTAACAGGCTATATTACAGAGAATGAAATCTTAGTATAATGATCTTTTAACAATTGAAATTATTTTAGGATGGAAAATAAAAGTATCTATAATGAATTATTTAAGCTCGTAGAAAAGCTTAAATCAACTGAAGATCCAAAAAGAAAGTATGAATATATTTTATGGTTGGGTAAAAAATTAAATTTCCCTAAAGAAGATATTTTAATTCCACATAACAAAGTTAAAGGTTGCGTCTCAGAAGTATATGTTAAAGGAGAAATAATTGATGGAAAGATATTTTGGGAAGGTTATTCTGATGCACTCATAACAAAAGGTTTATTATCATTCCTAATAAAGGGTTTAAATAATTTATCCCCTTCAGAAGTTATAAATTTAGATGATAATTTCATTTATGAAACTGGACTAAATAAGAGCCTTACCCCATCTCGATCAAATGGATTTTTTAATATTTTAAAAAAAATGAAAAATCAAGCATATGATCTTTTAAGTTAGTCAATAATATAAAATTATTTATATTTACTAAATAAAAAATGAATAAATGTAGGCTAGGTATTATTGGATTAGGAACAGTTGGAGAAGGAGTCTATAAAATCCTTAACTCAGAATTAGATACCCATCCCATTTTAAAAGAAATAGAGATAGTAAAAATCGCAGTTAAAAACCTTTCAAAAAAAAGAGACGTTATAGATAATAAAGATTTGCTTACAGACAATATAAATTCTCTTATAGATGATCCAAATATAGATGTAATAGTAGAGGTTATGGGAGGTATTAATGAAACTAAAGATATCATTTTAAAGTCATTAAATGCAGGCAAATCAGTCGTTACAGCAAATAAGGCTGTAATGGCAAGATATGGAGAAGAGATTCAAAATACAGCTGCTAAGAATAGAGTATATATTCTTTTTGAAGCGGCTGTTTGTGGGGGAATTCCCATAATAGAACCTTTAAAAAGATCACTAAAGGGTAATCAAATAAAAAAAATGATGGGAATAATAAATGGAACAACAAACTTTATACTTTCAAAAATGTCTTCAGAAAAAGCTTCTTATGAAGAGACTTTAAAATTATCTCAGAAACTTGGATATGCAGAAATTGATCCCTCTGCTGACGTAGAAGGTCGTGATGCGGCAGACAAAATATCAATACTGACAGAATTAGCTTTTGGAGGCAAAGTAGAACGAAATAAAATAGATACTGAAGGTATAAATTTTATTGATCTAAAAGATATTGAATATGCAAATAAATTAGGTTTCGAAATAAAGCTTCTAGCAGTATCTGAACGCACAAATCATAAAAAAGATGAAGATTCACTTCCATTAAATGTATGGGTCGGTCCTACCCTTATACCCAAGGCGCATCCTTTAGCTTCTATTGAAGGAGTTAATAATGCAATTCTTGTAGAAGGCGATCCAGTTGGTGAAATAATGTTATATGGGCCTGGAGCAGGAAGTGGGCCTACTGCCTCTTCAGTTGTTTCAGATATTTTAAATTTGAAAGAAATATCTATAAAAAAAAGATTAAATAGTTCAAGGGATAGTTTTCAAATTGACCCATTACTCTCATTCAAATTCTGGAGAAAATGTCATATTATCAAAAACTCACAAATTAGAAAAAAAAATTATCTTAGGATACTCTGTAAAGATACTCCTGGGGTAATTGGGAAAATAGGAAATATTTTTGGAGAGAATGGAGTTTCGATTGAATCTATAGTGCAGTTAGATGCAAGGGGAAATGAAGCAGAAATTATTGTTATTACACATGAGGTGGAGCAAGGAAATATTGAAATCTCTAAAAATAAATTAAATTCACTTTCTGAAGTCAACAATATTGCGAGTCAATTAAATTGCATTTAAATTTGCAAAAGTTAAAAATGCTTGTTAAATCAAGTATGAGAAGTTATAAATCATTTAATGATTGTACTAAAAGACAAAAGCAAAGATAGTTTTAGCGATACTAATTCTAGGGGAGCAAATAATATAAAAATTGGTAAGTGTATCAAAATAAAAAACAGCAAAAAGACTTTTCAAATTGTAGGTTTAAACGATAAAAGAAAAATATGCTGGGTCAGAGAGTGGCCAATAAAAAATAGTGCTCATGTTACTTTTCAAGTATCAGTAAATAATATTTTGATTCCAACAATTTATAGACTTAAAAACAAAGATAATTGCAAATGAGGTAATGTTTAAATCCAAAAGAATAAATACTTTTACAGTATCAACAATATGCATATTTTTAACATTATTTCAATATTCTTGTAAGACAAATAATCCATTAAAAAGAATTACTGTGGCAAGTTCTGGGAAAATCAATTCTATAGATCCAGCGAGAGCAAATACTTTAAAAGCTTTGCAATTAATAAGTTCTTTAGGAGATACTCTTTATGAATTAGACAATAATGGGGAATTGATCCCTAAGCTTGCCTCAAAAATGCCCGTTATCTCTAAAGATAAATTAAAAATATCTATAAGTCTTAAGACAAATATACTTTTTCATGATGGTACATCTTTTGACTCAAAGGCAATGAAATTCACTATAGAAAGATTTCAAAGGATTGGAACAAATAATTATATTTTAGATAAAAAAATTAAGTCAATTGAAACACCAAATAAGAGTACTTTAATAATTAATTTAAATAAACCAACAAGTTCGCTAGAAGGATTATTAACTTCAGTCAATTTAACTGCCATCTCACCAAGTTTTTATAAAAACCATTACGATACGTTCCTTAATAATGATTTCGCAGGAACGGGTGAATATGTTTTGAAAAGTTTTTCAAATGAAGTTCAAATATTAGATCCTAATTTAAATTATTGGGATCTCAAGCCTAAAAATCAAGGCATAAATTTTATAGGTTACTCTAATTCCTCTTCTTTATATGGAGCCTTAAAAAGCAAGCAGATAGATGTTCTTTTATCAAATTCGATTGATGATACTCAAAGAAAGGATTTAAATTTTTTAAGCAGAAAAAAACAAATCAAAGAAGGTATAAGTAATCCAACTGAAGTAAGTTTTATAACTTTAAGAACTAATATTGAACCATTAAATAAAAAAGAAATAAGATTAGCAATTTCAAAAACCATTAATCGAGAAGAAATAAGTAAGAATGTAAGTTATGGTTTAAGAGATCCTTCAAAATCAATAGTTCCTCAAATCTTTAAAGGTGATAATTTAGTTTCTTGGCCAAAATATAGTCCTAAGGAAGCAATAAAAATTCTCAAAGAAGAAGGTTTCTGTGACGGAAAAACTTTAAATTTACCATTAACTTACAGATCTAATGTCCCCACTGATAAATTAATCGCACTTTATTGGAAGAAAGATGTGCAAGCTTATATGGAAGATTGCCTCTCAATTAGTATTAATGGCGTAGAGTCAACCACAATTTATAAAAATCTAAGTGAAGGATTATATACTGCTGTTATTCTTGACTGGACTGGCTCTTATTCTGATCCAGAAGCCTACCTATTCCCATTGCTTAGTTGTAATAAATTAGATAAACATATTTGTAATCAAGGAGAGTCCGTTTATAGTGGAAGCTTTTGGGGATCTGAAAAGATAGAAAAATTATTTTTAGAAGGTCAAAATTCATATGGTAATGAAAGATTAAAAATATTACTTAATATTGAAAGATTAGCTTCAGAAGAAATACCTTATATTCCAATTTGGGTTTCATCTCAGAAAGCATGGTCACAAAAAAATATTTCAAAACCTGTTTTTAATGGAGCTGGCAGGCTTTTAATGGGGGATTTAGAAATTATTAATGAGTAAAAACTATAATAAGCTTATTAAATATACTTTTTTTAAGTTATCATTGATACCTTTGAGTTTACTTATAATTTCATCATTAGTTTTTATTTTATTAAGAGTGGCACCTGGTGATCCTGTCGATGCCATATTAGGTTCAGGTGCAAATGATATCGCAAGAGAAGCTTTAAGAACTAAATTAGGATTAAATGAGTCAATTCTTAGCCAATATTTTAATTACCTTGAAAAATTGATCCATTTTGATTTAGGAAAATCTCTTAGTAACCAAGAACCTGTAATTAATATTATTCGAAATTCTCTTCCTGCTAGTTTAGAGCTTGGATTTATATCTATTATAATCGCAATTTTAATAGGACTACCTATTGGTTATTTGGGATTAAAAAATAAAAATAAAAAAGCAGATTACATATCAAGAATTTTTGGAATAAGTACTTATGCTATCCCACCGTTTTGGGGTGCAATGATGGCACAATTAATTTTTTCTGTGATTCTTAAAATATTTCCAATTGGAGGAAGATTTCCAATTTACCAACAATCAACAAATATAACAGGCTTTATAATTTTTGATAGTATTTTTAAAAATAACTTTCTTGCATTACAGGGTGCGCTTTATCATATTGCATTACCTTCATTAACTCTTGGTTTTTTACTAAGTGGAATTTTTAGCAGGTCTTTTAGATTGAATCTAGAAAAATCTTATAGTAGTCAATACGTTGATGCAGCAATTTGCAGAGGAATTGATAATAGAAATATTTTACTAAATTATGCTATTCCTAATGCACTTTTACCAATTTTAACAATCTCTGGCGTTACATTAGCTTCATTAGCTGGAGGTGCTTTACTTATTGAAGTTACATTCTCTTGGCCTGGGATAGCCCTTAGACTTCAAGAGGCAATAACTCAAAGGGACTATAATCTTGTTCAGGGTATTGTTTTAGTGACATCTTTTCTGATAGTAAGCCTAAATCTTTTAGTAGATATACTAATAGCATTTTTTGATCCCAGAATAGAATACTAATTTTTAATTATCTCTCTAACATGATCAGTACCTAATAAATGAAATTTAAGATCAAATGCATTTTGTTTTTTAATAATATCCATACCTTTATTTCTTTCTAGAGTATTCAAAAATTTTACAATAATTTCCAAAGATAGATTTTGAAAATCGATAGGATAAGATCCTATAAAATTTTCATTAATATTGTAAACATCATCACCAGAATCAATTATAGAATTTTCAGTAGTTACTCTTATTGGTGAGAAATGACTTGCTCCCTCAACTATAAGAAATCTATTATTAGATTTACTTTCAGCTGAAAGAAAAAGTTTAAATTGTTCACTTAATAGGGGCGTTATTAAATCATATGTTCCACCAATTAATAAAACAGGTACATTAATCCCTATTTTTTTAGGGTAAGGCCATATTAAACTTCCAAAACTATTAAAACCAATTATTGCTCTTAAATCAGAAGATTGATTAAATTCTGGAAGTGGTATTTGCGAAAGTTGACATTGTAATAATTTAGATAAATTGGTAACCGCAAAATCTACTAAAGCTGTATCACATCTTTCTTCAAAGCCATTAATAGGAGGATAACCCTCATATAAAAATGCAATTAATGAACCCAAAGAGTGTCCCATTAAAATATAGGATTGATTTTTTAAATTAAAAAATCCTTTTTTATTAGCATTTATGATTTCATTTAAATCTTTAATCCTATAAAGATAATTATCTGCCCCGCCAGGTAAAGCTTCTTTACCTTTTATTACTGCTTTAAAAGTATCAGAATTACTGCCTTCATGATCTATAAAAATTACTGGCCAACCTCTTTTACTGAGTGCAGAACCTATCCATCTGAAGTTTCCAATATCTCCTCCCAATCCAGGCATAAATATAATTACCTCCTTTTCAATATTATTATTTACTGGTTTCCATATTTCTACATTTAATTGATTTTTTCTATGTGAGACTTTTATACTTTTTCTTAAAGATGTAATATTTTCCTGCTCTTTAGAATTTAAAATTAAAATTTCCTTATTTTTATCAAAATCATTTAATTTACTAATTAATTTTTGTTGATCTTCTAACGCCTTCTTCCAAGATGAGATTATCAAAATTAGATTATCTACATCTAATTTAATTTTATTAATTGGAATAGCTCTTAGAATATCAATAGTCGATAATTTTTCTTTTTTTTCAAGAAGATCTTCAATTGTATTAAAAAGCATTACTCCATTTTGATCTTTTGGAATAATAATAATATTACTTAATTCTGAAATTAATTTTCTACCCATCCAACTTCTTAAAAGCTGTTTAGAAAAATTGTCTTCATTAAAAATATTAAATTCCAAGAATTTTGATAATTCAAATATTTTTTTTAAGCCATTATTCTTAAACCACTCCAAGAGTTCTGTAGAATCTTCTTTATAAGTTCTTAATTTAGATAATTGATCTATTGAAATTGGAATTGACATTTCCTCAAATTTAATATTAATTGTTTCAGCACCTTTTAAAGGTTTAGCTGAATAGGAACTTAAAAAAAAGAATAAGAGTATACAAATGATTTTCAATTGTGATTAATCCCAGTAATTTAAAAGCTATTAATCTTTGGTGGATTCAATTTCCAAACCAATTAAAGTTAATAACTAAGATAAGATTTTTTGCTTCATTTGGAGCAGGAGGAGTTCTTTACTTAACATCTCTTATATTTAATAACATCGGACTATCTGCAACTGAAATTGGACTTGGTTTTACATTTTCAGCGATTTTAGGAACCATAACAAGAATTATTTCAGGGAAATACCTTAATAAGAATAAAAATATATCACTGCCTCTATTGATTTCATCATTTTTGAGTATTATTGCAAGTTTTCTATTATTTATAGCAAAAGATACTTTTTTATATCTATTTGGTCAATCATTAATTGGGGCTGCAGCAGGTATATATTGGCCAGCAGCTGAGATCGCGGTCCCTTACTTATGTCAACCATTCTCTACCCCTAAAGCATATGCATTAGTAAGGACCTCTGAAGCTGTTGGTGTCTTTCTAGGTGTTTTTTTAGGAAGTCTGCTGAATTTATTTGTATATTTTAAATTTATTTATTTAAATGATATTTTATGTATGATTACAATTATTTTTTTAATAATCAAAAATAAAAATATTATCGAGATCTCTTTAAGAGAATATACTTCGAATAATTTAATTAATTCTCAATCAAAGCAAAATAGATGGCACATAAATACAAAATTAATACTTTCATCAATAATATTATTAACAACATGCCTAGCACTTATTCAAGTTTCTCTACCTTTAGATTTTGTAAAAGGAGGAATATATAGAGAAGCCATAAGCAAAAATCTTACAAGTTATATAATATCTTTTCAACTTATTTTACTATTATTCATTCAATGGCCAATTGGTAATTGGATATCAAATAAAGATCGATTTTTTGGACTTCAATTCAGCTTGATCAATTTTTCTATAGGATCATTATTATTATTTACTTCTAGTTACTCTAAAGAATTTGGATTGGTTTTAATGTTCATAGCAATTATTTTTTGCAGCTTAGGCATTTCTTCATTCCTCCCGACATCCTCTGATATTGTTTTTAAAATTGCTCCAAATAATCAAAAAGGTTTAGCATTAGCACTTCTTTCACAATGTTTTGCTTTGGGTTATTTTTCAGGTCCTTTTATATCTGGAAGAGTATTAGATATTTATGGTAATGCTTCTTTAATATGGTTATATATTTCGATACTTTGCTTTTTGTTAGTAACTTTAATATTTAAAAAGAAATTTAATTAATAATTGTCAATTTTTATCAGAAATCTCTATTAGTCTTCTTTCTCTTAGAAATAAAAAAAAGGGTGCTGAGAATGCAAAAGCTATTAAAAATGTTCCAATATAAACAATCCACATATTTTTAATATTTAATTTTTTAGATTCATTAATAATCCATATAAATATTGCACTTGCTCCAATTAATAAATCTCTTGATATTGATTCAGATGCTGGATTATTACTTGCTAATTGGATAAAATTAAGAATATCAAAATCAGGTCCATACTCAACAGCGAAATTATAATTTGATATCATTGGGAATACTGCCCCAAATATAGCTAAAACCAAATAAAGATAACTTAATTTGTACTTATTGGTTTTTAAAGAATAAAATGTGTTCACGATAAAAAATCTTAATAATATCTATATTAACCAATGAAAAAGACACAAAAGAATTTTGATAAATCAGGAAAATACCAAAAAGGCAATTTAAGATTTGCGGTTATAGGTCATGTCGAATGGATTAATTTTCTTGAAGTTGATTCTTTACCAAAGGCAGGATTAATATGCCATTCAAAAAGATCTTTAGAAATGCCTGCAGGTGGGGGCGGGGTTATTACAAAAACACTACGTGAAATAACAACTGGCGACGTACATTTTTTTACATCTTTAGGCAATGATTTTTTTGGAATTCAAACCAAAGAAATATTTGAAAAAATGGGTATTCATTTACATATTGCATGGAGAAATTCTCCTACAAGAAAAGGATTTAGTTTAGTTGATAAATCAGGAGAACGATCAATAACTATAGTGGGTGAAAGGTTAGCACCTTCATCAAAAGATAATTTAAATTGGGAACTTTTAAAAGAAATGGATGGAGTATTCATAACTGCTGGTGATGAAGAGATATTTAAGAAATCAAGATCATGCCCAATTCTATGTACTACACCAAGGGCAGGTATTAAAACAATTAGTGACTCTAAAGTATTTATTGATGCTCTAATAGGAAGTAATTTAGACCCAGACGAAATTTTTTCTTTATCAGATTTAACCAATATTCCAAAATTCATAATAAAAACAGAAGGTAAAGATGGGGGTATTGTATTCCCAGGTGGAAGATTCAAAGCGGTTAATAATTTTATTCCAATTATTGATTCTTATGGTTGTGGAGACTCCTTTGCAGCAGGAATACTTTTTGGATTAGCTTCTAAATGGAATATTGAAAAAACAATTAAATTAGGTACAGTATTAGGTGGTAATTGTATTGGAAATTTTGGTCCTTATGCAAATATTAAGAAAATTTTTAAATAAGATTTAAATGAAAAATACTTCACATATAAAATTTAATAATGTCATTGATGCATATATCCTATTTACTATATTTTTTTTTACATTATCAATAAATGCAATATCTGCTTTATTTGAATTATTTACATATGGAATTTTTAAAAAAGAAATTTTAACCGAAAGTAGTAAATTAGGTTTTGACATAACAATAAAAATGTAATTAAAATGAAATACATATTATTAGTTACTGTACTTGTACTAATTTTTTTATATTTAAAATCAAAAAAATCAACTATTAAACTTTTTAAAAAAAATAAGAAAATCTCAAATTTTAAAAAGTCATTATTAAGTAAGGAATTTAATATTAAAAAAATTTATCTTAGAAATGATGAACGAATCAATCTAAATCCAGATATTAATATTAAGGTTAATATTTATGATAAAGATTATGAAATAATAAATAAAACTAATTTACACAGAGCAAGGCTAGCGAAATTTAAAAAATCAAAATTCAACGGGGAATTTATATATATGGATAATGACGAAAATGTATATAAAATTATAAAGGGCTTAAAAAAGTATTTATAGTATTTTAACTACATTCAAGACTATCTCTTGTTGATACTCCTGTTGTTGGATTAATTCCATTCGCAATTTTACAAAGATTTCTCTGATCTTCACTATCAAGAATAGCAAAAGTAAAATCTGCGCCATCTATTTGTGCTCCAGCAAAACTACTTCCGGAGGCAATCATATTTATTAAAACAGCATTTCTTAAATCAGTTTTTTGAAAATTAACCCTATCAGAAAGAGTATCTGTTAGGTTGATGCCATTTAAATTTGAACCTTTCAGATCAGACAAAGTTAAGGTTGTCCCATGTAAATCAACATCACTAAAGTCAGCATCCCTTGCTATTGCTCCGGCAATTGATGATAAGTGAAGGTCTTCTCCATGAAAATCATATCCCGTTATGTCAGAGCGAACATAACTAGGAACTTCATCACCTTCACCCTTTACTGCAACATTGGCTCCCGCATAAACAGGAGCAGTGAAAAGTATAAAAGTTAACATTATGGATAGAAAGTTTTTAAGAAAGAAAATTAACCTCATTTGAAGACTAATAATTATTTCTTTATTTTAGAACAAACGTTATATTATTTGAGAATGTGAATCAAAATTGATTACATTTTAAATTGATTTTCATTAAAGTTGAGGCGATTCACCATAAAAAAATAAAAATATCTTAACTATAAAGAATATTTCATTAACAATATTAATTTCAAAATAATGAATTAGTATTAATTTAAAAATTACTTCTATTAAAAAAAATCGAACAAAATTAAACTTAGTATCCTATTATGTTAAAAATGAATTAATTTTAAGTGTGAAATTTAATATTCGGTTGGTAATCTTACTAATCTTTGGGATTATTCTATTATTTCAGGAAAAATTAAAATCTCATAATAAAGTTAATGGAGGTTGCGAATCTCATTGCTTAAAAGATAAATTTATGTTTGATAATTCAAATTCAAAAAAATACAAAAATATTAAATTTGAAAATATTAAAAATATAAATTCTTGTATTAATAGTAATTTCTGTAGGGGTTAAATTTTTATTCTGCTTAAATTTAAACTTCTTAAAGATTTAGTATTAGAGGTTTGATAGATATCTTTTTTTAAATCCTTTTTATTAATTATTGATAATATAAAAGTATAAATAAGTGGCAATACAAAAGTTATTACTACAGTCAAAGAAATAATTTGCTTAATATTAATAAATGATTTCTTAATCATTTCTTCTCCGCATAAACCGCATAATAATTTACCTGTATTACTTATAGATTTAAATTGATATTTAGAATTACAATATGGGCAGTAATATTTAATCATGAAAGAAGTATGTATTAAGGATTTATAAATTATAATTTAGTTTCAAATTAAATTATAATAGATTGCTATATTTTAAGTAAGATAATTAACTTTATTTCTTAGAGCAAAGAATATTCAATTTTAGAAATTTCAATATAATCACAGATATGAAAATTTCCTCAAAAATAAAACTAAATATTTTAAATAAATCATTTTTTATAATTATTGCATTAATACTTTGTAGTTGTTCAAATTTATTAACAACAAAAGAGCCCACGATAACTAATTTAATCAAGCAGCAAAAGGAGGAAATCAATTCATATAGTCAGGCATTATTAAAAGATCCAAAAAATGAAAAATTAATTTTTGATAGAGGAATAGCTCGATATGAATATGGGGATTATAAAGGGGCTATAAATGATTTTGATAAAGCTTTTCAAATATCAAGTGACTTAACAATATTATATTCAAGAGCAATTTCAAAATTTGAGTATGGAGATTATAAAGGGGCTATAGATGACTATAAAAAATTACTTAGGATTAAAGATTTAAGAAAGGAAATATATCTAGATATTGGATTAATAAATTTTTATTCTTTTAATTATCAAAATGCATTACTAAATTTCAGCAAAGTTATTGAAGAAGTAAAATCTGATTATAAAAATTTTTTATATAGAGGAGATACAAACTTTAGATTAAAGAACTATAAGGACTCGCAAAAAGACTATAATAGGTCCATTGAATTATTCAATAAAAATTATTTAAGTCATAATAATAGGGGCGTCAATAACTACAAAGAAGGCAATTTCAAAAATTCCCTAAGAGATTTTAATAGGTCTTTAAAACTTAACCCAGGCAATTATAATGTTATTTACAACAGAGCTAAGACATACGATAAGTTAAATCTAAATAAAAAAGCTTGTATTGATTTAAAAAAATCAATCAAGCTTGGTAAGGATGTTTTTAAAGAAGAATACTATTTTATTTGCAATAAAAACTTATATAAAGAGTAGAGATGAGATCTATTCAGCTAATATAGCTTTTTCTTCATCAGTTAAAGGTAAACCTTTTCTTTGCTTAAACATAGCCTTTGCTTTGGCTTGTTTAGCTTTCTTCGCTTTCTTTGCTTTAACGCCGCCGCCTCCGCCGCCGCCGCCGCCGCCGCCGCCGCAGGATAATAAGTATTCCTCAGCTTGATTTTGTTCAAATCTTGAGGATATTCCGCTAGCCAAGATTGAGTCACTAGATACTATTCCAAATGGGATAGCAAAAACAGCTGTAAAAGCAATTTTTAAGAATTTAGAATTCATTATTAAAAGTTTTGATAAATTCAATCATTGAATAATAATTCACCAAACTAAAAAAAGTAAATTTTTGTATCGACTGTTACAGAATGAAAATGATTTTCATTAATCGCAATTTATTTTTTATTTTTTATTTTTTATTTTTTATTTGTAAAAGTTGATTTGATAATTTAAAGCTTATTTTGCTTGCTGCAAATTCTGTAAAATGACTATAGTCAAAAAACCAATTACTTTTTGCCTCTCCAGAATAATCAAGAAGCAATATTGTTGGTATTTTCTTTATCTCTCGAATTAAGGCAATACGATAATCTCTTTCAATAATTCGCATCTCACTCTCAAATATTTTTAAAGAAAATTTTGGGAAGCCTACAAGATGTCTTATCCCGATAACATACTTATTATTAAAGCTATCTTCAGATAAAGAACTAAAATAAGTTGGTGCATATACATAAATATACTTAATTTCGGGATTTAAAAGGTTACTACTGGCCTTAAGATTTCTAATCGTCGAATTTACAGAATAATCTCTTATTAATTCATATTTATCAAAATCGATACCAAAACTTTTCTCCACAATGTCTTTTAAGTTACGACTGACTGAATTTTCATTATCATTTATAACCAATTCATTTTTTTTATTATATGTAGTATTCCTGAAATTTTTTTTATAAATTTTTTCAAAAAGATAAATTACTTTACTTTTTGCTTTTATAGAACTAATAAAAGAAAATAAGCCACTTTTAATATTTCCAGAAGTACTACTTGATAAAAAGTTTATATATTCGATAGTAGTTTTTTCTATCATCATATTATTTGCAAATCCATATTCCAATTTGGATGAATTTTCAAAATTATTAATTAATCTTATAAATCTCCAAAAATCTTGAATCCCACCAAAACTTACAACCATATCTAAAGCAGGCAAATCATCAAAAAAAGGTTCTGCACTTAAATATCGAATCATTTCACTATATTCTTGCCAAGTATTAAAACCTGAATATGCCGCATTAACTAAATCAATAGAGGGATCTTTAGATCTTAAATTTAGTTCAAGCTGACTTGCAAATGTTTTGTCATTCCCATATCCATAAAGACCTTCTCCCATCGCTACGCTATTACCTAAAAGTAAAATCCCAAATATATTTTTTCCTTTACTTTGATAAGGAGTTTTTATAAGACCATGTCTATTACATATCAAAAATTCTTTATTCTGATCATTTGAATAATTATCATTGCATTCTTTTCTCCAGCCAGTAATTGCATCATATTTAGTTTGTCGCCTGTTAAGATGATTTTCATTTGTAAAGAAAAAACTACTTACTTCAATAGTAAAAATTATTAAAGGAAAGAATATTAATGTATAAGATAAAATTTTAATTTTTTTAGACATTTTTTTATTAATTTTAAATTACTTGAAAGTAATCAAATAATCCATTTAATCCCAATTTAGGTAAAATAAGAAAAAAAACCACTCGTGAAAAAAAAAGAATCAGCCGCTAATGTACTTTATGAAACAGCATTTGCAGAGTATGGATCTGCTTTAGAGATGTTAGCAGCTTGCAAACAAGCCATTAAAGTAAGAGAAGTTTTAGGTTTTTTTGAACATGCAAGAGATGAATATATTCATACAAAAAAGTTTCTTTCAATATTAAAAAAACAAGGAAAAAATCTCTCAAATATAATTGCAAGAAAATATAAATTTGTTCATATTGGAGCTTTAAAAAAGGGTTATGTTTCAGAGAAAGGGTATCTAATAGAGACTAAAAAAATGAAAGATTTTGTGGCATATATATATACAAATGAATTAATAGCGGAAGATGAATTTTCAAAGATATTAAAATATTTTGAGGATGATAAAGAATCTACAGATACAATTCATTCAATTATGAAAGACGAACTTAGACATCATGGAATGGCAAGAAAATATTTTTTAAAGTATTACCCTTTTATTCAGCCCTATCAATTAATGATTTACAAATATAGAGAATATCTTCACAATAAAGGTAGAAAGTTTTATTTTAAAAATTTTCAAATTTTAGAAAAACTATTTACTCCAATTTATTTTTCTATATCTTTTTTAGTATCTTTACCGTTACGTTTGCTAAATCAAAGAGAATTCAGCCGAATAAATAAAAATCTAATGGATATATCTTCAAAAAGTCTTCTTTAAATGTATTTAGGTATTTCGGCATATAATCATCAGTCTGCTGCTGCATTGATTAATGAAGAAGGAGAATTAATAAACTATTACAGAGAGGAACAGTTATCGCGAATTAAAGGTGATAATTCATTTCCTAAAAACTCTATTAAAAAATTATTTGCGACAAATTCTTTAAAAATTGATGATATAAAAAATGTTATTTTTTATGAAAAGCCTCTTTCCGCATATCTAAATCCTTTAAAAGTAGCTGCTAAAAATCTTCCTGAAAGCTTAAATTTAATTTCACATCAATTAAAAAATTTCAAAAAAACATCACTTTTTTGTTTTGTAGATCTTGCAAAATTATATCCTGGTCTAGAGCAAAAATTATTATACATAGACCATCATCTTTCCCATACTCTTTCAGCTTTAGCATATGCAGAATCATTTCAAAATATTTGTTCTGTAGTAGCTGATGGATTTGGTGATCGAAGTACAACCTCAATTAGTTTTGTAAATAATCCCAATGATATAAGAGAGCTTTGGTCAAATGATTATCCATTTTCATTAGGACTATTTTATTCTGCAATTACTGATTTTTTAGGATTTGCGATTAATGAAGGTGAATATAAGGTTATGGGTTTAGCTGCATTTGGAAAAAACGATAGCAATTTATATAATAAAATGAACAAACTTATATTTTGGGATAAAAATGAAAAAACAATAAAAATGGATTTAAGCTATTTTGAATATCATAAAAACATTTATAATTCTTTCAGCATTAAATTAGAAGAATTATTTGGATCATCAAGAAACCCACTAGAAAAACTAGATATAAATAATAATGACTTTCAAAGATATGCAAATATTGCCTTTGCTGCTCAAGAAGTCCTAACAAATATTTTAAAGGAGCTTTTCATATATGCCCATCAATTAACAGGTTGCTCCAAGTTCTTGTTCTCAGGTGGTGTTGCGCTAAATTCAGCTTCTTTAAGATCTATTACATCCTTATCTTTTGTAGAGAAAATTTATATTCCACCAAGTCCAGGGGATTCTGGAGCTGCAATTGGTGCCGCTTATTTTGGTTTTATAAAAAACAATAAAAATAATTCATTCAAAAGAATTACTAATCTATATCCAATAATATTTAATTCAAAAAGTCAGTACAAAAAAACAATAAAAATTGTTAGCGAGAAATTTCAATATTTATCAAAGAATATGGAGGAGTCATTTTTATTGGCTTCTGAATTAATAAAAGAGGGAGAAACTATAGGTACTTTAATTTCTAATGCCGAGACAGGGCCTAGAGCCTTGGGGAATAGATCTCTTATTTGTAATGGACAAAATTTAGAGGCTGTAATCAAACTGAATACAGTTATCAAAGACAGAAGTCCTTTCCGCCCAACTGCTCCTGCAATGAATGAAAGTACTGCTAAAAAATATTTCATACTTGATGATGCACTATATAATTCATATTTCTCAATGACTTCAACAGTTGTATTAAAGGGGAATAGTCCCATAAAAGATTATCCAATAATTCATGTTGATGGCACTGCAAGATTACAAATTGTTGAACCGAATACAACTTTAGATAAATTATTACTCAACTTAAGAAAATATGATATTGAAATAATTGCTAATTCATCTTTAAATATTAGTGGAGATCCAACCTGTTATGACTTAATTGATGGATTGATGGTTTGTGAATTATCCCCATTAAAATATTTATTAACTGATAACGGACTTCTAAAAAAATTAAATTAAATTTATGATTTTTATAAGATTTTTAAAAAAACTTTTTATTTCTATTTGGAAAGATTGTACCCCTTGGCAGGCTGCTTTAATAATCTCCATTATGCTTTTAATACTTATAACTTTAATAATTAGTTTTGTTCAAGTAATAGTCCCCTTTACTTACATAGCAGTCTAAAAATATTCCTTTAGAAGATTAATCGATTAATATCATTTAAGAATTTTAATTCCTAAACATTAAATAGAAACTCCATAACATCTCCTTCATTTACTACATATTCCTTACCTTCACTTCTAAGTAATCCTTTGCTCTTTGCATTAGCTATTGAACCCGAATCTAATAATTTTTGATATGAAATTGTTTGAGCTCTAATAAATCCTTTTTCAAAATCAGTATGAATTACTCCTGCTGCTTGTGGAGCAGTCATACCATTTTTTATTGTCCATGCCTTAGTCTCTTTTTCACCAGTAGTAAAGTAAGTTTTTAATCCTAGTAATTTATATGTTGATTTAATTAAAGAACTTAATCCTCCTTCTTCTACTCCTAATCCTGCAAGATAATCTTTCTTATCTTCAGGATCTAACTCTATTAATTCAGATTCGACTTGAGCTGATATTTTTATACATTCTGTTTTTTCATTATTTGCAAATTGCTTTACTTTTGATGAGAATTCATTCCCTTTAGACAGATCATTTTCATTTAAATTGGTTGCGTAAATAATCGGTTTTGCAGTAAGAAAACCTAATTGTTTAATTATTAAATTTTCTTCATCGCTCAGAGAAATTGATCTAACTGAAAATCCTTTTTGTAATTCTTCCTCAATTTTTTCTAATAAAATATCTTCTTTTAGTGCTTCTTTACTTGTCTTAATCTGTTTTTTAATTCTTTCTCTTCTTTTTTGAAGTTGAGATAAATCAGCCAAATTTAATTCCAAATTAATAATTTCAATATCATCTAGGGGATCTACCTTTCCCGAAACATGTATTACTTCACTATCTTCAAAACATCTAACAACATGTACGATTGCATCAACCTCCCTAATATTGGATAGAAATTTATTTCCTAAACCTTCACCTTTACTAGCCCCTTTTACAAGACCAGCGATATCAACAAATTCAATTTTTGTAGGAATAACATTTATACTTGAGCTAAACTTAGCGAGTTGATTTAATCTTTCATCAGGAACAGATACTATGCCCTTATTAGGTTCAATTGTACAAAATGGAAAGTTTGCTGCTTGAGCCTTAGAATTCTCAACAAGTGCATTAAATAGAGTTGATTTACCTACATTAGGCAAACCTATAATTCCAGCCTTTAACATTTGAAAAAATTTTTATTTGAAAATTATCAAAGAAACATTATTTAGTTATATAATACAAATTATCTAATCGAAGATAAATAGGAAATAATCTTGTTGATTAGTTACTAATTATTAATTTCTTTTTTGCAGTCACCAGAAACATGATTGATTTAATAAAAAAAAATATTAATTATAAGAATGGAATAATTTTTTTTATTTTTGCGAGTCTCTCAATTTTTCTCATTAACAATTTTAAAAAAAATAAACCTAAAGATATTTCAGAATTTGTTGTTCCTGTAGAAAGAGGCGCATTATCAGAAAGTATTAATAGCAGTGGAGAAATCAAAGCAAGCAGATCTGTAAAAATAAGTCCAAGAAAACAAGGATTTATTAAATCAATAAAAGTTAATGAGGGAGATTATGTTAAAAAAAACCAAATTATTGCAACTCTGGACAACTTAGATTTCAAATATAAGATTGAGGAATTTGAACTTCAAGCAGAAAAGCAAAAATCCGATTTTATGAGAAGAGAATATTTATATAATGAGGGTGCAATTAGTAAGCAAGATCTTGAAGATTACCGAATTAAATTTAAAACAAGTCAAGCAAAATTAAATGATGCTTCAGCAGAAAATAGTTTTTATTTCATAAAAGCTCCATTTGCTGGGAAAATTACAGCAAAATATGTTGAGACAGGATCATATGTAACTCCAAGTGCAGATTTAGGTTCAAATCCAAATTCTAAAAATTTTATTTTTGAATTATCAGATGGAATCGAAATAATCGCCAAAGTTCCAGAGAGTGATATTGGTCGTATAAAAATAGGTCAAGAAGCTTTTGTTAGAATTGAGGCCTATCCATCAAGAAAATTCAAAGCTGAGATCATAGAAATTGCATCAAGAGCTTTAAAAGACAATAACGTTACTTCATTTGAAGTGACTTTGAAATTTAAAGACGCAATAGAAGATATAAAAATAGGAATGACGGCTGATTTAGAATTTAAAATTGATGATAATGATGAAAAGATTTTAATCCCTACAGTTTCTATCGTTACAGAAAAGGGCAAGAAAGGGATTTTAGTAGTCGGTAAAAATAATTCTCCAAAATTCAAAGAGATTGAATTAGGAATTAGTAGTGGTAGTAAAACCTCGGTAATAGAGGGTTTAAAAGAGGGTGAACTTATATTTGTAGATATTCCCCCTTGGTCAAATAAAAATAAATAAAATGAGTGAAAATATTTCAACAAAACCAATACTACTTTTGGTAGATGGTCACTCACTTGCTTTCAGAAGTTTTTATGCTTTTAGTAAAGGCGCTGATGGAGGATTAACTACCAAAGATGGATTTCCTACAAGTGTTACTTATGGATTTTTGAAAAGCCTACTTGATAATTGCAAAAATATAGGTCCCGAAGGAGTATGCATCGCTTTTGATACAGAAGTCCCAACTTTTAGGCATGATCTTGATCCAAATTATAAAGCTAATAGAGATGTTGCTCCAGATAGATTTTTTCAAGATATAGATCAATTAGAAATAATTTTGAAAGAAAACCTCAATTTACCAATTTTTAAATCACCTGGTTTTGAAGCAGATGATATTCTTGGCACTATTGCTAATGATGCTGCATCAAAAGGATGGCAAGTTAATATTCTCTCTGGCGATAGAGATTTATTTCAATTAGTAGATGATGAAAAAGATATTTACGTTCTTTATATGGGAGGTGGGCCTTATGCAAAAAGTGGAAATCCTATTCTCATGGATGAGAAAGGAGTAATAAATAAATTAGGAGTTTCACCTGAAAAAGTAGTTGATTTAAAAGCTTTAACCGGAGACAGTTCAGATAATATTCCTGGTGTAAAAGGTGTTGGGCCAAAAACAGCTATAAATTTATTAAAAGAAAATCATGATTTAGATGGTGTTTATAGTCAGCTAGAAGATGTCATTAAATTAAAGGATAAGTCTTATAAAGGTTTTATAAAAGGAGCAGTTATAGAAAAACTAAAAAATGATAAATTCAATGCTTACTTATCAAGAGATCTAGCAAAAATTAATATCACAGTTCCTTTAATTAATGTTGATAAGTATGAACTGAGTTTTATAGAAGAAAAAAGTCTCTCAGAATCTTTAAAAAAACTTGAATTATCTACTTTACTAAGACAAGTGCCTACTTTTAAAGCCACTTTCAGTAAGGGGGGCTTTAATAAAAATCATATAGAAAATGATAAAAATTCCAAAGAAAATAACGATTCAGATGAGAATAAAATCCCTGAAATTGATGTGAAGATTATTGAAACTGCTGCTGAATTAAATAATTTTGTCAAAAAATTAGATAATACAAAAAATCTTATAGCTATTGATACTGAGACTTCAAGCCTTAATCCAATTGAAGCTCAATTAGTAGGGATAGGTTTTTGTTTAGGAAATAAATTTGATGATTTATATTATGTTCCAACAGGTCATCAAAATTCTAATAATTCTATTAAACAATTAAATCTTGAGGATGTTCTTAATGTATTAAAGAGTTGGTTAGAAAATCCACAAAAAATGAAGACACTTCAAAACTGTAAGTTTGATAGACAAATTTTTTATAATCACGGAATAGATCTTAAAGGAGTTGTTTTTGATACTTTATTAGCTGATTATGTTTTAAATAACCAAGAGAAACATGGTTTGAGTGAAATTTCTTTAAGAGAGTTCGGATATAAGCCAAAATCTTTTAAAGAAACAATCGGAAAACTTAAAAATTTCTCTTTCGTAGATATCAAAGAAGCAAGCATTTATTGTGGCTATGATGTTTTTCTTACAAGAAAAATATCTGAACTACTTTTAAATCAATTGAAAATTAATAATAAATTATCAGAAGTTTTATTTGATATTGAATTACCACTTGAGCCTGTTTTATCCCAAATGGAAAATAGTGGAATAAGAGTAGATATTCCTTATTTAAATCAACTTTCAGATGAATTAAAAGATTCTTTACTTGAAATTGAAAAAAAAGTTTTTGATTTAGCAGGTAAGAATTTCAACTTGGCATCTCCTAAACAATTAGGAGAAATTTTATTTGAGGAGCTTGATCTCGATAAGAAAAAATCTAGAAAAACTAAAACAGGTTGGAGTACGGATGCAGCAGTCTTAGATAAATTATCTGATGAACATAAAATAATACCCTTACTAATAGAGCATAGAACTTTCAGCAAATTATTAAGCACTTATATAGATGCTCTACCTCTGCTTGTGAATACAAAAACAGGCAGAGTACATACAAATTTTAATCAAGCTGCAACTACCACAGGAAGATTAAGTAGTAGTAATCCTAACCTTCAAAACATTCCTGTGAGGACAGAATTTAGTAAAAGGATAAGAAAAGCATTTGTTCCAGAAAAAGGTTTCAAACTTTTATCTGCGGATTATTCACAAATAGAATTAAGAATTCTTGCTCACTTAGCTGAAGAAGATATTTTAATAAATGCCTTTAACAATAATGATGATATTCATTCTTTAACAGCTCAATTAATTTTTGATAAAAAGGAAATATCTCCTAATGAAAGGAGAGTAGGCAAAACTATAAATTTTGGCGTTATTTATGGAATGGGGGTTAAAAAATTCGCACGCTCGACAGGAGTAAATATAAATGAAGCAAAAGAATTTCTGATTAAATATAAAGAAAGATATTCAAAAGTTTTTAAATTTTTGGAACTCCAAGAGAGATTAGCACTTTCAAGAGGATATGTAGAAACAATTTTTGGAAGAAAAAGAGAGTTTAAATTTGATAAGAATGGTTTAGGAAGATTAATAGGAACAGATCCATACGATATTGATTTAAAGACTGCAAGAAAAGCTGGTATGGAAGCTCAATCTTTAAGAGCAGCCGCAAATGCTCCTATTCAAGGTTCAAGTGCTGACATAATCAAAATTGCCATGATTAAATTACAAGATAAAATTAATACTTCAGATATTCCTTTAAAGCTTTTACTCCAAGTTCATGATGAACTGGTGTTGGAGGTTCCTCAAAATATTGTCGATAAATCAGCTGAGCTCGTTAAATCAACAATGGAAGAGTGTGTAAAATTAAGCGTTCCTCTTCTAGTCGATGTGGGGATAGGAGATAATTGGATGGATACAAAATAAATTTATGAAAGGATATATATTAAAATGATCAAATTTTATAATACTTTAACTAGAAGCATAGAAGTTTTTAAACCTATTAATGACGAAGTTAAAATATATTGCTGTGGAGTAACTGTCTATGATTTATGCCATCTTGGTCATGCAAGAAGCTATATCGCTTGGGATGTTTTAAGAAGATTTCTAATATACAGCAACTATAAAGTGAGATATGTTCAGAACTTTACAGATATTGATGACAAAATTTTAAAAAGAGCAAAGGAAGAAAATAGTTCCATGAAAGAAGTCTCTGAAAAAAACATTATTGAATTCCACAAAGACATGGATTCTTTAGGGATTATGAGGCCTGATAGCATGCCAAAAGCTACAAATCATATATGCAATATCTGCTCTTTCATAACTATTCTTGAGGAAAAAGGTTATGCCTACTCTGAAGATGGTGACGTTTATTATTCTGTTTTTAAAAATAAAAACTATGGAAAACTAAGTAATCAAAATATACAAGGACAAAATATTAATCAGCAAGGCAGAATGACTAAAGATGAAAATAGGAAAAAAGTTAATCCACAAGATTTTGCACTATGGAAAAAGGCGAAAGATGATGAACCATCTTTTGATTCACCATGGGGTAAAGGTAGGCCAGGATGGCATATTGAGTGCTCAGCGATGGTTAAGGATGAACTAGGAGAAACTATTGATATCCATTTGGGTGGATCTGATTTAATTTTTCCTCATCATGAAAATGAAATTGCTCAATCAGAGGCAGCTAACGGGAAAAAACTTGCAAATTACTGGCTTCACAACGGAATGGTAAACGTAAATGGACAGAAAATGAGTAAATCCCTTAAAAATTTTAAAACTATAAGAGAGCTAATAAAATCAGGAATAAGCCCTATGACATTAAGGTACTTTGTTCTAACAGTTAATTATAGAAAACCTCTTGATTTTACAGAAGAGTCATTGAAAAGTGCAGCAGAGGCTTGGAAAAATATTAATATTGCACTTTCATTAGTAGATATATCTAAAAGCTCCGAAATAACCTTTAATCTAAATGAACAAAATAAATTAATCGAAGAAAAATATAAAAAGACGATTTGCGATGAAATATCTAAAAAAAAGCAAAAGTTTGCTGACTCTTTAAGCAATGATCTTAATACGGCAGGAGCAATTGCAATAATTTATGAATTAGCAAAACCACTAAAAAATTTTATAAACCAATTTCAAAGATTAAACCGTGTTGAAATAAACATTAAAGAAAAATTCTTTCTTATTGAGAACTTTAAAACTCTTAGAGAGTTAACAGAGGTACTTGGATTAAAAAAAGAGGATGTATTAATAGAAAGTAAAATAGAAGAAGCAGAAATTTTGTCACTTATTAATGAAAGATTGGAAGCAAAAAAAATAAAAAATTATAAAAAGGCAGATGATATAAGGAATTTATTGAAGGAGAAAGGTATTGAACTTATTGATCAATCTTCTGAAAAGACCACATGGATAAAAGTCTAAATTTTAAGAAAAAAACCAATTTAAAATTTTTAGTCTTTAAATTCACCTTTAAATGGGAAAATACTATAAATCATAGAGAAATTTGAAATACATCACAGTTCTTGGTTCTACAGGTTCAATAGGGACACAAACTCTGGAAATAGCTTGTGAACTTCCCGATAAATTTAAAGTCGTAGCTCTTTCAGCAGGCAAAAATATAGATTTATTAACTGAACAAACTATAAAACATCAACCAGAAGTAATTGCAATTGAAGATGAAAATCTTTTAGAAGAATTAAAAAATAACATTAATAACTTAGAAATAGAAACCCCTCCGTTAGTTATTTCTGGGAAAGAAGGAATAAATGCAGTTGCAGCATGGGATACTGCAGATACTGTAATAACTGGAATAGTCGGATGTGCTGGTTTAATTCCTACGATGTCAGCAATTAATGCAGGAAAAAATATTGCACTCGCTAATAAAGAAACTCTAATTGCCGCAGGTTCGGTTGTTATTCCTGCATTAAATGAAAAAAAAAGTAGACTTTTACCCGCTGACTCTGAACATTCAGCAATCTTTCAATGCTTACAAGGATTACCCCATTATGAAAATGCTGATTTCTCTACAGGAGAAATACCACAAGGGTTAAAAGCTATACACTTAACAGCTTCTGGAGGTGCTTTCAGAAATTGGGCTGTTGACGATTTAAAGCATGTCACTGTTGCTGATGCTACTTCTCATCCAAATTGGGATATGGGTAAAAAGATAACTGTAGATTCTGCAACACTTATGAATAAAGGATTAGAGGTTATTGAAGCTCATTATCTGTTTGGGACACCTTACGAAAACATTGAAATTGTCATACACCCTCAAAGTATTATTCACTCAATGATTGAGATGGATGATTCTTCAGTGTTAGCTCAACTAGGATGGCCAGATATGAAATTGCCGATTTTATATGCCATGAGTTGGCCTGAGAGATATAAAACAAATTGGAAGAGATTGAATTTATCGAAAATAAGCGAATTAACATTTAAAAAACCAGACAAAGAAAAATATCCTTGCATGGAGCTTGCTTATGCAGCAGGAAAACACTCTGGCACTATGCCTGCTGTGTTGAATGCTGCAAATGAAATTGCCGTTGAAATGTTTTTACAAGAACAAATTTCCTTTTTAGATATACCAAAATTTATTGAGAAAGCATGTGAAAAGCATTTGAAAGATATTTCAAAATCACCGAACTTAGATGAGATAATAAAGTTTGATGAGTGGGCAAGAATATTTGTTAAAGAAGAAATTAAAAAAAGCATTAAATATATTGAATCAAAATAAGATTAAAATTAATCTCTAAAACTTATCAAAAATTGAAAAAATCTTTAAGTTAATCAAAATTATTTATTTTATAGTTTATCCATTGGCTTACAACATGATCAGACCAACAGCCTTTAGATGAATGAAAACCATTATGCCCTCCTTTGTCCGTTATCAATATTAAAATCTTTTTTTGATTCTTAGAAAGCACCTTTTTAAGTTCCATAGTGGATTTATAGGGAACCCATGGATCATCCTTTGAATGTATTAAAAAACAAGAAGGTAAATGCTCATAACAAGTTTTAATTTTTCTTAAAGGGGATGCATCCTGATAATAATCATTGACCGATTTATATCCCCAACTGGGTGCAGTTAATTTATCATCAAATTCCCTAATTGTTTTTATTTTTTTTAGTTTTCTTTTAATAGTATTTCTAGCGAACAAATCTTTATTATTATCTTGACTTCTTAAAACTTGACTCTTAAGGCGATTAATTAACCATTTTTGATAAATAAAATTTCTAGGTTTATCTATGCATTTGCTACAGGATAATAAATCCAGAGGACTACTTACACAAGCAAGGCCATCAAATAATTTCTTTTTATTATTACTTTTATAGTCAATGCAAGCATTAAGGAATATAGTCCCACCTAGGGATAGTCCAATCGCAAATATAGGAAAATACTCAGCATTTAATTTATAGTTCTCTTTTTCTTCTTCAAACTTATTTCTTAAATAAGCTACTACTGAGATAATATCTTTTGAACACTTAGCACAGTAATTACTATTTGATAAATATCTTCCTGATCCAGCTCCTCTTAAATTAAGCTTAAAAACAATATATCCCTCATCTAAAAGTTTCTTTGAAATTCTCCTTAATCCAAATCTTTTTGTTGAACCGCCTAATCCATGAGTTATTATGACTAATCCCTTGGGGATGCAATTATTAGGAAATTCTAAAAAACCTAAGAGATAATCTTTAATGTAGTCATCTGAACAATTATTGTTAACTGGAATAAAAACTTTTTCTGAATTCGCGGTTAATTTAAAATTAAAACATAAGCTATCCCTTATAGTTTGAAGATCTCCTCCTATCCAGGGAAAGACTTCAACAAATTTTTCAATTTTTAAAAAACTAAATTCGCCTAATTTATTTATATTACTTCGCACCTACTCCTAATTCCTTTAATTCAGTCATAAGTTCACTAAGGACCTTTTTAGCATCTCCAAAAACCATCGAAGTATTTGGCAAATCGAATAAATCATTCTTTATTCCTGAGTATCCTGCGCTCATACCTCTTTTGATTACAAAAACTGTTCTTGCTTCCTGAACA